>JBPOHE010000018.1:0-62298 GCA_052035915.1 Pseudomonadota bacterium
GTTATACCATTTCTCGATAGGTATTATCGATATTCGTAGGCTGGTGTTGAGGCGCGAAGCGCTGAAACCCAGCTTCTCAGTAGCTGGGATTCGCTTCGCTCATCGCCAGCCTACCCCATGACTTTCAGGCGGATAAACTAATAGGAAATGGTATTACCTCAGCCAACCCGCCATACCGGCACGTCCCTTTCTCACTGAAATAACTGGCTAATCAGATAGCAAAAAGCCCCGCGTGGGGCGGGGCTCTCTGCGCCTTCGGGGCCGGCTGGGCCGATGGGAAGGACTGGTATTGGCGGAGAGGGTGGGATTCGAACCCACGGTACGGTTTTGCCGTACACACACTTTCCAGGCGTGCTCCTTAAGCCGCTCGGACACCTCTCCAGGGAAGGCTGCGACGTTTCAGGACCAGGGTTCGCGGATCTCGGATCCGTCCGCTCCAGGCCAGAACAGCAGGCGCGAAGAGTAAACCAGATCCCCCCTGGGCGCAATTCCCGGCCTGGTTCGCTTCAGTTGGCGGGCGCTTGTCAGGCACGGCGAGACGGCGGCTCAAGGAGGCCAGGGTGTCCTCGGTTCCCTAGCGGGTACATCCCTGTACCACTCCTCGCTTCCGCATCCAGGGATGGCTATTCATGCTCAGGCCATCGCCTCGGCGGTTCCGGGCCTCGGCTGGAAACGGCTATTTTCGTTCTTAATAGGAGAACAATGCATCAATATCAAGAGGCATTGTTCTCTATAAAAGAACTAAAAACCGATTCCAAACGCCCAGGCCCGGGAACACCGAGGCTGACCTCCTTCCAGATCAGTGTCCCGTCATCTTCTGCCGCTTCTCGGCCCGACGTTGACGGATCAGGATGGTGTCCTGGGCCAGATCGGCATAGGTGGCCTTGAGGGCGGCGTTGAAGTCGCCCAGTTCACCGCCCTGTTGTTTCTGCGCCGCCGCCGCCGCTTCCTTGGAGGCAAAGGCCACCTTGCTGACCCCGGTCATCACCCCCTTGATCCTGGAGCCGATGAGATAGGTGGCCTGATCCACATTGACCAGGGGGCTGATCTCCGCCTTGGCCCCGGCATCGGCGGCATAGATCGCCTTGGGACCGCGATCCAGGTTGATCGCCAGGCTGATGGCGGCGCAATGGATGGAACAGGTGCCGTCCACCAGATCGTCCTGGTACTGCACCAGGTGACGACTCTGGTGATATTCCTTGCGATCCATGCCGCAGTAAGGGCACTTGGGGTATTT
The DNA here is from genome assembly GCA_052035915.1 of Pseudomonadota bacterium. Classification (GTDB taxonomy): domain Bacteria; phylum Pseudomonadota; class Gammaproteobacteria; order Chromatiales; family Chromatiaceae; genus JBPOHE01. The sequence continues at coordinate 1,238 of JBPOHE010000018.1, forward strand.
GGCGAGTTCGTTGTCCAGCGGATTGGCATCCGGCGGGCGTTTCGGGATGAACTGCAACGGGGTGCCGTCGCCTTCGCAGCTCGCCGCCGTGACCGCGGGGCTGGCCGCCAGCAGACCGAGTCCGGCCAGGCCGGTGAGGGAAAGGGTTTTCAACGCCTGACGGCGGTTCATGGTCGAGGATTCGCTCATTCGCTGTCTCCGTGAGGTAAGAGAGGTGGGAACAACCCGGAGGGGACTCAAGCAAAGACCATGCCCCTGGAGCAGCTTGGTCTGGACCAGGACAAGAACTTGATCCAGATTGGATTTTTCCTGAACAGAGGACCCAGGAGCCATGATCGGATGGGTGATTTGCCGGAGCCATGTGTCATTTCACGGAGCCAGACCGCGCATGACATCGTAAAACACCCAGCCTTCATAGAGAGTCCAGAGACCGAGCCCCACCACCGTCCCCGCCGCCGCCAGGGACAGATAGCGACCAGCCCGCTTCCGCAGTATGGCGGCGGTGAGCGTGACAGCGAGATTGGCCGGCAGGGTACCCAGACCGAAGGCCAGCATCATGGTGGCGGCCTCCAGCCAGCTCGACATAGCCAGGGTCTTGATCGCCACCCCGAACACCAGGCTACAGGGGACCAGGGCGTTCACCCAACCGGCGAGCAAGGGGGCCAGCCAGCCCGACCTGCGGGTTAGAGCGACGCGAGCCGACGCGGCGGGGGAATCCGGCGCCGGCTTGGAGCGGAACAGCCTGTAGCCATGGAGCCCGCCCAGAATCACCACCGCCACGCCAGCGGCGATGAGCCACAGCCCCTGCCCCCGGCCGAAGAGCCCGGTCTGCACCAATACCCGTCCCAGCCAGAAGCCGCTCATCCCCAGGGTCAGATAACCGAGTATCCGGCTACCGTGATAGGCGATCTGGCTCCAGAGCCAGGGGCCGCGACTGAGGTAAAAGAAGCCACCGGCGATACCGCTGCACATGCCAAGGCAATGAAAGGCACCGAACAGACCACTGGCGAAGGCGAGCAGATAGCTGGGCTCGGCGGTCATGGCGAAGCGGCGGCCAGCAGCTCTTCCACCAGCTTGGCGGTCAGCTCGGGCGAGGACTCGCCGACGATCCGGCCCCGCAGGAGGCCGCCACGATCGATGAAGATGGTGGTGGGCAGTCCCTGGACCCCGTAGGTCCGGGCCACGGCGCCGTCGCGATCGAGCAGGGCCTCATAGGTAAAGCCCAGGGAGCGACTGAAGGCGCGCACCCGTTCCGGATCCTGGCGCACATTGACCGCCAGCACCTCGAATCCCCGTTCGCGGTAGCGCCGGTAGAGGGGTTCGAGGGCGGTCATCTCCTCTTTGCAGAAGGGGCACCAGTCGGCCCAGAAGCGGATGGCGACCACCTGGCCGCGCACATCCTGGGGACAGCGGAGGCGGCTGCCGTCCAGTCGGGCCAGACTGGTCTCCGGCAGGGCCTGGCCGTTGACGAGCTTGGGCGCCTCGCCCTCGCAGCCGGCCAGGAGTAGCCAGAACAGCCAACCGAATCCGTACAACCAGCGCCATGCCTGTTTCCGTAAGCCGAACATCTTTACTCCAGCAGACTGAGATGGGACCGCACTATTATCAGAATCGCCAACCCATAGAAGAGACCGAAGCCCAGCCAGGCCAACCAGGCGAAACGCCTGATACCTGACTCCACCGCCGGGCCGAGGCTGGGGACCTGGCGCCAGAGCGAAACCAGACCGGCGGCCAGGGCGGCGACCGCGCCCACCAGCAGCGGTAGATAGAGGGCATAGCCGATGAAGTGGTACTGGGACTTGAGCAGGCAGAAGGGGCAATGGTGCTGGGGATGTTCGTAAATATAGACCGCCAGACTGGAGACCAGCGCGATCAGGGCCAGGATCAGGGCGACGGCCGCCACCGCCGCCAGCCAGAGCGCCCCCCGTCCGCGTCGGGCGACAACACCGGCGAGCACCATCACCAGTCCACCGCTGACGACCAGGGCGACCAGGGAGGTCCTGGGCTCCAGTCCGGCCACCTCCGCCGCCAGCCCCTGGGACTGGGAGGAAAAGAGCGCCCCACAGCAGGAGGTGATGACCTCGGGATCCAGGGCGAGAAAAAATTCGAGTTGCGACCAGCCCTCGACCAGCACCAGGGGCAGGATGGGGAGCAGCCAGGCGTATTTGACCCGCACCAGCGGGTAATCGTAACACTGCTGATCGAGCCAATTGAGCACCAGCCACAACGCCCCGGCAGCGAACACCCCCAGCTTGAGAAACAGGGTCGGCCAGCCCCAGGGGTTCTGGTTCAGCACCCCGGTGGCACACATGGCCCCCACGAACTGGCTGTGCAGCGACTCGGCGGTATGGACGAAGAGCCACAGCGACAGGCTCTCGGCGACCAGCAACAAGCCCAGGATGGTGGAGATCAGATAGGTGCGGCGTTCGAGCCGCAACTGCCGCTCGGAGCCGCTGGCCAGATCCCAGTACCGCAGCACCTGGAGCGCAAAGCCGGCGGCCAGCAGCAGCAAGCCGGACACCAGGGCGTTGACGCCCACCAGGGCGAGGATGGCCGGATTGAAAAACACGGCTCAGTCCTCGACCAAGAGACCGTCGCCCATGCGGATCACCCGATCCACCGCCTGGTGCTGGGCCACCCGGGGGTCATGACTGGAGAGGATGAGGGTCTTGCCTTCCGCCTTGAGGTCCGCCACCAGGCCCATGAATTCCGCCGTCAGCCGGCTGTCCAGATTGGCCGTGGGCTCGTCGGCGATGAGGATCTCGGGATCATTGATCAGCGCCCGACAGATCGCCGCCCGTTGCCGCTCCCCGCCGGACAACCATTCCACCGGGGAATCCTCCTTGCCGGCCAGGCCGAAGCGCTCCAGCAGACCCCTGGCCTTCGCCTTCAGTCCGGCATAGTCCGGTCCCAGGGGATAGGCGGGCAGCATCAGGTTCTCCACTAGCCGGATGCCGCGGATGAGGTGGAACTGCTGGAAGATGAAGCCGAAGGTGTGGCGCCGCACCTGGGTCAGAAACCGCTCCGGCAACCCGGACAAGAGCTTTCCATGCAACAGGACCCGCCCGGAGGTCGGTCGTGACAGACAGCCGATGATGGACAGCAGGGAGGTCTTCCCCGACCCGCTCGGCCCCTGGATCACCGCGATACGGTTCGCCTCCAGGCTCAGGTCGATGCCGCGTAGCGCCCAGAGTTCGTTGGGACGCCCTTGGTTGTAGACCTTGGTGATTTCGATGAGTTGGATCATGAACTGTTCGGAAAAAAGCTACATCGCTCCAGCCTGTGTTCCCGGCCTCCTCTGCCGGAAGAAATCCGGGCTAGTAACACATCGGACGATCCGGGTCCATGATCTTTATTCACCGCCCTGGCCACCTATCAGTGTGTTTCCCCCCTTGATAAGGGAGGATCGAGGGGGGTTCAGGCCAAAAAATCCCCCTTCTCCATCCTTTTCCAACAGGAAAGAGGCGGAGGAATCCTTGCTCGCCAAAACGGATAGGTGGTGAGATTCACCGCCGACAACCCTTGATGTTTTCTTATGTTTTATTAGCATCAATATTAATTATCTTATAGCCTGTTTGGCCCCGGGTGCCGTCTGGACGAAACCCGGTTCCCGGACACCCCAACCAAAACAAGAACCATCCCCGAGGAGACGAGCCATGACGACTGAAATGCTGATCCGCAACATGAGCCGGGCCGAGGTCGACGAACTGGTGGCCTGGGCCGCGGCCGAGGGTTGGAACCCGGGCCGGCACGACGCCCAACTCTTCTGGCAGTGCGATCCGGAGGCCTTCGTGGCGGCGGAGATCGAGGGCGAAGTGATCGGCGGCGGCGCCATCACCTCGTATGGAGGGGAGTTCGGCTTCATGGGCTTCTTCATCGTCCGCCCGGAGTTCCGTGGTCGCGGACTCGGCGATCGACTCTGGCACGCCCGCCGCGATCGGTTGCTCGGTCTCCTGCGTCCCGGGGCGAGCATCGGCATGGACGGCGTCTTCAACATGCAGGACTACTACGCCCGCGGCGGCTTTGCCTTCTCCCACCGGGACATCCGTTATCGGCTCGACCAACCCGCCCGGTTTGCCACGGACCCGTCCGCTGGCGACATCCTCCCCCTGGCCAACCTAGACTTCGAGTCCTTGCTCGCCTACGACCGGACCTGTTTCCCCGCGCCGCGCCGCGCCTTTTTGCAGGGCTGGATCGCCCAGCCCGAGGCCCTCGCCCTGGGCTGTCTCCGGGACGGACGCCTGAGCGGCTACGGCGTCGTGCGTCGTTGCGGCGAGGGATGCAAGGTCGGCCCCCTCTTTGCCGATGACGACGCAGCAGCAACGGCGCTCTATGCCCATTTCGCCCGCTTCGCCGCTGGGGGACCTCTGTTCCTCGATGTGCCGGAAAACAACCCGCCCGCCGTCGCCCTGGCGGAGCGCTATCAGATGCAGGCGGTGTTCGGCTGCGCCCGGATGTATCTGGGTCCCTTCCCGCGGATCGCCCATGAGCGGGTGTTCGGCGTCACCACCTTCGAACTGGGATGAGCATGGAACGCGACCTGCTGGGCTATGGCGGCGACCCACCCCAGGCCGGGTGGCCGAACGGGGCGTGCCTGGCCTTGCAGTTCGTGCTCAATATCGAGGAAGGCGGCGAATCCAGCCTGTTCAACAGCGATCCCCGCTCGGAAGCCTGGCTGCACGAACTCCCCGGTCGCCCGGCCCGGGAAGGTGAACGGGACCCGAGCGTCGAGGGGATGTACGAATACGGCTCCCGCGCCGGGGTCTGGCGTATCCTGGAACTCTTCCGCGAGCGCGCCCTCCCCCTCACCGCCTTTGCCGTCGGACGCGCCCTGGAACTCACGCCTGAGATAGGCCGGGCGCTGGGCGAGGCCGGCCACGAGGTGGCCGGTCACGGCTACCGCTGGTTGGATTACCGATCGGTGCCGGAGGAGGAGGAGCGGGCGCATATCCGTCGCACCATCGCCGTCATCGAACAGTGCTGCGGTCGCCGCCCCCTGGGTTGGTACACCGGACGGGTCAGCCCCAACACTCGGCGTCTCGTGCGCGAGGAAGGGGGCTTCCTCTACGATTCGGACAGCTACAACGACGACCTGCCCTATTGGCTCCCCGGCGAGCCGCCCCATCTGGTGATCCCCTACACCCTGATAAATAACGACTTTCGCTATCTCATCCCCACCGGCTTCGCTACCGGACAGGACTTCTTCCAACAGCTCAAGGACGCCTTGGATTGTCTCTGGCTCGAAGGCGCCCGACGCCCCAAGGTGATGAGCGTGGGACTGCACGGGCGGATCAGCGGTCATCCGGCCCGGGCCATGGCCTTGGCCAGGTTTCTCGACTACGCCCAAGAGCGGGAGGCGGTCTGGATCTGCCGCCGCGAGGAGATCGCACGCCATTGGCTGGCGGTACATCCGCCACCCTCGTGGCATGAACAATCAGGCTGGTAGGCTGGTGTTGAGGTGCGAAGCGCCGAAACCCAGCTTGTCGGTGGCGGCTCAAGGGCTGGGATTCGCTTCGCTCATCGCCAGCCTACAAGCTTCCGGGCGATGACGAAAAAGGCCTGTTTTTGTTGTTATTTGAAGAACAATATCTGAATTATGATCGGCAATTGTTCTCTTATCGAGAACGAAAAATCCCGCCAAACAGCCGCTGCCCGGAGAAGCCGCCTCGTGTCAACAAAGTGAATCCCACCCCCGACGAAGGATCATGGGTGATCGCCAGCCGCGTAGCCCGGATGAAATGCAATGGAATCCGGGTGATTTTGATTTGGCATGAATGGGTTTCCGGGTTGTTGCCCGCTGGATTCCCGGATTCCGCTAGGTTCTGTTGACATAACTCCCGTTTTGCCGGGAGAGTTTGCCTTTTTGAACATGGCGAACAGACTCGAATGCGCTTCTCCTCTCAAAAAATGGATCGAACAAAGGTGGGAATGGTCAGAGCGCCCTGGTGGTACCCGAAGCGCCAGCACCGGGGGAACTCAGGAAGGGTTGGTAGCTGCCAACCCTCGCCAATCCGAGACCTTAGGCATGGGGTTATTCCGCCTCGGCCCTCTCGACCGGCGGACGGGTGATGCGCACCTCGTGGATGCGACGCCGGGAAGCCCGTTCGATCTTCACCTCCAGGCCGTCGATGACAAAGCGTTCCCCGGGTCCGGGAATGCGTTCCAGATGGCTGATGATCCAGAGATTCACCGAATCCGTAGGTTTCCCGGCCAGATCCACGGCGAATTGGGTCTCCAGCACCCGCAACTCGCTGGAGCCGTCCAACAGGAGTTCGTTTTCAGTCCCCCGCTGTTGGTTGTTGCCAGCCGGAGACTCCCGATCGTCATAGATCTCCCCCACCAACTCTTCGAGGATATCCTCGAGCGTGAACACACCGAGCAGATTACCGAACTCGTTGACCACCACGATGAGGCGGTGCTTGTGGGCGCGCAGGCTATCGAGGAGGCCGTCCACCGGCTGATTGGGCGGCACGAAGATGGGCTCCTCACCGGCCTCGTTCAGGGGTTTGCCCAGATTCCCCTGGGCCACCTCGGCCAGGATCTCCTGCACCGTGATGACACGGTTGATCTCGTCAGGATTTCCCGCGTGGAGGGGGATACGCTGGTGTGACTCGGCCAGGATCTCCGCCAGGGCCTCGCCGATGCTGCGGCGGCCGTCCACCGCAAACACCTGGTGGCGATGCACCATGATGTCGCTGGCCCGCAGGGTGCTGAAATCGAAGATACGCCGGATCATCTGGTGTTCGCCCTCTTCAATGGACCCCTCCTGGGTGGCATGTTCGGCCAGGGTGACGATCTCCGACTCGGTCACCGTGGGGTCCTTGGGCGCCTCGGTGAAGGTGTGCATCCAGTGGATGAATTTCTCCAAGGCCCATACCAGGGGCAACAACAGCTTGCCGAGGAACTCCAGGGGCGGGGAGGCCAGCAGTGCGATGCTGATGGAATAGCGGGCACCGAAGGTCTTGGGGGTGATCTCGCCGAACATGAGTAACAACAGGGTAATGACTCCCACCGCCAGTCCCGGACCCAGATGGCCGAAATGCTCGGTGGCCACCACCGTGGCGAAGGTGGCGGCGCCAGTGTTCACCAGATTGTTGCCGATGAGGATGATGACCAGGGTGCGATTGATATCCCCCTTGAGGTGGTGCAGGCTGGCGGCTCCCAATCGGCGTTCGCTCAGCAGGGACTCCACCCTGGCCTTGGAGAGCGAGGTGATGGCCGTCTCGGAGCCCGAAAAGAAGGCCGAGGCGATCAGCAAAAGGATCAGAGAGAGCAGCTCGTACATCTTCGTCGACTCACAATTGCCTGGATGGAATGAAGTTCACCCCTCGCGGCCCGGCACGGCGGCAAGGGGAAAGTCTCGCCCCCGGGCCGAGTCCGGTTTCGCGCCGGGGGCGGCCGCGTCCAGAGGACGCAGGCTATCCTAGCCGCTCACCAATGCACCCGTACCTCCTGGATGGCCTGGGCGGTGGCGCGATGGATGTTGAACTTGTAGCCGCTCACCTCGATCACGGTGCCGGTCTTGGGGATCTCGCCGGCCTGGGCGAGCAGGAAACCCGCCAGGGTGGAATACTGGCCATCCGGCAACAGCGCCAAGCCGAGTTGCTCCTTGAATGTCTCGAAGTCCGCCCTGGCGCTGACCAGGTATTCCCGCGGACGTATCTGTTTCATCCATTGTGAGGGCTTTTCCTGGCGATCGTATTCGTCCTGGATGTCCTCCACCACCTCTTCCACGATGTCCTCGATAGTGACTATCCCCTCGGCGCCGCCGAATTCATCCACCACCACGGCGATGGCGTCCCCATCCTTGCGCAGTTCCTGCAACAGATGATTGATATTGGTCGAGAGGGGCACATAACGAGTCGGCCTGATATAGGGCAGGATCGGCTGAGACGCCTCGACACCAAGCAGATCCAGGGTATTGACCACACCGATCACCCGGTCGATGCGCTCCTCATAGACGGGCAGACGCACATGGGCGCGCTCGACGGCGAAACGCATGGCCTCGCCCACGCTGACCCCCTTCTCCACCGCATTGACGTCGATCAGGGGTACCATCACCTGATGCAGGCTGGTCTCCGAAAAGTCGAAGATGCGCCGGATCATGGTCTGCTCCCGGGGCTGGATGTCCCCTTCCATCGCCGGCATCTGCACCATGCGCTCGATCTGCTCCCGCAAGCTGAAGGTGGTGTGCTCCTGACTACCCGTCAGCTTGGAGAGAAACTTCGACAGGGTGGCAAAGACGATGAGGATCGGCCAAAACAGGTAGGAACAGACCCAGAGGACATAGATCGAGTAGGGGGTGATGACGTTGGCCCGCTGCTGGAACACGCTTTTGGGCACGATCTCGCCGAACACCCAGATCAGCGGCGCCACCAGCAGGATCGCCAACCAACTGCCGTATTCCCCGAACAGGGAAATCATGAGCCCGGCGGCGACGGTCGAGTTGAGCACGATGGCGATATTGGTCCCCACCAGGGTGGTGGAGAGCAGCCACTCGGGCTTTTCGAGCATCTTCAGGGCCAGTCTCGCCCCCTTGGAGCCTTTGGCGGCTTCGTGCCGCAGTTGCATCTTATCGGCGCTGACGATGCCGATCTCGGAACCGGAGAAGAATCCCTCGGCGACCAGACACAACAACATGACCAGAAAGGTGAGAAAAATTTCCATGGATTAGGCCTCTTCTCGCTTGGCAAGGCTTGAGGTGGTGGCTTCAGTAGCGGCTTGGGCCGGTGCTAGCTCAGGTTCTTGTGTCGCTGACGGCGACGGCCCGGAATCACTTTGGATCTCGGCGGTCGCTGCCGTCTGCAGCGGTGCCTCAGCTCCCAGCCTCTCCTGATCGCCGATCGGCGCCCTTTCCCCTTCCTGGACCTCCGCAGGCGGCGCCGCCGGGGCCGGCTCGATCACCACCTGGGTGATGCGGTTGTTCACTATCTGTTGTACACCGAATTGCCAGGCCTCCATGACCAGGGTCGCCCCCTCGCCCGGCAGTTCACCGAAGCCCTCCAGCAGCAAACCGGCCAGGGTGTCCACCTGATCGGTCGGATAGCGGCTTTCCAGCCAGGCATTGAGTTCTTCCACCGAGATGGCGGCATCGACCAGGAAACGCCCATCCCCCAGGTCCGTGACCAATGCCTGTTGCGCCACATCCGAGGGGCTGTGGATCTCGCCGAACAGACATTCCAGCAGATCCTCCATGGTGACCAGACCGGTTACACCGCCGTATTCGTCGACGGTGAGGGCAAAGGACAACTTACGCTGGCGGAAGACATGAAAGAGTTCCGCCGCCGCTTTGGATTCGGGGAAGAAATGCGCCTCGCGCAACAGCTTGCGCAGACCCTGGGGATCGCGTTCGAGTTTGGCCAGATCGGCCCCCAGCAGATCCCTGGTATGCAAGACCCCGACGATGGTGTCCCGATGCCCTTTGTATACGGGATAGCGGGAGTGCTGGGTGCGTTTGATCTCGGCGATGATGTCCCGCGGGGTCATCTCGATGGCGAGGAAATGGATGTCTGAGCGGCGGGTCATGATGTCTTCCAGCGTCTTGTCACCGAACTCGAAAACCTGGTCGATGAGTTCCGCCTCCTTATGGTCCAGTGTGCCCTCGCCCACCGCCTCCCGGGCCAGGGTACGCACCATGTCTTCGGTCACGAGGTTACCCTTGGAGCGCTCCTTGCCCACGATCAGGGTGATAAAGAAATCGGCGACGATGCGCACCACCCAACGCAAGGGACGGATGAGGCTGGCGAAGATGGCGATGAGCCGACTCTCGACCAAGGCGAAGGCTACATTATTGCGGATGGCCAGCACCTTGGGCGTGATCTCGCCGAACAGCAGCAGGATGGGCACCATGATGAAGAGATTGATCAGCTCACTCTCGGCGCCCCAGAAATGGATGATCATGGCGGCGGAGAGGGTAGAGGCCGAGACATTGACGAACTCGTTGCCGATGAGGATGGTGACGATCAGGCGCCGCGGCTCGCTGAGCAACTTCTCGATCAGCGGGAAGCGCGGATGCTTGTTGCGGCGCAACTCTTCGAGTTGCATTTGGTTGAGGGAAAAGAGGGCAACCTCGGTGCTGGAGAAAAAGCCGGAAAATCCCAGCAAGACGATAAAAACGACTAATTCCAAGATAACCATTATGTCCAAGGACAAAGCTCCACCGCTCGCCCGCCCGTTCCGGCGATCGTCATCTGAGAAAAAAAGGGGAATGGCCGCTGTGAGGGCCGCTGGGCGCCCTGGGCTTGAAGAGTGTGCCGTGGATCGGCTTGGGGTATAGGGCCAGCCGAACATATCCACCTTCGACTGGCCTTGGTACTGTGAGTTTTCATTGTTGCGGAAAAATCGCACTTATTATCCTCCATGAATTGTCAACCGCATTCAAGCCTCATAGCCATCGGCTATCTGGCCCTTGACAGAGCTTTGGGGTAAGGTCGCGCTTTCTTCGAACCAGGCCCCGTTAAACCGATCCCAGCCCCTATCTTGCCGAAACGCACCGATCTTCCCTGCGCTCCGATGAACAGCGTCCGGCACAATAGCCCCTGGTGGAACGGCCTTCGCCGCCGCATACCACGAGCCTCGCTGCTCAACGAGGACTCTCGAACGCGATCGAGTTTCGCCAACACTTCAACAAGGCACGATGACCCTGACGCTGGAGACTTTTCCGATCTGATGACGACCGCATCCATTCGCCAACGGGCTTACCGTCTCATTGAAACCGGACGTCTTGGTTATCCCCCAGGACGTTGGTTTGACGGTATTTTGGCCTTGATTACCCTGGTCAACGTAGCGGGAGTGATTTGGGGCACCGAGCCGGGAGTGACTTTGCGCTGGGGAGCCATCCTGGCGGGAATCGAATTGGTGGCCGTGATAGCTTTTTCCCTGGAGTATCTACTGCGGTTGTGGGTCTGCGTCGAGCATCCCCTTGGCCGTTACGCCCACCCGCTGTCGGGACGCTTGCGTTACGCCGTCACTCCCTTGGCGCTGCTCGATTTGTTGGTCATCCTGCCGGCCTATCTGGATGTATTCCTACCGATCAAAGACAGCGTGGTCGATGTCTTAACCGTGCTGCGGATCGTCAAGCTGATCCGTTTTACCTCCGCCTATGAAACCATCGCCACGGTGGTGGCCCACGAGCGTCGCACGTTGCTCGGAGCGGCCACTATTTTGCTGTGTATTCTGGTGGTGGTGGCCACCCTGGCCTATGAGTTCGAGCACGAAGGCCAGCCGGATAAATTTGGCAGTATCGCTTCGGGCATGTACTGGGCCATCGTCACTCTAACCACCGTCGGCTATGGGGACATCACCCCCCTGACTTCGGTGGGGCGAGTGCTCAGCGGCATCACCATGGTGCTCGGCATCCTTACCATGGCCCTACCCGCCGGTATCATCGCTTCGGGCTTCATCCAAGACCTGCGCCGGATCGACACAGCCGCGGCCTGGGTGGCTCTGGCGCGTGCGCAGCCCTTCCGACATCTGGGAATAACCGATATCGCCCTGATCGCCGAACGCTTGATGCCGCAACGTGTCCCCGCCGGGATGATCATTACCCGGGCTGGCGAGTGGGCCCACTCGATGTTCGTGGTAACCACCGGCGAGGTGGAACTGCGCGGCGAAGGATGGACACGGGTATTGGGCAAAGGGGACGTATTCGATGTGGAAGCGATCCTGGGTCCCATCCAACGCCCCGCTACCGCTCGTGCCCTTACGGTGAGCGATCTCCTGGTGTTGGATGTCAAGCATTTCCGCGCCCTGTTACAGGCTTCCCCCAGCCTGGCCATGGCTCTACCACCTCTGCGGCGAGACCCGCCATAGTCTGGAAACCCTCGTCGAGATTGATCCGAGGGAACTGCATCGATCGCGAATGGAAATGCGGCGCGAAAGCTGTTTTGCCTGACCTTTTCCAAGATGGAAAAGGGTTTACCATCCGATCCCCGCTTGTCACCCAGCCTGAGGATTCCAGATTCATGATCCCCTCCCCTGCGCAACGTCTACGCGACTTGGTTTCCGGCCCGGATTTTCTGCTGATGCCCTGTTGTTTCGATGCCTTGTCCGCCAAGCTCATCGCCGCGGCCGGGTTTCCCCTCACTTTCATGAGTGGTTTCGCCGTTTCGGCCAGTCGCCTGGCCCTGCCGGATACCGGCCTGATCTCCTATGCCGAGATGCTGGATCAGGCGCGCTCTATTTGCGCGACAGTATCTATCCCGGTGATCGGCGACGGGGATACCGGCTACGGCAACCCGATCAATGTGCGACGCACAGTGGAGGGTTATGCCCGGGCGGGTCTGGCGGGGATCATGATCGAGGATCAGCTCTCACCCAAACGCTGCGGTCATACCGGGGTCAAGGAGGTGGTGGAACGGGGGGAGGCCCTGGGGCGGATACGGGCGGCGGTGGATGCCCGGGAGGCGGGGGCGGATATCCTCATCATGGCCCGCACCGATGCCCGCTCCACCCATGGCCTGGAAGAGGCCCTGTGGCGAATGCGGGCCTTTGCCGATCTGGGGGCGGACATTCTCTTCATGGAGGCGCCCAGATCCGAGGCGGAGATGGCGGCCTTTTGCGCCGCGGTCCCCGGCCCCAAGCTGGCGAACATGCTGGAAGAAGGTCTGACGCCGGTACTCCCACCGCAGCGTCTGGCCGAATTGGGCTACAAGATCGCCGCCTATCCCCTGACCCTCTTGAGCTGCGCGGTGCAGGCCATGATCGAGGCCCTGGAGGCCCTGAAACAGGGACAATCTCCCGAACGACGCCTGCCCTTTGCCCAGCTCAAAACCCTGCTCGGCTTCGAGGAGTACGATCGGCAGCTCAGCGGTTATCGCCTGCCAGCGGCTTCGACGCCATCTGGAGCCGGGTAGAGGCGGCGGCCAGGCACCAAGCGGCCTTAAGAAGCTGTTTGGAAAGTCTCGTTACCAGCCTCCGCGCCTCGGGGCCAAGGTCTGTGCCTGCGATTACCGTTCTCGATAAGAGAACAATATAGGCCTTGTTTCTTTATTTATTGCTAAAAAGAGAACAAAAATCGGGCCTTTTAGCTCGATGCCCGGGAGGCAAGGGTTTCCAAACAGCTTCCAAAGCCTATATCAGCCCCCTTTCCGCCAGGGAGACCGGCTGGCCGTCACCGACGATGAGATGATCATGTAGCTTGACATCGATGAGCTCCAGGGCCTCGCGCAGTCTTTTGGTGACGCGGATATCGGCCTCGCTCGGCTCGGCGACGCCGGAGGGGTGGTTATGGGCGCAGATGAGTGCGGCGGCGTTGTGATGGAGGCAGCGGCGGACCACCTCCCGGGGATGGACACTGGCGCCGTCGATGGTGCCGAAAAAGAGTTCCTCGAAGGCGATGACGCGGTTGCGGTTATCCAGGAACAGGCAGGCGAACACCTCCCCCAGGCGGTCGCGCAGCCGTGCCTTCAGATAGTGACGGGTTTCGTCCGGATTGTTCACCGCATCGACCCGGTCGAGTTCGATGCGCAGGTAGCGGCGTCCGAGTTCGAGCGCGGCCTGAATCTGGATGGCCTTGGCGGAACCGAGCCCGGGGCGGGAACAGAGTTGTTGATGATCGGCGGTCAGGAGGTTGCGCAGCCCGGAGAAATCGCTGATGAGATCCCGGGCCAGATCGACCGCGGTCTTTCCCTTCACCCCGGTACGCAAGAAGATCGCCAGCAATTCCGCATCGGATAGGGCCGCCGGGCCGCGGGAGAGGAGTTTCTCCCGCGGGCGTTCTGCCTCGGGCCAGGTGTTGATGGGCATGAGGGACTCCCTTCGCTTGATTCATCGAATGGCCCCTAGAGTAGACGAGCGGGTAAGCGGCGGTCCAGCCGCCTGCCTGAGCCTCCAGCTACCTCCGGCGTTCGGGTTGTGTAGGATATAGCTACAGAATCGAGTGTCGTCGCCCCGCTACCACTGAGATCCGGATACCCGAGGGTGGTCTATGCCAGCGAATCTCACCCCTGAGTACAAAGCCGCCGAAGCCTCCTATCGCCAAGCCAGGGAACCCAAGGAACGCCTGGAATGGCTGCGGGAGATGCTCCGCACCATGCCCAAGCACAAGGGAACCGATCATCTCCAGGCGGAGGTGAAAACCCGCATCAAGGAATTGACCGAGCAACTGGCGAGCGGCAAGAAGGGCGGGGCCCGGAGCGCCGAAAACACCAGCATTCATCCCGAAGGCGCGGCCCAGATTCTCCTGCTCGGGCCGCCGAACAGCGGCAAATCGACCCTGCATGCCCGTCTGACCGGCTCGAATGCCGCCGTCGGTCCCTACCCCTTCACCACTCAGCTCCCCCAGGCCGGGATGCTGGAGTATGCCGATATCCACTTCCAACTCCTGGATATGCCGCCCCTGTCGCCCGAACATCCGATTCCCTGGCTCGCCAACAGCCTGCAACAGGCGGACGCCTGCCTGCTGGTGGTGGACCTGGGCGACCCCGAGTGTGTCGATCAACTCGCCTGGATTCACCGCCTGTTGGCGGAGAAGCGGGTCACCCTGCTAGCCGAATGGCCGCGGGGCCTCGGCCCGGAGCGGGAGGATGAACTCGAGGATCCCTTCAGCCTCCGCCTGCCGACCCTGTTGCTGGTAAATAAGACGGATACCCTCCCCCAGGTGGACGAAGAACTGTCGGTGCTGCGGGAACTCACCGGCCTGAGCTATCCGGCGCTGCGGCTCTCGTCGCTCCGGGGCGATGGACTCGATCAACTCGGCCCCTGGTTGTTCGAGCAGCTCGGGGTGGTGCGGGTCTACACCAAGGTGCCGGGCCAGCCACCGGACATGGGGCGTCCATTCACCCTGCGCCGGGGACAACGGGTGGAAGACGTGGCCCGCATGGTGCATCGGGATCTGGTACATTCGCTTAGATATGCCCGTGTTTGGGGTGGCGGCCAGTTCAACGGACAACAGGTCGGGCGGGAGCATCAGGTAAGCGATGGTGAGATCCTGGAACTCCATGGCTAGCCCGCCTGGCTCACCACCCTGGATAAACAATCCCTCTCCCATAAGATTTACGCGGCCACAGCATGACCGGAATCACACCCAAAAGCTCCTTCTACATCACCCCCGAGGGTTTCATCTCCCTACAGCAGGAAAGCGAACAGCTATGGCGCCGCCGGGGCCAGGTCACCCTGGCTTTAGCCGCGGCCGCGGCCGAGGGGGACCGTTCGGAGAACGCCGAATATATCTACCGCAAGAAAGAGTTGCGCGAGATCGACCGACGCATCCGTTATCTGCAGAAACGCATCCCCGATCTGCGGGTGGTGCGGGAACCGCCCCAGGATCGCAACCGGGTATTCTTCGGCGCCTGGGTCACCTTGGAGGATGAAGCGGGGAACGAGGTAAGGTACCGCATCGTGGGACCGGATGAATTCGACTCCGCCAAGGGCTGGATCAGCCTGGATTCCCCCCTGGCCCAGGCCGTGTTGCGCAAGACCCTGGATGAGGAGATCCAGGTGCATACCCCGAAAGGGAAGCTCAGCTACTGGATTACCGCCATCGGTTACGATCAGCCCGCCCCCAACCCCGGAGGCGATTGAAGGAGATCAGCCTCCGACGGAAGACGACGCCAGAAACCCCTGTAGCGCCTCCAGAAAGCCTTCCGTCTGGTCCGAGTAGACCCAATGCCCGGCCCCGGCGATGGGGCGCATCCGGGCCAGGGGAAAGAGGCGTAGGATCTGCGGCATCTGAGCCTGGCCGACATAGTCCGAGGCCGTCCCGTAGATAAAGAGACTGGGCCCCGGGAATTCCCGCCCCGAGGACGGCGGAGGAAAGCCGAAGACTTCCTCCAGACGGGACAGCAGCCCCTCGCGATTGAAGCGCCAGCCCCAACGCCCCTGCTCCAGCACCAGGTTTTGCAGCAGATACTGACGCAGACGCTGATTGCGCAGGAATGTCCCCATGAGGGCATCGGCCTCGGCCCGGGACTCCACCGGCGTCGCTTCCACCGCCAGCACCGCCTTGATCACATTCTCGAAGCGATGAGGATAGGTCGCCGGCGCCATGTCCACCGAGACCAGGCGGCTCACCCGCTCCGGTTGGTCCAAAGCCAACCACATGGCCACCTTGGCCCCCATGCTGTGGCCGATCAAGACCGCCTCCCGCGCATGCAGATGATCGAGCAGGGCCGATACATCGCCCGCCATCGCCTGGTAGCCGATCTCGGCGGCGTGGGGGGAGCGGCCGTGGTTTCTCAGATCCGGCACCACCACCCAATATTTCGACTCCAGCCGCCGGGCGATACTGTGCCAGTTGGCGCAGGAGCCGAGGAAGCCGTGCAGAAAGATCAAGGGCGGTTTCCCCAGCTCGGGCGACCCATAAGAACGATGATAGAGCGAGACCGATGGCACCCTTTCCCCCTTCAAACCATGTTGAGAGTAGGGGCGAATGGTTATTCGCCCTACAAGCGTTCAAACCCTGGCCGGAGTAGGGGCGAATGGTTATTCGCCCCTACAAACGTTCAAACCCTGGCGGGATTGATATGTCGTTACCCGGCTCCAGGTCAAGCCCCAAGCCCCGGCCGGCGACCGGAATCTTCGGCGGAATCGCTGAAATCACTCATGGATGCCAGAGGATTGGCGTCAGATCGGGGGCTGACTCTGGAGCTATACTTTTCGTCTCCACACACCCGAACCAAAGAGAGACATCGATGCAAAAACGTCGCGAATTTCTTACCACCACCCTGGCGCTCGGTATCGGCGCCGCCCTTGGCCCAGGTCGCGAGGCGATCGCCGCCTCGGCTTCCTACCCGACCAACCTCCTCTTCACCGCCAAGGAGCCGGGGATCTGGGAGGCCAAGGCCCCTGGTCATGTCCCCCAGGTGAGTCGCGCCGGAGACAAGGTAAGCATCTTCACCAAGCATGAGATGACCCCGGAACACTTCATCGTCCGCCATACCCTGGTGGCGGAGGACGGCAAGGTGATCGGCGGCAAGACCTTCCAACCCACCGACGCCGAAGCCCGCTCGGAATACAGCCTCCCCGCCGGTTTCAAGGGCAAAGTCTACGCCACCAGCTTCTGCAACAAACACGATCTCTGGATCAGCGAACTCAGCGTCTGAGTCACGACCCTCTAGGGACGGGATACATTTCCCGTCCCGCAGGCTGGATCCCTCGGACCTTCCCAGTTCGTAGGATGTGACGAACGCAGCGGCAGGAGCCTTCATGGCTGGCCTATCCGCCTCTCGGCGCCCCCGGGCCTGGGCGTGATCTACGACCTTCCGGGCGATGACGGAAAAAGCCTCTTTACGTTCTTTATTTAAGAACTATACCCGAATAATAAGGGGTGATTGTTCTCTAAATGAGAACAATTCTCAGGCCAAACAGCCGTTGCCCGGGGCTGACACTACAAGTCGACAAATGGGCTCGACAGGTGGCCTGTGTCCGGCTGGAAACCGCCAGCCGCCGCGAAACGGGGCGGTTGACCCCCGGCATGGGTTCATTACCATCAGAGCCGAGACAGCTTTTCTACCCATAACAAAAGGACAACGCGATGGACTGGCTGGAGACTCTGTGGAACTGGTTGAAAAATTCAGACAATCAGAAAACGCTCGGTTGGATCGGGGGCCTCGTCGCGGCGATTGTCGCGTGGGTAATAAAATTCTATCGGGATCATTTCGCCAGACAGCCCCAGCCTTCCGAGCCATCAGTTCCTGTCACCGAGGCTCCCGCACCTGAAGCCGCCCCGCCCCTCCCACCCCAGGTCGACCCGGCGGAGCGGCGCCAGACATATCTCCGGCTCATGATCGG
Source organism: Pseudomonadota bacterium (assembly GCA_052035915.1). GTDB lineage: Bacteria > Pseudomonadota > Gammaproteobacteria > Chromatiales > Chromatiaceae > JBPOHE01. The sequence goes on from JBPOHE010000018.1 coordinate 18,968, forward strand.
CGACTGGCGCGCTCTGCCGCTCGAGGTCCTGGATCCCGGTGCCGCCGAGGCCGCGGCCCGTCGCCTGACATTGGAACAAGTCTATGTCTCCCTGAACACCAGCTCGCCCCGATCGGAAAAACACCGCTCTCCCGTCCCGGAAAGCGGGCGGAAGACACTTTCGGCGGTCGAGGCCCTGTTCCATGCCGAACGCCAGCGGATGGTCCTGCTCGGGCAACCCGGTTCCGGCAAGAGCACCTTTGGCCGCTATCTGGGCCTGACCCTGGCCAAGACCTTACTCGAGCCCGGCGTCCACCCCCTGGCCGAGACCTTGCCCGGTTGGAACGGCCCGGCGCTGATACCTGTGTTTCTCCCCTTGCGCCAATTCGCCGCTGGCCTGACGAATCTCACCGGCCCGGGAAGCGTCAAACAGGTGGAGGATTTTCTGTGCCGGCGGATCGAGGAGCGCGCCAGCCTGAGCGGCTTCGGCCCGGCGCTATTGCGCGAACTCCGGGATCCGGGGGCCATGGTGATCTTCGACGGTCTGGACGAGGTGACGGGGGAGCAGCGATTGCGGGTCAAACAGGCCATCAGCGAATTTGCCGAGCTCTATCCCCGCTGCCGGGTGATGCTGAGCTGCCGGGTGCACAGCTACCGCCAGGACCCGGCCTGGCAACTGCCCTGGGAGAGCCACGGCCTGGCGGATTTCGATAGCGACCAGATCCATCGCTTTCTCACGGCCTGGTATGACGGCTTGGCGCGGCTCAATCCCGCCAGCCCCCTGGACTATCGGGCCAAGGCCCGCACCCTGAAAGGGGCCTTGGACCCGGACGATCCCCGGGGGCTGCGGGAACTGGCGGGCATCCCCCTGCTGCTGACCATCATGGCCATTGTGCACACCCATAAAGAACTGCCCGACAGCCGGGTCGGGGTCTACCGGGAATGCGTCGATATCCTGCTCATGCGCTGGCAGGCGGCTCGGGAGGGGGAGGCCCAGCGCATCCCCTTGTTGAATGCCCTGCTTCCCTATGGGGTGACGGTGCAGAAGATTCATCAGGGCCTGAAAGAGATCGCCTACAAGGCCCACCAGAATGGTGACCAAGTCCGCCAGGGCAGCGGCGGCCGGGCCCTGGTCAGCGACGACATCATCAACGGGGTGATGCGCCGATGGCTCGGCGCCGAGGGTCTGGAGGTGTTTCTCGACTATTGCCGCCACACCAACGGCCTCTTGCTCACCGAGCGGGTGGTGGAACAGGCGGAAGGGGTGACGCAACCCCTCTATGTCTTTCCCCATCTGAGCTTCGAGGAATATCTGGCCGCCCTCTACTGGCTGCAACAGCAGGATATGGGCCTCAAAGAGGCGGTGTCGCGGGCCGGGGACCCGGCTTGGTGGGAGGTGGCGCGTTTTTATGGCGAGTATCTCTGCCATGACGAGCAGGGCGCCAACCGGATCCAGGCCCAGGCGTTGTTGGCAAGACTCTGCCCGTCAGACTCCCCCCAGGATGATCCCGGCTGGCGCCGGGCCTGGCTGGCGGGGGCCTTGCTGCCAGGTTGGCGCAAGGAAATCCCCGAGGAGGATCGCGACCCGGAATTGCCGCAACGCATCACCCAGCGGTTGGTGGAGCTGATGCAGACCCAAGCGGCCCTGCGTCTGGACCAGCCGGCCCGCGCCGCGGTCGGTCGCGTCCTAGCCAACCTGGGCGATCCCCGCCCGGGGGTGGGGGTGCGGGATGGCCTGCCGGATCTGCTCTGGGCCCGCATCCCCGGGACCCAGGCTGTACGTGACAGCGGTCAGTTTCCGGGCTTCAGCGGACTACGGTTGGGAGATGGCGAAAACTGGCCCGCCGGTGCCAAGCCCCTGGAACTGGCGGATTTCGAGCTGGCGGTCTACCCCCTGACCGTCGCCCAGTACCGGCCCTTCGTCCAGGAGGGCGGCTATCGGGAGGACCGCTGGTGGACCGAGGCGGGGAGAGGCGCCCGTAGGGAGCGGACCCAACCCTATCTGTGGGATGACCCCACCTGGACCCTGGACAACCACCCTGTCATGGGCGTCACCTGGTACGAGGCCGAGGCCTATTGCAATTGGCTGAGCCATCGACTGGGTCTGCGCCGGGGGGCGATCCGGTTGCCGACCGAGGCTGAATGGGAATGGGCGGCGCGGGGGCCCGAAGGCCGGCCTTATCCCTGGGGCGATAATTGGGAGAGCTGGCGCGCCAACGGCCAGGAGTCCGGCATCGGACGCACCAGCGCGGTCGGCGCCTTCCCCGGCGGCAAGGCGGACTGGTGGCGGGTCTTGGACCCGGAAAGCGCCGAGGTGCAGGATCTGGCCGGCACTGTCTGGGAATGGACCGCCTCCAGATACAGCAAGGATTACCAGTATGCCCACCGCTCCCTGTTGAACGCCGGCCGCGCCGGTGACAGCCCTCGCGTGGTTCGCGGCGGGGGCTGGGGCAGCGTACCGGAGGGGCTCCGGTCGGCCTTCCGCGGCGGGGACGCAACCGGTGATGCGGACTTCGACCTGGGCTTTCGTCTTGCCAGGACGATTTCCATTTGAACTTTGTTCTTTTTTCCTTTGTGGCTTTGACGAGCGGGTAGGAGACCCGCCCTGGCGCTGGCGCTGAGCAGGAGCGAAGCGCCAGCCAGATAGGAGCCGGCCGCCCCGCTCGGTGAACACCGGGGCAAACACCCCTATAATCCCGCTCCGGTCGGAAAAGCCGCCTGCCCACCGACTTTCGTACCAGTTTCCATCGACCAGAGTCCAACGACGATCCCAGCCTTCATGAGCACTTCCTATGACGCCTCGGCCATCGAGGTATTGAGCGGTCTCGATCCGGTGCGCAAGCGCCCGGGGATGTACACCGACACCAGCCGCCCCAATCACCTCGCCCAGGAGGTGATCGACAACAGCGTCGACGAGGCCCTGGCGGGCCATGCCAAGAACATCGACGTCATCCTCTACAAAGATGGATCCTTGGAGGTCCGGGACGACGGGCGCGGCATGCCGGTGGACATCCATCCCGATGAGGGGGTCCCGGGGGTCGAGGTCATCCTGAGCAAGCTGCACGCCGGCGGCAAGTTCTCCAATCAGAGCTATCGCTTCTCCGGCGGCCTGCATGGCGTCGGTGTCTCGGTGGTGAACGCCCTCTCCCAGCGGCTCGATGTGCGGGTGCAGCGGGGTGGGCGGGAATATCAGATGCTCTATGCCCAGGGGAACAAGATCAGCGAGCTGAAGCCGATCGGGACGGTACCCAGGGGCCGCACCGGCACCAGTCTCAGGTTCTGGCCCGAAGCCAAATATTTCGAGACCCCCAGGTTCTCGCTCCGTCCCCTCACCCAATTGCTGCGGTCGAAGGCGGTACTTTGTCCGGGTCTGCGTATCGGCTTCCGCGACGAGAGTACGGGCGAGAGCCAGGAATGGTGTTACGCGGGCGGTCTGGGCGAGTATCTGCGGGATGCGCTGCAAGGGGCGGAGATCCTGCCCGCGGAGACCTTCGTCGGCTCCATGGCGGGCGAGCGGGAGGCGGTCGACTGGGCCCTGGCCTGGCTGGCGGACTCCGGGGAGGTGATCGCCGAGAGTTACGCCAACCTCATCCCCACCAGCCAGGGCGGCACCCATGTCAATGGTCTGCGATCCGGGCTCACGGACGCCATCCGCGAATTCTGCGAGCTGCGCAATCTGCTGCCGCGCGGGCTCAAGCTCATCCCGGAGGACGTCTGGGGGCGCTGTTGTTACGTCCTCTCGGTCAAGTTGCAGGAGCCCCAGTTCTCCGGCCAGACCAAGGAGCGTCTGACCTCCCGGGAGTGTTCGGCCTTCATCTCCGGGGTGGTCAAGGATGCCTTCAGTCTCTGGCTGCATCAGCACACCGAGATGGGTCAACGCATCGCCGAGCTGGCCATCAACGCCGCCCAGGGGCGGTTGCGCGCCGGTCGCAAGGTCGAGCGCAAGAAGATCACCCAGGGACCGGCGCTGCCCGGCAAGCTGGCCGACTGCACCAGCCTGGACCCGCTGCGCAGCGAACTCTTTCTGGTGGAGGGCGATTCCGCCGGCGGCTCGGCAAAACAGGCGCGGGATCGGGAATTCCAGGCGATCATGCCCTTGCGCGGCAAGATTCTGAACACTTGGGAAGTGGCCTCGGCGGAGATCCTCGCCTCCCAGGAGGTGCGGGATATCTCGGTCGCCATCGGCGTCGAACCCGGGGTGGACGATCTCTCGCGGCTGCGCTTCGGCAAGGTCTGCATCCTGGCCGACGCGGATTCCGACGGTTACCACATCGCCACCCTGCTGTGCGCCCTGTTTCTGCGACATTTCCCAGGATTGGTGGAGCGCGGTCATATCTATGTGGCCATGCCGCCCCTGTACCGCATCGATGTCGGCAAGGAGGTCTTTTATGCCCTGGATGATGCCGAGAAACAGGGCATCCTCGACCGTATCGCCGCCGAGAAGATCAAGGGCAAGATCAATGTGCAGCGCTTCAAGGGCCTCGGCGAGATGAATCCGCTGCAATTGCGGGAGACCGCCATGCACCCGGATACCCGCCGCCTGGTGCAGCTCGCCGTGGAGCCCGGGGACGACTCCGCCGCCATGCTGGATATGCTGCTGGCGAAAAAACGCGCCGCCGATCGCCGGGCCTGGTTGCAGGACAAGGGCCACTTGGCGGAAACCTGATCAGCCCGGATGGCGATCCTACCAGCCGACGGAAACCGGGCCTCGGCTGGAAACGGCCATTTCTTGTTCTTCTTAGAAGAACAATAACTCACCTTGAGCTCTATTGTTCTCGTTTCAAGAACAAAAATCCAAGCCGGACACCCGATGCCCGGGAGCGACCCATAGACGCACGGTGAGAAACGCGGGCTGGCGCCGGATCCATTTGCGTCCGCCGGGCAATCCGTTACTCTTCACCTCTCGGCGAATAAGACAGGGGAAGAGGAAACAAGCGCCATGGGCGTTCTCGCTGGAAAAAAGATCGTCCTGGGGATCACCGGGGGAATCGCGGCTTACAAGACCCCGCTATTGGTCCGCGCCCTGCGGCTGGCCGGGGCCGAGGTGCGGGTGGTGCTCACCCCCGCCGCCCAACAATTCGTCACCCCGCTGACCCTGCAGACCCTCTCCGGGCAACGGGTGGCCCTGGAGCTGTTCGATCTCGAACGGGAATACAGCATGGGGCATATCGAGCTGGCCCGCTGGGCCGATCTGGTGTTGGTGGCGCCGGCCTCGGCGGATTTTCTCGCCCGATTGACCCTGGGGATGGCGGATGACCTCCTGACCACCCTCTGTCTGGCGAGCGACTCGCCCCTGGTCGTGGCGCCGGCCATGAACCAACAGATGTGGCAGCATCCCGCCACCCAGGAGAATCTCGCCACCCTCGTCCGCCGGGGGGTGCGGATCTGGGGACCGGCGAGCGGTATCCAGGCCTGTGGCGAGGAAGGTCCGGGACGTCTGTTGGAGCCGGAGGAGTTGTTCGCCCGCCTGGCCGGGTTCTGGCAACCCGGCCCGCTGTCCGGGGTGCGGGTGCTCATGACCGCCGGGCCGACCCGTGAACCCCTGGACCCGGTACGTTTCCTCAGCAATCGGAGTTCGGGCAAGATGGGCTATGCCCTGGCCGTCGCCTTGCGGGAACTGGGGGCCGAGGTGACCCTGGTGAGCGGTCCGGTGGAGCGGCCCGGCCCGGCTGGGGTCGTCTGTCTGCGGGTGGAGACCGCGCTCGAAATGCACCAGGCGGTGATGCCGCGGGTGAGCGAGGCACAGATCTTTGTCGCCACGGCGGCCGTGGCCGATTATCGACCCGCCGATCCCGCCCCCCGGAAGATCAAAAAGCACAGCGCCCGGCTCGATCTGCGGCTGACGCCCAACCCGGATATCCTGGCTGAGGTGGCGGCACTACCGGAGGCTCCCTTTTGCGTCGGCTTCGCGGCGGAAACCGAGGAGTTGGAACGCCACGCCAAGGCCAAGTTGGCGGGCAAAAAGGTGCAGATGGTGGCCGCCAACCTGGTCGGTGAAGGACGGGGATTCGAGAGTGATCTCAATGCCCTGGAGGTGTTCTGGCGTGACGGAAGTCGCCGCTTCGACATCGCCCCCAAGCCGATCCTGGCGCGGCAACTCGCCGCCCTGATAGCGGAGAGGTATCATGCGCAGCATTCAGGTAAAGATTCTTGACCCCCGGCTGGGGGCGGAATTCCCGCTCCCGAATTATGCCACCGGGGGTTCCGCGGGCATGGATCTCCGCGCCATGGTAACGCAACCCATGGTCCTGGAGCCGGGGACGGCGGAACTCATTCCAACCGGGGTGGCGATCCACATCCAAGACCCGGGCCTGGCGGGCATGATCCTCCCCCGTTCCGGCCTGGGCCATCGTCACGGCATCGTTTTGGGGAATCTGGTCGGGCTGATCGATTCCGATTATCAGGGGCCGTTGCTGCTGTCCTGTTGGAATCGTGGCCAGCAGAGCTTCCGTATCGAGGTGGGCGAGCGCATTGCCCAATTGGTTCTGGTCCCTGTGGAGCAGGTGGCGTTGGACGTGGTGGAGTCCTTCGCGACCAGCACCAGGGGGGTCGCGGGGTTCGGGCATAGCGGGCGTCTCTGACGACGGATGAGTCGCCGGAGTGCGCCCGATCCAGACCTGAAGTGGAATTGAATAGGTAGGAGCCAACAAGGGTTTCGGAGATGAGACTGTTTGTCCGCGACAAGGAGTCGGCGCCCGTTGCGCCCAAGGGTACGAGCCTGTTGAGGTTCTGGTTGATCGGTTGGGGACTGATCGCCGTCTTTTTTCTCGCCTCCACCCTGATCCTTTACTGGCACTTGGATGACGAGAGCGAACAGCAGGTCAGGGATCAGGCCCGGAGTACGGCGGAATCCTTCGGCTTCCACCTCCAGGGGGAGCTCGACCAGTTGCGTAATCTGCTGCGAACCGCCGCCAAGGACCCCCAGTTGGCCGCCCTGCTCCAGCGCGGCGAGGCCAAGGCCATCCAGGCCAAGGAGGCCAGTCTGGAACAGCTGTTTCCCCCCGGTTCCCGGATCAGACTGCTGCCGCGCGGACACAACGAACCCGATACCACCAGGGTGCCCCATCTGGGTTGGGCCTCGCTCGATCTGCTACGCACTGCGGAAACCACCCCGGGAATGCCCCCGGTGGAGGTGCACCAGCTCAACACCCCCCAGGTGCATATCGCCCTGGCCGTACGTCTGGGTCAGGCCGATCCGCCCGAGGGTCTGCTTCATCTCGCCATCCCCCTCTCCTGGCTCAACAGCCTGATGACCAAATATCAACAGACCTCGGCGATCCTGGCCTTGCGCCAGATCGTCAAAACCAATGCCAACCCGGCGTTCGCCCGTAATCGTCCGCAAGAGCCGCCAACCACCCTTCCCGGTGTGGTCCCGCTACCGGATAGCATCTGGGAATTGGCCTATTGGCCGCTTCCCAGAGGGACCGGCCTCCGGCTGGGGGTGTTTTTGCTCTGGACCCTGCTGTTCATCGCCCTCTCCGCCCTGGTCATGGTCCGCCTCGGTCGACGCCAGATCGAAAGCTTGTCGGCCGATCTGACGACCCTCGACGAGGTTTTGGCCCCGGCGTTTCAACAGCGCAAGGTTCCGCTCCCCAGCCTGCGCCTGCGAGAGATGTCGGCCTGGGTGGCCAGGCTGGGCAGCGCCCGACCCGAGGCCGAGGCCGAGGCCTCGACTCAGATCGAGACCGCCGCGCTCCAGCTCCAGGTCCCGTCCGCTCTCGGCGAGCCCGTCGCCCAACCCCCGCCCGCCTCCGCCCAAGCCACCCAGGTCACCACGCTGTCCTGGATTCCACCCGAGATCTTCCGCGCCTATGACATCCGCGGCCTCGTCGGCGAGACCCTGACCCCGGAGATGATGTACGACATCGGTCTGGCCCTGGGCTCCGAGGCCGCCGCCCGGGGACGCCAGAGTCTCTTGCTGGCCCGGGATGGACGCGACTCCAGCCCCGAACTGGCGGAGGCCCTGGGGCGCGGCCTGATGGCCAGCGGCCGGAACCTGATCGATCTGGGCCTGGTCCCCACCCCGCTCCTCTACTTCGCCACCCATTTCCTCGGTACCGACTCCGGGGCGATGATCACCGGCAGCCATAATCCCCCGCGCTACAACGGCGTAAAAATGGTCCTCGCGGGCGAGACCCTGGGGGGCGAGGGTATCCAGGCCTTGCGCAACCGCCTGGCCTCCGGCTCCCTGACCCGGGGTGACGGCAGCCTACAGCATCAAGATCTGATACCGGATTACACGACGCGCATCGCCGACGACATCCACATGGCCCGTCCGCTGACGGTGGTGGTGGATAGCGGCAACGGCGTGGCCGGGGTGGTCGCCCCGGCCCTCTTCCGGGAACTGGGTTGTGAGGTGATCGAACTCTATAGCGAGGTGGACGGCCAGTTCCCCAATCATCATCCGGATCCCAATGAGCCGGACAACCTACAGGCGCTGATCGCCGAGGTCCTCGCCCAGGGGGCCGACCTGGGTCTGGCCTTCGACGGGGACGGCGACCGTCTCGGGGTGGTGGATGCCAAGGGCAAGATCATCTGGCCGGATCGGCTGTTGATGTATTTCGCCGCCGATGTGTTGACCCGACACCCGGGAACCGATGTGGTGTTCGACGTCAAATGCAGCCAGCACCTCGGACGCTATATCCGCCTCCATGGCGGCCGACCCGTGATGGGCAAGACCGGACATTCCTTCCTCAAGGCCAAGGTCAAGGAAAGCGGTGCCCTGGTGGGCGGGGAGTTCAGCGGGCATATCGTCTTCGCCGAGCGCTGGTTCGGCTTCGACGATGCCCTCTATGCGGCCGCCAGGCTGCTCGAGTTGCTGTCGATGGATGATCGCCCCACCCAGGAGGTGTTCGCCGAACTTCCGGAGGGGGTGGCGACACCGGAGCTGAAACTGACCCTCGCCGAGGGCGAGGCGGCCACCATCATGGAGGAATTGGCCACCCGGGGTCGCTTCCCCAATGGGCAGAAAAACAGCATCGATGGGCTGCGGATCGAATTTCCTCAAGGCTGGGGCCTGGTGCGTCCCTCGAACACCACCCCCGCGCTGATATTTCGTTTCGAGGCCAACCATGCCGACGAACTGGAGCAGATTCAGGACATCTTCCGCCAGGCCCTCTACAACCTGCGTCCTCATCTCCATCTTCCTTTCTAGACCGACCCCAGACCCATCGCACCAGGATCATCCATGACCATAGACAACGAAGCCGCGCGCCGCATCGCCGATGTCCTTACCCAGGCCCTGCCCTATATCAGGCGTTATCGGGGTAAGACCATAGTCGTCAAATACGGCGGCAACGCCATGGTCGACGAACGGCTGAAACAGGGATTCGCCCGGGATGTGGTGCTGATGAAGTTGGTGGGGATCAACCCGGTGATCGTCCACGGCGGTGGTCCCCAGATCGGCCAACTGCTGCAACGCCTGGGCAAGACCTCCGAGTTCGTGCAGGGGCTGCGGGTCACCGATGCCGAAACCATGGATGTGGTGGAGATGGTGCTGGGCGGTCTGGTCAACAAGGAGATCGTCAACCTGATCAACCGCCAGGGCGGCTCGGCCGTCGGTCTCACCGGCAAGGACGGCGATCTGATCCGGGCCCGCAAGCTCTTGGTGACCCGCAAGACCCCGGATCTCGAAGAACCGGAGATCCTCGACATCGGTCATGTCGGCGAGGTGGAAAGCATCGATGTCGGCGTGATCGACATGCTGATCAGCGGCAACTTCATCCCCGTGGTGGCCCCCATCGGCGTGGGACGCGACGGCTTTTCCTACAACATCAACGCCGATCTGGTGGCGGGCAAGGTGGCCGAGGTGATGCGGGCCGAGAAACTCATGCTGCTCACCAACACCAGCGGCATTCTGGACGCCGGTGGGGAATTGCTGAAAGAGATCGATGTCCCCACCACCGAACACCTGATCGACACCGGGGTGATCCACGGCGGCATGTTGCCCAAGGTCCGTTGCGCCCTGGAGGCCGTCCACGCGGGAGTCACCATGGCCCACATCCTCGATGGGCGGGTCGAACACGCGGTGCTCTTGGATCTCTTTACCGACGAGGGGGTGGGCACCCTGATCCGTCGCCGCTGAGCCTCCCCGCTCAAGGTCAGCCTTCTCCCTTATGATAGGTGAGGGACAAAGGCCCTCACCCGCCTACCCTTTGGAACCCGAAGCCCTGTTTAGAGAGAGGCGGGCCATCACGGCTGGCCTCCCTACCCTTCCGGCGCTCCGGGCCTGGGCACTTGTACCCAGCTTTTTGTTCTCAGAAAGAGAACAATAACGATCGACTGTTCTCTAAAACGGAACAAAAATAGCCATTTTCAGTCGATGCCCGGAACAACCGGGCGCCTAGGTTACTTGCTGATGGGTCTTTACTCTCAGCGGCGGATTCGGGATCGGTGCCCGGGTCCGATCAGTCGGAAACCCAGAATGTATTCGGAAAAATATGGGCTGCCGGGCCGCGGGATGGAGACACCGGAGGGCGCACCTGAAAGTCGAACGAACATCCAGTGCACTCTGGTATATCTTTTCCAGCAATCGCCCCAGACGCCAAGCCTGTCTTCAACCACCAGAGGAGCCGTACGATGGAATCCGGTATCAATGTCGATGCTACTGAAATCAATAAATTCTCCGAACTGGCCGCGCGCTGGTGGGATCCCGAAAGCGAACTCAAGACCCTGCACCAGATCAACCCCCTGCGGCTGGGCTATGTGGAGCGTTGGACACCGCTCGGCGGCCAACGGGCGCTCGATGTCGGCTGCGGCGGGGGGCTATTGTCCGAAGCCATGGCGGCCCGGGGCGCCGAGGTCATGGGGATAGATCTGAGTGCCGCGGCCTTGCAGGTCGCCCGGCTCCATCTGCGGGAGTCCGGCCTGGAGGTCCGCTACGAGCGCCTGTCGGTGGAACAGCTCGCCCTCTCCATGCCGGAATCCTTCGACGTCCTCACCTGCATGGAGCTGCTGGAGCATGTGCCGGATCCCGCCTCGGTGATCCGCGCCTGCGCCAGCTTGTTACGCCCGGGAGGCCGAGCCTTTTTCTCCACCCTCAACCGCAACCCCAAGTCCTATCTGTTCGCTATCATCGGCGCCGAGTATCTCCTCGGTCTGCTCCCCAAGGGCACCCATGACTATGCCAAGTTCATCCGTCCTTCGGAGCTGGATGTCTGTATCCGCGATAGTGGCCTCCAACTCTTGGACATTACCGGGATGAACTATGACCCCTTTACCCGGGACTATTCCCTTAGCCGGGATGTGGACGTGAATTACATGGTCTGCTGTGAAAAGCCGCTCTGAGGCAAGAGGACTCAATCCCGGCTGGAGCGGCCTTCCAGTTCGCGCAGCCGGGCCACCACCTCTTCGAGCAGATTCCGATTGGTGGCGATGAGGTCGGACAGGATACCGATCAGCACCATCTGAAATCCGGCCAAGAGCAACACGGCCGCCAGCACCACCGATTGGACATGCAACTGGCCTTCATCGGTGAAGAAAAAGAAATAGAGGAAACGCATCCCCAGCAGGACACCCGCTGTAAAGGTGAGCAGGCCAATGGCGCTGAACACCTGGAGCGCCTTATAACGGGCATAGGTGCGCAGACCGATCAGACCGGACTTGACGACGAACTGCCCGGCGTGATCGAACAGCCTGGATTCACGCAGTTTGGGATTGGTGCGGATCGGCAGACTGAGAATGGCAAAACGGTTCCGTCCGGCCTGGATCACATGCTCGGCGGTATGATCGAAATCGGTGATGGTGGTAAGCCGCAGGGCGGCGGCGCGGGAATAGGCGCGAAAACCGCTGGCCACATCGGGGACACTGGCGTTCGCCAAGAGGCTGATGATCCGGCTGCCAAACCGCTGCAACAGGCGTTTGACGAGGGAGAAATGATGGATGGTCTCGGGTTGTCGATCGCCGATGACGATGTCCGCCTGGCCGTCGAGGATGGGGGTCACCAGCTTGGGGATATCTCCGCCGCAATACTGATTGTCGCCGTCGGTGTTGACGATGATATCGGCCCCCAGGGCCAGACACCGGTCAATCCCGGCCCGAAAGGCATTCCCCAGGCCCCGATTGCGGGCGAAACGCAGGATATGCTCCGCCCCCGCCGCCCGGGCGATCTCCGCCGTGCCGTCGCTGGAGCCGTCGTCGATGACCAGCACCTCCACCGCGGTCACCCCCGGGATCTGTCTGGGGATATCGGCGATGGTCGCCGGCAGGGTCGCCGCTTCATTCAGGCAGGGGATTTGGACGATGACTTTCATGGCTTCAATACCTGGGGTTTTTTATCGCTCGGATGATCCCCTATTCTGTGGCATAGCCTCCCCGGAGGCGACAGCTTCCCCGAATCACCGCTCTTGCGCCACCCAGGAAACGACTCCCCCAGCCATGTCCCCAGCCGACGCCGAACTTCGCTTTCCCAATGCCGCCACCCCGCCGGGTTCGGCCAAGTATTACAGCCTGCGCTTCGCCCCGGCGCCCAGACGCCCGGATCTGGCCCTGATCCTGCTCTGGCACTGGGAACTCTGGCGCATCCGGGACGAATCCAAGGACCCCGGAGTGGCGCGACTCAAATTGGACTGGTGGCGGCAGGAGTTGCAGGAGACCAGGCTCGGTCGGGGACAACACCCCATGAGCCCGGCCCTGGGCGACCTCATCCAGCGTCATCGGCTTCCCTCCGGGCCCTTTCTCGGCCTGGCCGACGCCGTCGAGCAAGACCTCTTGCGTACCCCCTATCCAGGGTTGGCGGAACTCATGGAGTACGCCGACCGGGCTACGGGCGGCCTCATGGAACTCCTCACCCGTATCCTCGGGGCCGAAGAGGAAGAGGCGGCGCTCGCCCGGGAACTGGGCATCGGCATCAGATTGGTGGAGGTAGTCCAGGAACTCGGCGGCGACCTGCGCCGGCAACGCTGTTATCTCCCTAGGGAAAGTCTCAGGCAGGTCGGGCTCAGCCCGGACGAGCTGACCACCCCAAAGGCGGCGGCGACCTTGAAGTCGCTCCTGGCGACCTTTTCCGCCCAGGTCCAGAGCCATCAGGAGCTGGCCATGAAACGATCGCGCGCCGCCAGGCGGCGACTGGGGCCGGCCCTGGCCCTGGCGGCCATCGCCAGCGCCACCCTGAAGGAGATCCGGAACAGCGACTATCCCGTCCTCCGGCAGCATATCCGGCTGACCCCCTGGCGCAGCCTCTGGATCGCCTGGGGTGCCCAATGGTGATGGGGTCCTGCGCGAACTTCACTGTTTGCGGCATGCCGGACTGGAGCTTGCACGACCATCAAAGAGGTCGAGGTCGAACTGAAGGAATTTTGGATACCTTGTCTCCGTCGGTAATGACAGGGGATCAGACTTACTCTTCGCGCTACCGCAGGATTGGGTTATTCTTTGGGCATGGCTGGGGGAGTATTCCGAACAAAACATCTTGATCTGATTCTCGCGGAAGCCGATGCCTCCGTGCATAAACTCAAGCGTTCGCTTGGTCCCATTGATCTTATTGCCCTCGGTATCGGGGCGATCGTAGGCGCTGGAATTTTTGCCCTGGTGGGCACAGCGGCAGCGGGCGACCCATTCCGGCCCGGTGCTGGTCCGGCGCTCATCCTCTCCTTCCTGCTGACAGGGGGGGCGTGCGCCCTCACTGGCCTGTGCTACGCCGAATTCGCGAGCCTCGTCCCCATCGCGGGAAGCGCCTATACCTACGCCTATGCTACCCTCGGTGAATTCGTGGCCTGGATCATCGGCTGGGACCTCATTCTCGAATACGCCGTCGGCAACGTGGCCGTAGCCGTCTCTTGGTCGGGCTATTTTTGCGAGCTTTTGCGAGGCTTCGACATCGAGTTTCCCCGCTGGCTCGCCACGGATCTGCGTACGGCTTTGCAGACGCCTGAAATCATGAATGCCGCACCCAGGATTTTCGACGTGCCCATCATTTTCAATCTGCCCGCTGTCTTCATCGTGGCGGCGATCACATCCCTGCTTGTCATCGGCACCAAAGAGAGCGCACGTTTTACCGCCTTCATGGTGGGCATCAAGTTGCTCGCCCTCGGCTTCTTCGTCTTCACGGGGTTGAGCTTCGTCAAGCCGTCCAACTGGCAACCCTTTGCACCCAACGGCTGGGCAGGTATACAAGCCGGCGCGGCGGTGATTTTTTTCGCCTATATCGGGTTCGACGCTGTTTCGACCCTGGCGGAGGAGTGCCGTAACCCGTCTAGGGAGCTACCCATCGGTATTCTGGGATCGCTCGCGGTATGCACCCTGATCTACATCGTCGTCGCGGCGATCCTCACGGGAATGGTCCCTTGGAACCAGCTCAACACGGCCGAGCCTCTTGCCGTGGCCATGCGCGTCGTGCACAAAGATTGGGCCGCTGGCCTTGTTGCTTTCGGTTCCGTTGTCGCCCACACCGCCGTCCTTCTCGTCTTTCAACTCGGCCAGCCGCGCATCTTTTTCTCCATGTCACGCGATGGGCTCCTACCACCCACCTTCGCCAAAGTCCATCCGCATTTCAAGACACCCTATGTGACGACGATCCTCACAGGGGTACTCGTGGGAGGAGCCTCGTGTTTCGCTAGTCTCGACGAAATGGCCGACCTCTGTAACATCGGCACACTCTCGGCCTTTCTCCTCGTGTGCGCGGGTATCATTGTGCTTCGCGTAAAGGACCCACTCAGGCCGCGCCCCTTTAAAACACCATGGGTTCCGCTCGTTCCAGCCCTTGGTGTCCTGTCGTGCCTCTATCTTATGCTTGGTCTACCCTGGAGCGCCTGGGCAAGGTTCGCCGTCTGGCTGATTGTCGGTATGGGGATCTACTATGCCTACGGCTTTGGCCACAGTAGGCTGCACGGGAAGGGATAGGGGAGCAACAATACTCTACGCTCCCTTGATGCTGTGCGTAACGACAGGCTGAACGTTCGGTATCTTGGGCTCTGGACCCTCAGCAAGAACGCCTTGCGCCGCAGATCGGCGCGTAACAGCACCTGCGGCCATGAACGAATTGGTTCATGGCTAAACCTCAACCCCGCACTCGATTCAGCGCGTCGGCGTTTTTCTCACCTGCTCATCTAAGGCGATTTCTATCAAAACCCATACAGGCTACTGGTCTGTTCGTCCGCCTTCGGTATTACGCCAGGAAGACGAACGAACATCCCGCGCCTTCTGGCCTACCTTTTTCCAGCGATCGCCTAAGTCCCTCGAGAGCCCCGGTAAAGCTAGTAAGGATAGGTCAGCGGGCAGAAAATACGGGTATGGGGTTGCTGAACGAGACAAGGCGGCGTGGCACCATCACATTTCTCCACGGTATCCCCCGTCCAGTAAAGGACGGCGTCTAGTGTCAGCGGTTCAATCTCGAAAATACCTCCGCTGTGCCAGAGGTTGGTTTTGTCATCACTGAGGCCGACACTGGTAAGTCCGGCCTGGAACTTGCCGTCCTTGATGTACATATTGCCAAAGACATGGGTATCCCCAGGATCGTCTCCATTGCAAAACTGCATGCCTTGGATCCCATAGACCTGCCCTTGTCGTACGCAATGACGGTGCTGCGTACCGATGCAGGGCTGTGCGCCTAGAATCCCATAGCCCCCTACCGGATCGAGATCCAGTTTCAGGATGCAAGTACCCCCGTTGCTTCGCGGTGTCTGCCAGCAATAAGCTCCCGCGTTACCCGCTTGCGCCGCGCAAACGGCGGCTATCAGCAATGCACCGATACCCCAACTTTTTTTCATGGCCATGACCTCGTGGTGAATCGTTCGACTTGATGGCCGCCTACCTTTAAGACACCCACACGCGGTTTGAGCCAACCTTTTCCCCTCCGCTAGTCGCTCTGGAGGCAACCGCTAACGCGCCGCTTAATGGCAGCTTTCGTTGTCGGCGGCCATCAGAAAAGGTCATTTAGCATTATTCCATAATATAAATAATGTTAAATGACCGATATCAAAGGGTTTTCCGGAAAATCTCATGCCAAGCTGGTAGGGCAGATCAAAAGCTACTCTTTCCCCTACCAACCGATCGTCAACCAGGCGGCCACCGGGGCTGGGGATAGCGGGGCGCATGGAGTCCAACGGCAACAAACGGCGACGATCTGATCGAAGTGGCGCAAACGCGACATCTTCTCTCACCTAAGCTTCGCGTCCGTTCGAGTTCGGGAGCCAGTTGGGAGCGCCAGGTCACAGGCTTGATAGAAGGAGACGACCCGGTAAATTATCGAGGCGGGTGGTAATTAGGTGAAAGACGCTTACCTGATGCCCTTTCTGGATTGATTTTATAATCCAGACGCAGACGCCACTCACCCGCCGATGGCGGGAACTCCAACAGGAATGGATGTGAGAATAGCTGGGACGTCGATGGGGGGTTCCCGGGCTTAGCCTGTTTTACCGCTTTTTTTGTTCTCCTGAAGAGAACAAATATTGTTATACTGGTCTATTGTTCTCAGAAAAAGAACGAAAAGGCCCATTTTCAGTCTGATCCGAGCAACCTGGAGCGGCTCGGGGTATAGTTGTCATCATAAGAAAAACCAAACGGAAGTCATACCCATGCTGGACTATAGGCCTCCCAAAGATCTCCTGGCTGGACGCATCATCCTGGTCACGGGCGCGGGTGACGGCATCGGTCGTGCCGCCGCCATCAGCTTTGCCGCCCACGGCGCCACCCTGGTGTTGCTCGGGCGTACGATGAAAAAGCTCGAACAAACCTATGACGCCATTGAGGAAGCCGGTGGTCCGCAACCCGCAATCCTGCCCCTGAGCCTGGAAACCGCCACACCCCAGAGCTATCACGAACTGGCCGCCACCCTGGAGAGGGAATTCGGACGTCTCGATGGGCTGCTGCACAATGCCGCCGAGTTTCCCTACTTCAGCCGCATCGAGGATTATGACCCGGAGACCTGGAATCGGGTGTTGCAGGTCAATCTCAACGCTCCCTTCCTGCTCACCCAGGCCTGCTTGCCCTTGTTGCGACGTTCGACGGACGCCAGCCTCATCTTTACCTCGGTTCACTCGGCGCATCGCGGCAAGGTCTTCATGGGCGCTTACGGCGTCTCCAAATTCGCCCTCGATGGACTGATGCAGATCCTGGCGGCGGAAACCGATGCCACCCAGCTACGGGTCAACAGCATCGCCTCCTGCCCCACCCGCACCTCGCTACGTGCCCAGGTCTACCCCGGGGAAGATGCCGATACCCTGCCCACCCCGGAAAGCCTGATGCCCACCTATCTGTATCTCATGGGACCGGACAGCCGGGGTATCAGGGGCCGTATCTTCGAGATCGGCACCCCGGCAGTTGCCTAAGGCGATTGCCGGAGCCGACGCCTCAATCCATCAAGCCATGTATTCAGAAGAGTATGGGGTAGGCTGGCGATGAGCGAAGCGAATCCCAGCGCCTCGGCCCATACCAAGAAGCTGGGTTTTCGCGCTTGGCGCCTCAACATCGGCCTGCGACCGATGTCGATAGACGGCTCCCGGGCCTGAGCGCCGGGGTCCGGTTTTTTGTTCTCCTTACGAGAACAAATATCCTGAAAAGGCCGTATTGTTCTCCAAATAAGAACAGAAAATGGCCATTTTCAGTCGATGCCCGGAATGGCTGAATGAAGACATACATTCCTCTTGGGTCTTTCTCTCAGCACGAATTCGGGGCCAGCCTCCGAGCATTCGGAAGCCAAGCCTCTATTCGGAAAGGATAGGTGGTCTTTCCACGACCTCTTCAGGGAGGTTCTCCCGCTCCCAGAGGCCGTCCGGGTGCCAGTCCGCCAACCAGGTCTCCAGAGAATTCGCCGGTATGGCATCGACAAAGGCCCGTCCCTGACCGATCTCGCAGCCGAGCCGGAGGAGTTGCCGGGCATGCTCCAGGGTTTCCACCCCGTTGGCGATCACCTCGCAACCGAAGGTCCTGGTGAGGGCGATCACCGCCTCCACGATAGCCAGGTCCCTGCTATCGGCGAGCAACCCGCGCACGAAAGAACTGTCGATCTTCACCGTATCCACCGGGAGCAATTTCAGGCAGGACAGGGAGGCATAGCCGGTACCGAAGTTGTCCAGAGCCACGGGGAAGCCCTGTTTGCGACAGGACTCGACGATGGCGGCCACCCGGTAGAGATCGCTGAGGACCGAGGATTCCCGCAGCTCCAGTTGCAGCCGCCCCGGCGGAAAAGACATGTGAAAGCCGAGCAAGCGGTTCAATCTGTTACAGAAGTTGGCCTGCTGGAGCGACTTGATGAGGACATTGACGCTCACCGCCAGCTCGATCCCCTGTCGATGCCATGACTCCATCTGCTCCAGGGTGGTTTGTAACACCCAGAGATCCAGCGCGGTTTCCAGTGGAGTGTTTTCGATCCCCGGCAAGAAGGATTGGGGCGGGAGCAAGCCCTGTTCCGGGTGCTGCCAACGAATCAGTGCCTCGACCCCCAGAACCTCTCCGGACCTCATATTGATTTTGGGCTGAACATAGAGGCACATCTCGTCCTCTTCCAGGGCCTGCTGGAATCGGTCCTGTGTCTGGCGCTGGGTGACGTACCACATCGCCTGCCCAGGTTCATAGAAAGAGTAGCGGTTCTTGCCGCTCTGTTTCGCCTGGTACATCGCCTGGTCGGCGTGCCGCAGCAGGATATCCGGGTCCATATCGCCGGTTGGGAAGAGGCTGACGCCGATGCTGGCGGAAAGGCTCAGCCGTTGCGGGAACAAATCCACCGGAGCGGAGAGCACCTCCAGAATGCGTCCCAGGGCGCTCTCGCAATCCTCGATCCGTTCCAGCCCCAGAAGAAAGACAAATTCGTCGCCGCCGAGGCGGGCCACCGTATCCTCGCCACGCAAGGCCCCCGTCAGGCGGCGGGCCACTTCCACCAGCAGCGCATCACCCGCCTCGTGCCCATAGTCATCATTGACCTGTTTGAAGCCGTCGAGATCCAGATAACCCACGGCCAGCAGATGACCGCTCCGACGGGCATGGGCGATGGCCTGCTGCATCCGGTCGGCCAACAGGATGCGATTGGGCAGGCCGGTCAGGGCATCGTAGTGGGCGATGCGGACCAGTTCCTGCTCGTGTTGCTTGAATACGGAGATATCGTTGGAGATCCCTACATAGTGGCTGATCCCACCATCGGCATCGCTGACCGCGGTGATGGTGAGCCTGGCCGGGAAGATCTGGCCATCCTTGCGCCGATTCCAGACCTCACCACTCCAGTAACCATTTTCCCGGATGGCGCGCCACATGGCCTGATAGAAATCGGGATGATGTTTTCCCGACTGGAGCAGACGTGGGTTCTGGCCCAGCACCTCCTCCGTCCGATAACCGGTGATGCGGGTGAAGAAGCGGTTGACCTTGATGATCCGGGCGCCGTTGTCGGTGATCAGGATGGCCTCCTGGGCCGTCTCGAACACACTCGCCGCCAATCTGATCTCGGCCTCGGCCCGGGTTCGCGCGGAGATATCCCGATAAATCCAGAGGCTGCCCAGGAAGCGACCATCCAGACGCATGGGCAGGAAATCCCGTTCCAGGATGCGTCCGTCCCTCATCCGACAGACCTCATCCATGACGGCCTCTCCCGAGCCGAGCAGGGCCGCCATGCGCTGCCGGAAAGCCTCGGGGTCCTCGAAGCGTTCCGCCGCCATGTCCATGATGGCGGCGCGATCGGCGCCGATCAGGTATTCCGGTGGGGCGCTGCATTCGAACAGATCGCAACACCCTTGATTGACCAAGAGGATACGACGCCGGTCGTCCTCCATGATCACGGCGTTGGGAAACCCGCGGATGACGGCAGAAAGCCTGGCCTCCCCGATCTCGAACCGCTTCTTTTCCAGGGTCAGATTGTTCCGCGCCTTCTCGATGGCCGTAGCCATACGGTTGAAGGCCCGAATCGAACGCCGCACCTCGGGGCTGCCGCGGAGGGGGATACGCGCCCCGAGATCGCCCCCAGCCAGGTCCCGGCTGGCCTGATCCAATCCCTGCAAGGGTTGCAGACCCTGGCGGAGTACCCACCAGACACCGAGGAGATTCAGCCCTCCCCCCAACAGCAGGATGAACAGATGGGATTGCAACTGTAGCCAGATGTGTCGGAGCCGCGACTCGACACCCAGGCTGAGGGTCAGGGTGCCATATCGCCCCCCCTCCGACTGGAGTTCCCTGGAGGCCGACAGCTCCTCGAAGCCCAGTCCCTCGGCGAACCAAAACGGGACGCTCAGGGGCCGATTCCGTTCCCTGGTGATCAGGGTCTTCCCCGCGGCATCCTGCAAGCGGATGCCGGTGATCTCCTCATGGCTCCAGAATCCGTCCACCACCTCCTGCAACCGGCTCCTGTCCCTGGTCGCAAAGGCGTCTTTGAAATCATGCGACAGAGATTGGAGTTGGGTATCCAGCAACAACTTCAGGGAGGTCTGACTCTCCTCGACATCCCGCTTGAAGGAGGCGTAGAACAGACCACTCCCGGTGAGGACCAGGATCAGGCTGGTGAGGAGCAACAAACGACCGCCGAGGGTCAGCCGATGCCAGAAATCGGAAAGGGAAAACATTGAGTTAGAACAAAATTATGTATCTTTAACCATCTATAAATTCCAAACCCGCCAGATCCTGTCCGCCACCGGAGGACTCGGGTTGGGGGAGTTGACGGGCGATGAGTTGCACCGGATGCCATACCGGGATGCTCGATCCCGCCGCCTTGAGCCCGGCCCGTAACTGTAAGGCACAGCCCGTGTTCGAGGTGACCACAACATCCGGCGCGGCCGCCTGCAAGGCCGCGATCTTGCGCGCCAACAGCCGGGCCGACATCTCCGGTTGTTGTAACACATAGGTCCCCGCCGCCCCGCAACAAAAGGCATTATCCTCCAAAGGCGACAAGCGGATCTCCGGGATGCGCGCCAGCAGCCGATAGACCGCCGCGCTTTGCCTCAAGCTGTTGCGCAGGCTACAGGGGTCATGCACCGCCACTGAGAGCGGCAGCGGCCGCAGGCGCAGATCCTCCGGCCAGGCCAGGGAGTGCAAAAACACATTGATGTCCCGATGCCGTTCGACAAAGCCTTTGGCCGCGGACGGATCACCGATCCCAGGCAGGCGATCGTACCTGGCGAGCTGGCTGCCACAGCCGCTGGCGATACTCAGCACCGCCTCCAGGCGGGGATCGGCAAAGACTTCCAGATTGCGTTGCGCCAAGGTAAGGGCCTGTTCAGGCTCGCCGTTGTGCTGGTGCATGGCCCCGCAACAGAGGGCCACCCCGGGAAGTCGGACCTGGAAGCCGAGCCGGTTGAGCACCCTGATCGCCGCCCGGATGACTTCGGCATCGCACACCGAGGTCACACAGCCGGGAAAGATCGCCACTTCGCCGCGCTCGGGCGAGACCGAGGGGGGATACCTGAGCGATCCCCCCAGGGCGGGGGGGAAGTCTGGCAGAAGCTGGAACAACTTGCCCAGGGTCGCTGGTAAGGCCGAGGCCAGACCCTGAAACCCGGACCAGAGTCGGGGGTGCCGTTGCAGGGACCGGATCCCGGCGGCCCCATATCTCAGCCAACCCGGGTCGGAGAGGAGACGCAATAGGACTCCCTGCCACCAACGGCGATGGGCTGGCCAGGTACGACGGCTCTCCGTCCGCACATCGTCCATGAGTTCACCGAAGGCCACCCCGGATGGACAGACCGGCTCGCAGGCCAGGCATTCGAGACAGAGCGCGAAGTGTCGCTGCAACGCGGGGGTATTGCTCAGAGGTCCCTCGATCCAGCCCTGGGCCAGGGCGATACGTCCCCGGGGAGACTCGGTTTCATTGCGCGTTTCCCGATAAGTCGGGCAATGGGGTAGACAGAGACCGCATTTGACGCAACGGTCGGCCTCTGCGGCGATTCTCAGGGTAGTCATCAATAATCGGGTTGGCTCTTATCACTCATGGAGAAACGGTGGCGACCTTTGCTGGCACTGTTTTCAGGCTTCTCGAGACCGGCGCAGGATATCCCGGCGGAAGGGAGCGGACCAGAGCCTCGCGGTCGGAGTCGTAACCCTTCGCCGTTATGGAAAAATCCTTCTGCCAGGCTTGTCGGAAGACGGCGGCCTGGGTAGTATACAGAGTAATTTAGTAGGTTAATGCATCCACATCCAACCACCCTTCCCAGCGGTGGATGCTTTACAATTTACAGGTTTCCCGCCGTTCATCGGCCCCTCTGGATCAATCAACAGGAGACATAGATGGCATTCGAGCTTCCCCCCTTACCCTACGCGAAAGAGGCCTTGGCGCCCACGATTTCCGCCGAGACCCTGGACTATCACTACGGCAAGCATCATCAGGCCTATGTGACCAATCTCAATAACCTGACCAAGGGCACCGAGTTCGAGGGTATGACCCTGGAAGAGGTGATCATGAAGTCCTCCGGTGGCATCTTCAATAATGCCGCCCAGGTGTGGAATCACAGCTTCTACTGGAACGGCCTGAGCCCAACCGGTGGCGGCGAGCCCGGCGGTGCCTTGGCCGAGGCCATCGCGGCCAGCTTCGGCTCCTTCGAGGAATTCAAGAAACAGTTCACCACCGCGGCCGCCACCAATTTCGGCTCAGGTTGGACCTGGTTGGTCAAGAATGCCGAAGGCCAGTTGGAGATCTACAACACCTCCAACGCCGGCACCCCCATGACCGCCGGCAAAAAGGCCCTGCTCACTGTGGATGTCTGGGAGCACGCCTACTACATCGACTACCGCAATGCCCGTCCCAAGTATCTGGAAGAGATCTGGAAGCTCATCAACTGGGGATTCGTCGCCGCCAACTACGCCGCCTGATACCCAGACTCGTTCGAGCCCAGGATTGGCCGACCGGGCGACCCGGCCGGCCAATTTCATTTCTGCCATCAGGAACGGAAGCGGGACAAGCGCAAGCGAGATCGGACACAACCGACCCGCGGCCGATGATCTCCGACCGAAGATTCACTGACGCTTGCCTGCCCCTGGACCCAGGGGCTGAAGAAGCTAGGCGGATCGCCCCTTGATGGGTATCGGGGCCAGTCGACCATCCAGCCACCGCAGTATCCAGGCCAGTCCTTCGAGAATGACTCGGATGGGTCGGATGAGGAACAACCCGATCCATGTCAGCCCCAGTACCAAGGCATACCAAAACAGAAACCGCACCGGCGCCCGGGGCAAACCCGCCCAATCCGCCAGCTCGCCCAGGGTGGCATTGATCAGGGAAGGATACCTGAGCATGAGATAGATGGCGGCCGGCACGGCGCCCCACTTGGCGATCGCGATCCCCACACCGCCGCTCCGGGCGATCAGCCGCGAACCGATAAGGGCCGTGCGACTGGATAGGCTCAACCTGTGGCTGGTCTGGCCGGCCATGGAAACCCCTTTGACCGCCTTGACCAGTTTGACCGAGGCCGCCAGGGCCACCACATCCAGACCCGCCCAGGCAAAATCCGCGGCCTGAATGGCCTGTTCCCGACGCCATCGGGTTTCCAACCGCCTTACTCCCCCCAGAAAAACCGCGTTGATGCTTTCCAACACCCGTTCGGTCTGCACCCATTGCACCCGACCCGCGGCCTCGGTGGTGAATTGACCAAGAAAGTCGTAGCCTTCCTCCTGGAGAACATGAATCGCGTACCATCCCTTCTCTTCGGGTGTCAGTTCGGGGCTGGGAGCTTCCCCCCCTCTGGCAGCGCTAAGGCTCGTCTCAGGCTCGTCGAGCACCTCGGCCAGCGTGCTCCGGAATCGTGCGTACTGGGCTCCAAGCCTGTGCCGCCACTCCAGCGTCGAAATCTCGGTGTCCATAAAATAGCCGATGACCGGCAACACCGGATCGCCGTAACGGAGCAGCACCGCTTGAAACTCAGGCTCGGCGCCATAGAGAGACAGGATCCGTCCGGCCAGCCGCGGTTGCCTCGTCAAGGCCAAACGTGCCGCCAACACCAGCACCGGATCGGCGAGATAATCCAGCATCAGGGCCTGGATCAGCAGGGGCTGGCTGGCTATCTCGGGTCCCAGCGCCTGGCTTTCCTGTCGGATTTGCACCCCGATCAAGGTCTCTTCGTAGCCCGACTCAGACCCCATGGGGCTGAGGATCAGGGCGCCGACCAGGGCCGCAATGAGAAGAACTACCCATTTGCTCGAGAGACTCATGAAGAAAACTCCCGGCCTTGGCGGCCCTCTTTTCGCCACTCGCCACCCGGAACCAGTCCGGGCAAATGAAGCTGGTGATTCGTCGCCATGAATGTGTATTACACTTTTAGGCAAAGCCAAGTTTTTCCGGCAGCCGCGGGAAGGAATTCGCGCGAGGCTTCGGGCGATGAATCCATGGAGAGCCCGATAATCCGTAAAACTCGCCGTCTAGACTGGCCAAAGGAGTCGAGCGCGTGGCGGAACGATTGAGGAATACAATCCCACCCTTGGAGAGGGGATGTTCATCCAACCTGCCCAGCCACGAATCCAGCCTCCTGACGGCGGCATTATCGGACAACAGACGGCGAGAAGTGAAAGCCAGCATGTTTGATTCCCAAGGCGAAACCATTCAGATCCTGAAAGACCATTATCTCTTTGGTCAGCTTTCCGACGCCCAGATTCGTCGGATCGCCCAACATGCCCGGCGATTCCACCTCGCGACCAATCAGTGGGTGTTCTTGCAGGGCGAACGCGCCGATCGCTTTTTTCTGGTGCTCCGGGGCTTGGTCAAACTTTTTATCGTGACGCCGGAAGGGCATGAAAAGGTGATCGAGCTTCCCCGTCCCGGAGATACCTTCGCCGAGGCCTTGATGTTTCAACAACATGCGGTCTATCCCTTGAACGCCTCGGTGTTGGTGGACACGGATATCCTGAGTCTGGATGCCCAGGATTTCGCCTCCCTGTTGCGGGAGTCGACGGACGCCTGTTTCGTGCTCTTTGCCAGTCTCAGTCGACGCCTGCACGCCCTGATCCGCGAGATCGAGGATCTCAGCACCCAGAGCGCCACCTGCCGCGTCGCCCGCTATCTGTTCGAGAAGGCCCCCCGCAATGGCTCCAGCTATAGGTTGGAGATCCCGAAAAGTACCCTCGCCTCCCGTCTGTCGGTCAAACCCGAGACCCTCTCCCGTATCATCCGCCAATTGACCCGTCGGGAGATCATCAGCATCCGGGGCAGTCTGATCTCTATCCGCGACCGTAGCGCCCTGGCGGCGGAGGCGTCGATGTGTACAGGTGCCGAGATCTCGGGAATTCCGGCAGGAAAGACAGCGGTCAAATGCTAGCCCGCCTTTCTCGAACCACTCCCTGTCAGATTTTCCCTCATCGGCGGATGAAGGGCTGACGCCCTGATTCGCTTTCGCCCTCGCCTATCGAGGCTCCCGGGCATGGGTTCTTTCGGATGGATTTCCGTTCTCCAGAAGAGAACAATGCCTCTCGTTACTGTCAAATAATTCTCCGAGGAAGAACAAAATCGGCCATTTTCAGTCGATGCCCGGAACCGCTGAGCGCGGATATCCCTCCCCCGGGGTCCTTCTCTCAGCGGCGGATTCGGGGCCGCGGCACGGAAGCCCTAAACGGATTCGGAACGGGTATAAGAAAGGCGGGCGGTATCAGCCGCCGGTTTTGGCCATGACGCGACCGATAGCGGGCAGGCCGAGGGTAAAGTGATGTTCCCTGGGCTTACGGGCCACAGCCGCGGCCATGGCCTGGGCGATCTCGGCATCCTCTGCCCCGGCGCGCAAGAGCTGACGCAGATCGACCCGATCTTCCCGCCCAAGGCAAAGATAGAGTACCCCGTCCGCCGAGATACGGATCCTGTTACAGGTGGCGCAAAAATGCTGGGATAAGGGGGTGATGAAACCCACCACCAGTTTGGTGCCCCGCAGATGCCAATACCGGGCCGGTCCCGCCCCCCGGACCGCCGCCGGTTCGAGGTGGAAACGCTTGCGCAGGCGTTGCTCGATCTCACGCAGATCCACGAAGTGGCGACTCTGATCGGCACCCGAGGCCCCGACCGGCATGGTCTCGATGAAGCGCAGGGTAAATCCCTGGGTGGCGGAGAAATCCACCATGGCTTCGACCTCGTGGTCGTTCACACCACCCATCACCACCATGTTGAGCTTGATGGGATTCATGCCGGCGGCCTTGGCGGCCTCCAGGCCGGCCAGGACCTGGCTGAGGTTTCCCCGGGTCAATTGATGAAACAGTGCCCCATCCAATGAATCCAGACTGACATTGATGCGGGAGACCCCCGCCGACCGCAGAGGAAACGCCAGCCTGTCCAACTGGGAGCCGTTGGTGCTGAGGGAGAGATCCTCGATCCCGGAAAGTTTTCCCATACCACCGACAATCTCCAGGATGTCCTCCCTGACCAGGGGCTCGCCTCCCGTCAGACGCACCCTGGAAATCCCCAACCAAGCGCTCGCCCGCGCCAGGCGTAGCATCTCCTCCGCCGTCAGCAGCTCGGCGCGAGGCAGGAACCCCCGATAACCGGGCGGCATACAGTAGCGACAACGAAAATCACAGCGATCGGTAACCGAGAGCCGGAGATAGGTGACCGGCCTGCCGAAGGAATCGATCAGCGCCATGTCCCGGCCTCGCGAACAAGCGGCTCCGGGGTGTGCATGCGAACCTGTACCTCCGCTCGCCGATCGACTCCACTACTGACGTCGCTG
Organism: Pseudomonadota bacterium; assembly: GCA_052035915.1. Classification (GTDB taxonomy): domain Bacteria; phylum Pseudomonadota; class Gammaproteobacteria; order Chromatiales; family Chromatiaceae; genus JBPOHE01. The sequence continues at coordinate 45,487 of JBPOHE010000018.1, forward strand.
GGTATCTTCGCCTCGTTCATGCAACAGGTCCTACTGGTCTGAGGGTCCGGAGATCGGGTGCCGGCCTTGACGAATGGATCTCAGGGGGCCCCTGCGCCCCCGGGGTTGGGGAACGCGGGGCCGATCCATTATCGGATGAAGTTCAGCACAAGAAAGGCGGGTACGCCAGTCGGAAATCGAGCCACCGAAAGGGACGCCCGATCAGCCCGCCAAGAATGCCGCAGATCCTGTCGGAGTCCCGTGATACCTCTTATTTTTTGGCATGCACCGCCAATACGGCGCTCTTGTCGTCTTCGAACATATCCGGGAGACGATGGGCGATGCCTTTATGACAGTCGATACAGGTCAGTTTTTCATCCAGGCCGCGGACGTGAGCCGCCACGGCGCGCCGCCCCTGGTAGGTATAGTCCATGGACTGATTGTCGTGACAGTTACGACATTCCCGCGAATCGGTCTTTTTCATGGAATTCCATACATTGTGCGCCAGAGCCAGCCGCTTGGCATTGAACTTAGCCGGGGTATCGATCGAGCCGAGCACTTTGTGGTACAGCTCGTTGCTGGCCTGGATCTTGCGCACCACCTTGTGCACCCAGTCCTTGGGGACATGACAATCGGGACAGGTCGCCCGCACCCCGGTGCGGTTGTTGTAGTGAATGGTGTTTTTATATTCGAGATAGACGTTTTCATACATCTCGTGACAGGAGATACAGAACTTCTCCTGATTGGTGGCATCCATGGCCGTATTGAAGCCGCCCCAGAAAATCACGCCGAGCACGCCGCCGAGGATGAGCACCACCCAGGGCGATGTCCGCCGGATAATACCTTTGTGTTGAGTCTCAGTCATGGGATGAGCCCTCTTGGTCGCAGTGACGCACGTTTAGCCGATTCATTGACCCTTCAACGCCGCCACCGGGGCGAAAGTATTTTCCACCAGGGGCTTGGCATCGACCTGAGGTACATGACACTGGGTACAGAAATACCTCCTGGCCGAGACATTGGCCAACACCATACCGTCACGGCTGGCGAAATGGGTCTGACTGATCTTGGTGGCGTTTTTCTCCTTGTAGTTGGCCCAACTATGACACCCCAGGCACTTGTTATGATTGATGCTGATGGTGTACCCCTCGATCTGGTGCGGGATCAGCGGGGGTTGCAACAGATAGTCACGGGCGATCGGTGGACCATCCTTGTGATACTTTTTCAGCTCGGGGGCGGCCAGATCGGCAGCCTCATCCACGGTGGCACCCCGCAGGGACTTGAGTTCCTCGGCCGCCGATTGCCAAGCGATACCAAGACTGGCAAGTGAGAGGGCAATCCCTAAGACCATCGATGTTTTCATGGCAAAACCTCGCGTTTCTCTAGGCCCAGGTGGGCGGCTTGATGTTGGATTCGGGTTGAAAAACGAAACACGTCCCGCGCACAGAGGTCGATACAACGACCGCAGTTGGTACAGTTTCCAGACAGGATGAGCGGACTGCGGCCCTGCGGGGCCCCCTTCAACGCCGGACGTATGACCTGTTGTTCCGGGCAGACGGCAAAACAATCCATGCAGTCGTCGCAGCGATCGCGATTGACCGCGCTGACGCGCAACAGACTGCCGAAACCGATGAGGCTGTAAAAGGCACCGACTGGACAAATGTGCCCGCACCAGGCACGGCGACTGATAAAGACATCGAGCAGGAAAATAGCGATCACCATGCCCCAGGCCAGTCCCATGCCGAAAATCAAACCCCGGAATACCATGGAGACCGGATTCAGCAACTCCCAGGCCAGGGTGCCGGTCACCAACGCCACTATCAGGGTGGCGCCCAACAGCCAGTATCTCAGGCCGCGGGAAAGGCTGGCGCCGCCTTTGATGCCCAGTCTGAGCCGCAGCCATTCGGCGGCGTCGGTCACCATGTTGATGGGACAGACCCAACTACAGTAGGCCCGTCCGCCGAGGAGCCAATAGGCGAGTAGCACTATGGCCGCACCCAGCAATCCGCTGGTGGCCGGCCAGTGTCCGGTCAGCCACATTTGCAGCAGGACATAGGGATCGGTCAGGGGGATCCGATCCAGGATCTCGCTAGAGGCCATGCTGCCCTTGATCAACCAGAGGCCGAACCAGGGACCGAGCAGGAACAGGATCAGGACCATGAGCTGCGTCAGGCGTCTCAATAAGAACCACTTATGAGCGCCCAGCCAACCTTTGAGTCGGACGGCCTCCCGGCCCGGATAGCCTTCCCGGGTCGCCATCAGGGTAGCCTCCGCGAATTCAGGGTCCGCAAGGGGTCATCCTGGAAGGGGGTCGCCCCCTCCCCTTTATCCATGATCAGACCGGCCCCGCCATGCTCGTAGCTCATACCCTCGGGCAGGTTGTAGCTATGCTGGGCATCCGGCGTGACCAGGCTACCGCCGGCCTTGGCCTTTTCCTCCCAGCCGAGACGGTAATGCCGACCCAGCAATCCCTTGGCCAGATGGAGGGGCAACACCTTGATCGCCGCCTCATCCAGCACGCAGGACTTTTCGCATTTGCCGCAACCGGTGCAGGCATCGGAATGCACGATGGGGATGAACCTGGCGTGCTTGCCGCTGCGGGCGTTGTGCTGGTATTCCAGACTGATCGCCTTGCCCCGCACCGGGCAGATGTTGAAACAGACCTCGCACCTCAGGCCGCGGAAGGCGATACAGGATTCCTGATCGATGACCACCGCCAGTCCCATGCGGGCGTTATCGATCCGGGTCAAATCCGGCTTCAGCGCCCCGGTCGGACAGGCCTTGACGCAGGGGATGTCCTCGCACATCTCGCAGGGGATGTCGCGGGCGACGAAATAGGGTGTCCCCAGGGCGACGGCCTCGCCAGGCCGGGACAGACGCAAAGTATCGTAGGGGCAATCCCGTACGCAGAGCCCACAGCGGATGCAGGCGCCGAGAAAGTCCTCCTCGGGCAAGGCCCCTGGCGGACGAATGGCTGTCGACGGCAGCGCCCTGGACTGCCGACTGAGCAGCCCCAGACCCAGGGCCACGACCCCAACGCCGCAGACCGTCTTCAGTGAGTCGGTCAAAAACTTACGACGTTGGGGATTCATGCTCAGCCTTGGCTTCACTGAAGAATGCCGTCGATCAGGCCCGCTCCACCTTGACCGCGCACTTCTTGAAGTCGGTCTCTTTCGAGATCGGACAGGTGGCGTCCAGGGTCAGCTTGTTGATCAGACGTCCTTCATCGAAGAAAGGCACGAAGATCAGCCCCTCCGGGGTTTTGTTCCGCCCCCGGGTTTCCACCTGGGCGACGATGGTGCCCCGGCGACTGCTGATCTTGGCCGCCATGCCGCGTCGCAGACCGCGCTTCTCCGCGTCGTTCGGGTGCATGAACACCACCGCATCCGGGAAGGCGCGATAGAGTTCCGGCACCCGCCGGGTCATGCTGCCCGTATGCCAGTGCTCCAACACCCGCCCGGTGCACAACCAGAGGTCGAACTCCTTGTCCGGGGACTCTGCCGGTGGATCATAGGGCAGGGCGAAAACGATAGCCTTGCCGTCCTTGTTGCCGTAGAACTGGACGCCGGTTCCCTTCTCGACGAAGGGATCGTAGCCTTCCCGATAGCGCCACAGGGTCTCCTTGCCGTCCACCACCGGCCAACGCAAGCCCCTGGCCTTATGGTAGAGATCGAACTCGGCCAGATCGTGGCCCTTCTTCGGTCCCTCGGTGCTGAAGCGACGGTATTCCTCAAACAGCCCTTTCTGCGGGTAGAAGCCGAAATACTCCATCTCGTCGTTGTCGTAACTGTTCCCGGCCTCGTCCGTCACCGGCTGCTTGGGAAACTTGTTGACCACAGTATTGGCATACAAGACATCGAACAGAGTCTTACCCTTATAGCTGGGATTGGCGTCCAGGATCTCCACCGGCCAGACCTCATCGGTGGTGAAGCGTTTGGCAAATTCCAGATACTGCCAGAGGTCCGAGCGTGATTGACCCGGCCCCTTCACCTGCTGACGCCAGAACTGGGTGCGCCGCTCGGCATTGCCATAGGCCCCCTCCTTCTCCACCCACATGGCCGAAGGGAGGATGAGGTCAGCGGCCAGCGCGGAAACCGTCGGATAGGGATCGGAGACGACGATGAAGGTTTCCGGATTGCGCCAGCCGGGCCAGATCTCGTCATTAACATTGGGACCCGCCTGCATGTTGTTGGTGGTGCTGGTCCAGTAGCACTTGAGCTTGCCGTCCTTCAGCATACGGCTCTGCAATACGGCGTGGAAACCGATCTTCCCCGGCAACAGGCCCTGAGGAAGTTGCCACACCTTCTCACTGAAGGCGCGATGATCCTTGTTGGTCACCACCAGGTCGGCCGGCAGGCGATGGGCGAAGGTGCCCACCTCCCGGGCGGTGCCACAGGCCGAGGGTTGGCCGGTGAGGGAGAAGGGACCATTGCCCGGCTCGGAGATCTTGCCCACTAGGAGGTGGACGTTGTAGATCATGTTGTTGACCCAGGTGCCCCGGGTGTGCTGATTGAAGCCCATGGTCCAGTAAGACACCACCTTGCGCTTCGGATCGGCATAGAGTTTGGCCAGCTCTTCCAATTGCTCCTTGGGCACCCCGGACAACTCGGACACCTTGTCCGCCGTGTATTCGGCGACAAAGGCCTTGAACTCCTCGAAGGTCATGGGATCCGCCTTGTTGGGATCGCCCTTGGGCTTGGCATCCTCGCCCGGATAGCCGTTGTTGGTCGCCGCCTGCTCCAGGGGATGCTTGGGACGCAGCCCATAGCCGATGCCGGTGGCTCCCTTTTTGAAAACCACATGCTTGGCGATGAAGTCTTCGTTGACGGCGTTGTTCTGGATGATGTAGTGGCAGATGTAGTTGAGGATCGCCAGGTCGGTCTGCGGCTTGAAGATGATGCTGAGGTCGGACAGCTCATAACTGCGATGCTCGAAGGTCGAGAGCACGGCCACCTTGACATGGGACGCGGTCAAACGGCGATCAGTGAGTCTCGACCAGAGGATGGGATGCATCTCGGCCATGTTGGCGCCCCAAAGCACGAAGGCATCGGCATGCTCCAGATCGTCATAACATCCCATGGGTTCGTCGGCGCCGAAGGTGCGCATGAAACCAGCCACCGCCGAGGCCATGCAGTGACGGGCGTTCGGGTCGATATTGTTGGAGCGGAACCCGGCCTTGTAGAGCTTGCTGGCGGCGTAACCTTCCCAGATGGTCCATTGGCCGGAGCCGAACATGCCGACGCTTGAGACCAATTCCTCCGGCGGCTTGCCCTTGTTGGTTTCCATGTCCTTTTTGAGCGCGGCCTTCCATTTTTCCGCCATGATCGTGAAGGCTTCGTCCCAGGTCACCGGCTCGAATTCGCCCTGCTTGTCGAATTTGCCGTTTTTCTTGCGCAGCATGGGTTGCTGGAGCCTGTCCTTGCCGTACATGATCTTGGACAGGAAATAGCCCTTGATGCAGTTCAGGCCCCGATTGACCGGCGCATCTGGATCGCCCTGGGTAGCCACCACCTTACCGTCCTTGGCTCCCACCAACACCGAACAGCCCGTACCGCAGAAACGGCAGGGGGCTTTGTCCCACCGGATCTTGAGATCGTCCTCGGCCGCCAGCACCTGCTGTACCCCGGGGAGGCTGATGCCCGCGGCGGCGGCCGTGGCGGCAAGGGCATTGGTTTTGATGAAGTCACGCCGTGTCAGTTTCATGATGCCGACTCCTGCTGGGTTTCTGCAAAATCTGAGTATTCGTAAACCAGCGACGTGGCGAGTACACCTTCCACGTCGAACAAAGAGGCCATGGTGTCGACCGTGCTGCGCTCGGCGGTCCCTTCCAGGACGACCAGGAGCTGCCCCTGATCGGTGACCGCGTGCACCTCGACGCCGGGGATCTGCTGCAACGTCTTATGCACCCCGGGCAGACGATCGGTCCGCGCCTTCACCAGCACCCCACAGATATCGAGTCTCGTCATCAACACCAAACTCCTAAAGCTGTTGCAAGCTCACCGCACCGACTGGACACAGGCCCACACAGGCCCCGCAGCCGTTGCATCGACTCTGATCCAACTCGGGGTAGGATCGCCCACCCCTGGCGAGACGAAAAGCGATCGCCCCGGAATCGCACACATCGCCACAGGTACGGCATACCGTTCCCTCGGCGGCAAGACAGCCAGAGCCAAAACCAGGCCGATGCGTCCAGGCCCACCCCCGAGTCTCGCCCAGCGGGCGGAGCGCGCCGGTCTTGCATGCCTGGACACAGAGACCGCAAAAACTACAGCGCCCGCGTCGGAAATCGGCCTCTGGAAAGCCACCCGACCCTCGAACCAGCAACTTTTCCGGGCAGACGCCGATACAGTCGTCGCAACGCGAGCACAGCTCGGTGAAGACCGCCTCCCTTTCCGCCCAGGGAGGCCGGAACACCGACTGCGACGGCAACCACTGCCCGCGTAGCAGGCGACGGCGACCGGGATCTATTGCTGAATTCATAGAAATCAATGGAAGTTGCGAACTTGACTATTGAATGAGGGGACACCGTCGGACGACTTGACGAACATCAAATCCACCGACAATACACATTCCTTTTGATCTGCATCAATATATCGTCATATTCTTGATCAATGATTCAGAAACAAAAAAGCCCGACACCGGGGTGTCGGGCTGTATCCTCAACGAGGTGGCCGGGCTCGGTCAGGTGAACATATCCGCCGTGATATTTCTGAACCAGCCGAGGGCGTATTGAACCTCAAGCGCCCGCACCCGGGCCGAGGCCTCCAAGGGAGACACCCCGCCGGAGTTGGGCACATCCTGGATAGCGCCATCCTTGAGTTCGTAGATACCGGCCACGGAGATCCCATAATTGGGGGCAATGATGCTGTAGCAGGTATTCACATAGGATGGCTCGGGCAGTGATTTCCCATTCACCAGGGCCACAATGGCGGCCGCGCATACCTTGGCCTGGGAATTGGCGGCATAGCCGGATTTCGGCATGGTGCCGGCGATACAGGCATCGCCGATGACGAACACATCCTTCTGCTTGGTCGATTCGAAGGTCTTGGGGTCCACCGGGCACCAGCCCTTTTCATCGGTAAGACCGGCCAACTTGGCCAGGGCACCGGCCTCCTGGGCGGGGATGAAATTGACCACATCCCCTTTGTATTCCTCTACTTGGCCGACCAGGGTCATGGCCTTGGGCTTGACCTCCTCGACGATGCCACCCCCGGCGCCGGGCACCCATTCGATCATATCGCCATAGACCTGCTTCCAGCCCTGTTGGAACAGGGCCTGCTTGGAAAACTTGTCTTTGGGATCGAGGATGATGATCTTCGATTTCGGCTTGTGCTGCTTGAAGTAATGGGCCACCAAGGCGGCACGTTCGTAGGGGCCTGGAGGACAGCGATAGGGATTCGGCGGGGCGACGATGTAAAACTTGCCGCCGTCCGGCATCGCCTGCAATTGTTTTCTCAACAGGGCGGTTTGGGGACCGGCCTTCCAGGCATGGGGCATGATCTCGGCGGCCGCCTCGTCGAAGCCCTTGATCGCCCCCCACTTGAAGGCGACACCGGGCGAGAGGATGAGCTTGTCATACTCGTAGCTCTTGCCCGATTTGCCCTTGATCGTCTTCTTGGCGGCGTCGACCTGGGTGATCTCGTCGCGCACCACCGAGATACCCCGTTTGGCCAGACCGGCGTAGGTAAAGCTCAGACTGTCCAGATCCCGTTCACCCGCCAGCACCTCGTTGCTGAGGGGGCAGGAAATGAATTTTTCGTCTTTTTCGATGAGGGTCACCTGGATCTCGGGATCCCCCATCTTGAGGTACTTGGCGGCAATGGTTCCACCATAGCCACCACCGACCACGATCACTCTAGCCTTGGCCTTGGCCGGCGCCGGTTCAGCCGCCTTGGCTGGTTTTTTCGCGGGCTTTACCGCCTCTTTGGGGGCCGTCTCCTGGCCCCAGAGGCCTGGCGCCCAGCCGAATGCCCCCAAGGCCCCGGCCATACCCGTCGCCTTGATGAGATCTCTTCGTGTCAATCTTGCCATGCCTGCTCTCCCCTATTTGTCCTGGGCCGCATAGAAATGCGCCACCGCCTTGAGTTCATCGAGACTGAGCTTTTGCACCCGCTCGCGCATCTTCCGCGGTTGGCTGGCCGGCGCCCCGACATCGTGATAGATCACCAGCATGTTGTAGGTATAGTCGGGCCATTGTCCCGCCACGCGGGGGGTTTCCGCGTCCTGTACCTGGCCATTCTTTTCATGGCAGGTCTCACACTTGGCATCGTTATGGATCTTGCTCCCCTGCTGGGCCAGCTTGGGATCGACCTTGGCCACCGTCGGGACCCAGGTCTGGGAGGCCATGTGATCGGCTATCGCCTTGATCTCGTCATCGCTATAGCCCTTCATGATGCGCCCCATGATGGTGGAATCCCGGGCGCCGCTTTTGAACTGACCCAGCACGTTGGCGAGATAGCGCTTGTCGAGACCGCCGATCGTCGGCATGGCGTCACCGGCACTGGCGCCGTTGGTGCCATGGCAACCGGCGCAGGTGTTGGCAAGCATCGACGGCGAGCGGGGTCCTTCCGCCAGCAGGCCGGTACTGGCCAACAACCCCGCCAGGAGTGAAGTCAGCCTTAAGATAGATGTTTTCATTATGATCTCCGAATGAAAGAGTTCCGCTGAATGAGGGAAAACGCCGCTACGGTCGTCGCTCTCCCGGCACAGATCTGTCACTGGACGAGGTTTCACCTGGATGAATGGACCGGCGCCTGGTTCATGGCGGCTTGGGCCTTGGTACCTAGCCAGACCTTGACCTCCTGAATCTCCTTTTGACGTTCCGGGGCCAGGGATTCCGCCCGATCCAAGGCCAGCCAGGCCTGGGCATAGTCGCCCAGGTGCAAGAGGGCGATCCCCAGACCCATATAGGCCGGGGCATGCTTATCATCCATGGCGAGGGCCTTGCGGTAGGTCTCCACGCTGGTGGAATACTGTCCCATCAGCGTTTGCACCCCGGCCAACTTGGTCAGGGCGACGACGGATTGAGGATCGTCCGCCACGGTTTGCTGTAGCGATCCCAAGGCCGCTTCGAAGCTTCCCGCACGTGCCAGCGCCTCGGCTTCGGTAAGACGCTCGGCGGTTGTCAGTGCCGCCGATACCCCAGAAATCCCTGTCAAAGACAAGAACAGGGCCGCCGTCAGGCAGCCGCGACGGAAAGAAGTCAAGCCGTTCATGGAATTCCAGGAAGTGTTCTTAGCCTGAGGCCCCCGGAGCGATACACAGGTATCGGCGGGGGCCATGGAAAAATGCCGGGAAAGGTGAAGGCTACTTCAGGGCGCCCTTGCCGTACCTATCTTCAAATCCCTTACGGACGACGTCCAGTTGATCCTTGCTCAGGCCCTCGAAGTACCAGGTGTGGCCCGCATGGGGCTTGAAGTACTTGACCAGGTATTCGTCGGCCTTCTTGGTATTGCCGTCTTTGTGCTTGACCACTTCCTTGAGCTCGGGGATGAACTCGAAGTAGGTATGTTTGGCCACGTCGTAGATACCGTGCCACCAGGTGTAGTCCGGTCCGTTCATGGAGGCGCCGTGACGGGCGCGCCGACCCTCGTGGTGCCAGATCTCCCACCAGACCCATTCGATCTTCTCGTCGAAGGGGGCCGCCGAGATGTAACCGTCCTTCTTCAGGTCTTCCATGATGGCGGCGATGGGCTTGGCGAACTTCTCGTTATAGAGATCGACCACGCCGTCGAACTGGATGTAATGACCCTCGACCACACCCTTGGAATGGCAGGCGGTGCAGATCTGTTGCATCTTGGCGCGGCGATCCTGCCAAGTCAGCACCTCGACGACCTTGGCACCCTTGAACTCCTCGCCCACCTTGGGAACCGGCTGGCCTTCCGGCACATCGTGCTCGTTGCCATTATCCATCTTCACCAGGTTCAGCTTCTTGGAGATCGGCGGACGCAGCGTCCAGGAGATGCGCTCGCCCACATTATGGGTCTTACGTTCCTTGCCGCCGGCACTCATGTGGCAGGTAGCACAGGTGGGGGCGGCGGAATAATCGATACCGGCCACCCATTTGTCGGAGTTCAGATTCATCTCATTCATTTTGGCCCGGTAGATGATGCCGTGCTTGGATTCGTTGTAGACCTCGATCTGGGGATGGTCGGGACCCACATGACACTTGCCGCAGGTATCCGGGGTGCGCGCCTGGGCGCGGGAGAAACGGTGACGACCGTGACAGGCGGTGCAGGAGCCCATGGAACCGTCCGGATTGATGCGGCCTATGCCTGTGTTGGGCCAGGTGCCCGGGGTGGGTTTGCCATCGGCGCCGATCTCGACCTTGGCCCCATGGCATTGCTTGCAACCCGCGGTGACGGCCTCGGGACCACCGATCACCTCACCCATGAGATTGTCCAGGGAGGCCAGGATCTGCCCGCCCTTGGCATGGTGAGAACCATCCATTTCCTCGAACTCGGTCTTATGGCACTTGGAGCAGTCCTTCGGCGTCACGATGACGGAGATCATCGATCCCTCATGCTCGAAGGCATCCTTATCCTCCTTAGCGGTACCATGGCAATCGAGGCAGTTCACACCCGCCTGACCGTGCTGGCTGTCGTTCCATTCCTTGGTCAGACCGGGAGATTCCTGCCAGTGACATTCCACGCACTCCTGCCCCTTGGGCGCACCCCAGTCCTTGCCGATCGTCCCGCTCGGTCGCGCCGCCTGGCTGGCGCCGAAGGGAAGCATAAGCACAGCACCGACGGCCAGAACCCCTAACAGGGCCGGCCATCGACCCGACATCGAAGGTTTCATTCTTGTTGCTCCTCTAAATACTTTTTCAAATGAGATGCCGAGAATCCTCACCCTTGGGTCGAGGCATGTTCTCTTTCTCCGCATGCACACGGGGCTGAGAGATCCCAGGAAATCCCCCCCAATGATTCCAACCCAGAGCCCTGGGACAACATGGTCTGCCTGCCTGCAAATCCTGTCAGCTCTCCCCACTATTCGTATAACACCTAGTGCTTATGACCGACATGACCATGGTCAAATTTGCACCGACAGAGGAAAACTCGGCCCTCCAGGGGCGCCGCTTCTGGAGATGTCCTCGGTCGACCGCCTATCTCACCGGCTTTCCATCCCGAATTCGCCGCTGAGAGCAAGACCCAACAGAAATGAGTATTTGCCTCCACTGGCTCCGGGCCTGGGCGGAAAATGGTCGGTTTTCGTTCTCGTAATGAGAACAAAGTGGCATATTAAATGGGCTATTGTTCTCTATAGAAGAACACAAAACCGGGCCCAAGCACCCAGGCCCGGAAGCCTCGTCAGTAGAAGGAGTCGGTCTTGAGGCTCACCCTGTCACTCGCGGTTGCTTGCCGCCAACATCTCGCCGTCCTGGAGGGGATGGAGCGCCCAGGCCCCATCACAGAGGAGCTCCAGCACCGCATCGTAATCCGACAGCTTGTCATCGGTGTCCGCCAGGCTGAGATAGCTGATGGAAGCCGCTTTGAGCAGGCCCAGGACCAGGGCCACCTGCTCCGTATCCAGGGTGGTGCCGAGTCGATCGAGAAAGGCGAATTTGGGAGCCATCAGCAGCAGCCGGGCCACCGAAAGAAGTTGTTGTTCCCCCAGGGAAAGGATCTCGTCCCAGTGTCGCTCCGCGTCCAGACCGCCGACCCGTCGCACCACCCGTGACAGGCCAATGGATTCCAGAGTGCTCATGATGCGTTGGTCATCGACCGGCGCCGCCTCCCCATTGCCCACCAACAACTCCCGCAGGCTGCCAGGCGGCGCATAGGGGCGTTCCGGGAGAAACGAAATCTGTTCCGCTTCGAGACGCCGGATACGCCCCTCGCCCTTATCCCAGATGCCGGCCGTGGCCCGGAACAGGGCCACCTTGGCGGTCTCGTCCCGCGCCCGTATCAACACCCGCCAGCCCTGGGGGATTTCGAGATGCAGATCGTCGATCAGGGTTCGCCCATCCCGTGGCGACTTCAGGGTCAGGTGCTCGAAGGCGATCCGGTCGCAACCCCCGCAGCGTTCGATGGGAGAGGAGGCCCCCTCGGCCTTTTCGATACCGTCCCACAGATCGAGCAGCCGTTTGATCACCGCGGCGAAGGAAGAGATCGCCTGAAACTGGGTGACGATCAGGGACAGGGCGCTCAAAAGTTGGACGAAGGCCGCCGAGGCCTGGGTAATGACGCCGAATTCCACCTCCCCCCGGATGAACATCGGGGCGACGATCAGCGCCGGGATGATCTGCAACAGCCAGTTGTAACCCGTGGTGACGAAACCGAGGTTGCGGTTCACGTCGATGATCTTGCGCAGGTTGGTCACCAACTCTTCGAGATGATGCAGGGTGCGGGCCCGCAAACGAGGTTCCCGATGCGCCAGGGCGATAGCCTCCGCCCGTTCCCGCACATGGATGAGCCCGGCACGAAAATTGGCTTCCTTGTCGAATTGGTCGTAATTCAGGCCGATCAGGGGGCGTCCCAGATAAAAGGACAGCAGGGTGCCACCGCTGGAATAGATCAAGGCGATCGCGAACAGCCAGGGGGAGATGGACCAAAGCACCAGGGAAAAGGCCACCAGGGTGATCGAGGCATTGATGATGAGGAGGATGTAGGACAGGGTGGTCACGGTGAAGGAGCGCACATCCTCGGCGATGCGTTGATCCGGATTGGCGATCTCGCCGCTGGTATCGAGGCGGTAATAGGTCGTCGAGTCGAGATAACGGTGTACCAGTATCCTGGTCAGCCATTCCCGCCCCAGCAGGGCGAGCCGTTCCTCGGCATAGCGATAATAGACAGCGGTGATGGTGAGAGCGACGAACACCAGGAGATAGGACAGGGCCATCCAGAGAAAGTGCTGGGTATTCCGACCCTCGATGGCGGTCATGAAGTCCCGGGCGACATAACTGTTGACCACATTGAGGCCGTTGATCCCGAGCAGGAACAACACCAGGAGGCCGATGAAGAGTTTCGCCTTGCGGCCGTATTCCGAGGAGAGAAAGTAATGGATGACGGTGACGAAACGTTGCCAAGTCTTCCAGTTAATGGGAGGGGAGGTATTGGCCATGCTTGTTATGCTCGATCGATTCCCTACGCCTCAATCATGAAATCTTGCCTGACAACCGGCCACACCCAGTCCGTCAACCGGGGCTGGACGACTCCCGGGAAAAAGGATCTATCCTTGCTGTGCGGACGTCATCGACCCCACGACCTTTTCAACCGGCAGAGGAGCCTGGCATGCCACGTCTGATCCTGGACGATTTCAACGATCCTTCGACCTGGACCGGCTTCAGCTCCGGGCAGGCGAAACTCGACATCCTGCCCGGCGAAGGGACTCAGGGCAAGGCCCTCTGCCTCGATTTCGATTTCCAGGGCGGCGGCGGCTTCGTGGTGGCGCGCCGACTCATCAAGCTACGACTGCCGGAGACCTACGCCTTCAGCATGAATATCCGCGGATGGGGAGCGGCCAACAGCTTCGAGTTCAAACTGCTCGACGCTGGCAACGAGAACGTCTGGCGTTACCGGAAAGCCGCCTTCGAGTGGCCCCGGGACTGGCAACCCCTAAGGATTCCCAGCCGCCGGATCGACTTCGCCTGGGGCCCCGCCGGTGGCGGTCGCCTGACCGAAGTCGCGGCCATCGAAGTGGCGATCGCCGCCGGACCCGGCGGCGAGGGTCAACTCTGTATCGAGGCCCTCGCGTTCGAGGATCTGACCCCCACCGCCGCGCCAGTCCCGACCGCTTCCAGCGCCCTCCCCCATCATCCACCGGCCGCGGTCTTGGAACCCTCCACGGCCACCTCTTGGCGCAGCCGGCCCGGAGATCCGGACCCCTGGCTGAGCATCGACTTCGGTGTCGAACGCGAATACGGTGGTCTCCTCATCCACTGGGAGACGGATTGTCCCGCGCGGGCCTTCCAGGTCCAGACCTCGAGCGACGGCCTTCACTGGACCACCGCCTATCAGGCCCCCCGCATCGCCGGACCACGCAACTACGTCTTTTTACCGGGAGGAGCCTCCACATGGCTGCGTTTACTGACGACGCCGGCCCTCGAAGGCCGGGGGGTCGGGATTCGCGCGCTCACCCTCCTCCCTTTCGATGTCTCCAGCGGCCTCCAGGTTTTTTTTCAGCACCTCGCCCGCCAGGAAGCCAAGGGGTGCTACCCGCGTTACCTTTGGGGCGAACAGAGTTATTGGACCCCGGTCGGGTCGGTTGCGGGTGGCGGTCAGGGGCTGTTGAACGAAGATGGCCTGTTTGAACTGGATGGGGGCGAGTGTTCCATCGAACCCTTCCTCTGGGTCGATGGTCATCTCCAGAGCTGGACCGAGGCCGACATCACCCAAGGGTTGGAGGAAGACTACCTGCCCATCCCGTCCGTCCTCTGGCGGTTGGCCGGGTTGGAACTGGAGATCGCCGCTTGCGCCCTGGGGCCTGCCGACCAGACCCACTTTCAGCTCGGATACCGCCTCCGCAATAGCCATATCAACTCCAAACGCCTGCGGTTGTTTCTGGCCATCCGCCCTTTCCAGGTCACCCCGCCCTGGCAAGAGTTCCACCACTTTGGCGGCGTCACCCCCATCCGCGAGCTGGCCTGGCGGGCTGAGGCCGTCTGGGTGAACCAGAGTCGTCGGATACAGCCCCTGGATCCGCCCAGTGGTTTCGGTGTCGCCGCCTTCGATCAGGGCGAGATCGTCACCGGCTATCTCCAACAGGGTGAACTGCCGTCCCAAACCGAAGTCAGCGATCCCTTCGGCCAGGCCTCCGGCGCCCTGGTCTGGGAGCTGGAGCTGGCGCCGGGAAAGACCAAAGAGGTTCGGCTCGCTATCCCCTTCGCCCAGACGGAAGCCGCCGCCATGATTCACAGCCCTCGCCCCTTCGCCCAGGCCGCCGCGGCCTGGCGGTCGAAACTCGGCGCGATCGAATTCCATCTGCCCCGCACCGCCCAGACCGCCGCCCTGGCTTGCAAGACCGCCGCCGCCCATATCCTCATCAACCGCGATGGCCCAGCCCTGCAACCCGGCCCCCGGCGCTACACCCGCTGCTGGATGCGGGATGGCGCCATCATGGCCGCGGCCCTGCTGCGCATGGGCGGTCTCGATGAGGCCAAGGATTTCGTACGCTGGTATGCCCGCTTCCAGAGCACTGATGGCAATATCCCCTGCTGCCTGGATGGGGAGACGCCCGATTGGCTGCCGGAGCACGACAGCCATGGGCAGTTCATCTACACGGTCATGGAGTGCTATCGCCTCGGCGGAGATGTCGAGCTCTTGCGCGAACTCTGGCCGGCGGTCCAACGGGCGGTCGACTACATCCAGAAGTTACGCCGTCAGCGCCTGGGCACCGAATATCAAACCGGCGCCTTGGCGAACCGCTATGGGCTGTTACCCGAATCGGTGAGTCACGAAGGCTATCTGGCTCACCCGGTGCATGCCTATTGGGATGACTTCTGGGCCTTGCGTGGGCTGAAGGATGCCGTAACCATGGCGCAGATCCTGGGGGAAGCGTCCGCCGCCGCCGTGATCGCCCCGTGGCGCGACGATCTGCGCCCTTGTCTGGCCGCCTCCATCCGTGCCGTCATGGAAGAACGCCGGCTCGACTTCCTCCCCGCCTCGGTCGAATGGGCCGACCCAGACCCGGTGGCCATGACCATCGCCCTGACCCTGGTGGACGAAGCGCAACTCCTGCCCCCGGAGGCGGTGGCACGGAGTTTCGACCTCTATCTCCAGCACTTTCGCGCCATGCATCAGGACCAGGTCCCCTGGAGCCAGTACACCCCTTACGAGATCCGGATCATCGGTGCCCTGGTGCGGCTGGGCCGCCGCAACGAGGCCCGGGAACTGCTGGAATTCTTCTTGAACGACCGCCGCCCCCGGCCCTGGAACCAGTGGCCGGAGATCGCCTGGCGCGACTACCGCACCCCCGGCCATCTGGGCGATCTGCCTCATGCCTGGATCGGCGCCGAGTACATCCTCGCCTTCCTGAGCCTGTTTCTCTACGAACGGGAGGCGGATCAGACCCTGGTGATCGGCGCGGGCATCCCGGAAGACTGGCTGGACGACCCAGAGGGGATAGAGGTCAGAGGACTGCGTTGCCGCTACGGTCGCCTCGATCTCAGCCTGAGGCGCACCCCGGAGCAGGACCTCCAGCTGGAACTCGGAGGGGAACTCGAACTCCCCCCGGGTGGGATCATCTTCCAGCCGCCGGGGGAAAAGCCGCTTCGAGCCGTCTTGATCAATGATCAACCGACCCGGCCATGCAGCCCCTTTGCGGTCAGGATCGGCGAGTTTCCCGCTGAGGTCCGCCTAAGCTACTGATGTCATTCCTCGATCCGATGAATCAGTTATTTCAGCGAGAAAGAGAGGTGCCGTCATTCCGGCCGGGAAGCCGGAATCCAGAGCCATGGCGGGTACCTTCGGTGGAGCCGAGAACCCTCGAGTACCAGCCAGGCCCGACAAGCTATCGCGACGACAGCGCCTTAGAAACTGTTTGGAAATTCTCGTGGCAACCTCCAAGCCTCCGGGCCGAGGCCTGTTTCTGTGGTTATTGTTCTTATATAGAGAACAATCCTGGCTTTATCTCTTTATTTATTCTTGAAAAAAGAACACAAATCCGGCCTTTTCGATCGATGCCCGAGGCCTTCGACTTGAAGCCCGGGAAGCGAAGGTTTTCAAACAGCTTCTTATACCATTTCCTATCAGTTTTTCCGCCTGAAAGCCATGGGGTAGGCTGGCGATGAGCGAAGCGAATCCCAGCTACTGAGAAGCTGGGTTTCAGCGCTTCGCGCCTCAACACCAGCCTTGTATTGTGTTTCCCCGGGGGTTGTTCATGATAGGACCGCCTCCC
>JBPOHE010000153.1:0-4841 GCA_052035915.1 Pseudomonadota bacterium
GGGGTCAGTGTAGTCTTTCAGCAGTTCATCCAGTAACTCATCTTCTTTCGTCTTTACTCTGGCCATCTCTCGCTCCTTCAAACATTACTAAAGATAACCAGTTACACAGTTCTTTTTACACCCTCGGCATGACTGTAGAAAGTGTCCTATTCGATGAGTTCGCCACTCACTTTTTCATGCTTCCACCCCTCGCCGAACAACACCGCATCGTCGCCAAAGTCGATGAACTCATGGCCTTGTGCGACCAACTGGAGCAACAGCAAACCGACAGCCTCGCCGCCCACCAAACCCTGGTCGAAACCCTGCTCGGCACGCTCACCCGCCCTTCATCCGTTCGCCCTGAGCCTGTCGAAGGGCGTGCTTCATCCGTTCGTACTGAGCTGCGAGCCCCGAGCTTGTCGAGGGGGCGAGCCGTCGAAGCACGCCCTTCGACAGGCTCAGGGCGACCGGAATTTGAAGAAGCCTGGGCGCGCATCGCCAGCCACTTCGACACCCTGTTCACCACCGAAGCCAGCATCAACCAACTCAAACAAACCCTCCTCCAACTCGCCGTCATGGGCAAACTCGTTCCGCAAGACCCAAATGACAAACCGGCGAGTACACTATTGATGGGTTTATTCTCTGCACGGGACTCTTGGTTGAGGGAAAACGAGGTTAAAAATCCGGAGTGCGCGACGATGCTGCGCAAGGTAAAAAAGCTTAGCGCACCAAAGGCACCATTTCCGCTTCCGCCAACTTGGGGTTGCGCTCACCTAATACAGGTGAGTCAACTGCTCGTTGATTGCCATAACAAGACTGCGCCATATTCAGAAACGGGAATCCCGATTATTAGGACGTCAAATATTCGGGAGCGTCGTTTTAAGATGGATGACATCAAGTACGTGACCATGGATACATATAACTATTGGTCCAGGAGGTGTCCGCCTGCGCCAGGAGACATAATCTTCACACGGGAGGCCCCAATGGGCGAAGCTGCGATTATCCCGCGCGACCAACTCTTCTGCCTTGGTCAAAGAACGATGCTAATTCGCCCAATGCATGAGTATGTTTCTAATGAGTATTTGTTGTTGGCGTTGACCGAACCGCATTTGTTGGAAAGAGCATCTGAATATGCGATCGGTTCGACCGTGAAACACTTGCGAGTCGGCGATGTTGAAAACCTGAATATTCCAGTTCCGCCGTTGGCTGAGCAGCACCGCATCGTCGCCAAAGTCGATGAACTCATGGCCCTGTGCGACGCCCTCAAGGCGCGCATCAAAGACGCCCAAGCCACCCAAATCCACCTCGCCGACGCCGTCGTCGAGCAGGCCGTGGCATAGCTGGAGCCTGTCCACGCGATGAATGCCAAGGCCGAAACCTGGTGCGATCGCGACGAACACAAGCTGTTCGAGGTTCGGCAACCCACCAAGAATGTCTGGCACTTCAAAAGGTGCCCGAACTACCTATCCGACTTGAGCGGTATCGCTTTCGACGAGACCAACGCCGAGCCGGTGTTGTTCGATGCCGACAACGACGGGGATCTAGATCTCTACCTCACCAGCATCTACCCGGGACGGGGCAATCATTTCTATCTCAACGAGAGCGCCGGCAATCCCCGGATCAAGTCCGCGGAGGCGCCTACATCCCGCATGGCTCCCGGGCACGGGTTCTTGGAGTCGATTTATTGTTCTCTATCCGAGAACAATTGCGTTGATACAGAGAGATTGTTCTCGAAAAAAGAACGGAAAATGGCCCTTTTTCGTCGCTGCCCGGGAGGCCTTCGATACTCGGCCAGCTGTCTCCTGGCCGGTTTCCGACCAAGGGAGTCAAGCGTCCGCCGCTGGAGAAGCTGGTAGCATAGAGACCATCCCTTGGAAGACGGAACACCGAGGGAAGCTCACTCTGGTCGCACCCGATCAAGGGTTCTCTTTCCCCATATCTAGTGGAAGGCTGTTATGAAAACAAGCATTTGGTCACGCCGGATCCTTCGCGAGCTATCTTGGTGTCTTGTCGCCTTCAGGTCGGCAACGCTGGCCGTGTTGTTTCTTGGATTGACCACTTTGGCGACGACGGTCGGCGCCGGGGATGAAGCCACCAACGCCCAGACCGAAGCGAAAGCCACCACGGCCCTGAAGGATATCGAAGCCCCGGAAACCGAGACCTCCATCCCCACGGCGCCGGTCCGCATCGACGGCGTCACCCTGTTTCGGGTACGGGGCACCTCTTCATTCCCAGCGGAAAAACGGGCCGAGAGCATCGCGGAGCGTATCCTGGCGGTCGCCGGAGACGCCAGCATCACCACCGATCAATTACGTATCCAGGAATCCGACGACCGGAGTCAGCTCCTGGCGGGCGCACGTCCTCTCATGGGTGTGTTCGATGCCGATGCCCGATTGGAAGGCGTCAGACGAAATCTGATCGCACAAGTCAACCTGGCGCGCATCGGCGAGGCGATCAAAGCCTATCGGGAGGCCCGTAGCGCCCCGGTTCTGCTACGACATGGGCTCTATACCCTGGTAGCCACCGGCGTGCTGCTGCTGTTTCTGTTCTTGCTGAGAAAGGGGTTCCGACGCCTGGACGCCTTGGTCGAACAACGTTTCGGCGCCAGGATCCAGGCGCTGAAGATCCAATCGATGGAAATCGTGCAGGCCGAAAAGCTCTGGCTGATGGTACGGGGCGCCCTGCGCACCACATGGGGCCTGACCTTGGTCGTCGCCGCCTATCTCTATCTCCATTACTGCCTCAGCCTCTTTCCCTGGACCAGTCCGCTGGCGCACCAGCTCCTGGATCTCCTCATGCAACCCCTGGCCACCCTGGGCCGGGGAATACTGGAAGCCGTGCCGGGTCTGTTGTTCATCGCCGTGCTGGTGGTCGTCATCCGCTATGCTCTCAAGCTGACGCGGCTCTTTTTCGAGGCCGCCCACAGCGGTCGGGTACAGCTTTCCGGCTTCGATGCGGAATGGTCCTGGCCCACCTACCGCATTATCCGTCTGCTGGTCATCGCCTTTGGGGTGGTGGTGGCCTACCCTTACATACCCGGCTCGGACTCGGCGGCCTTCAAGGGCGTCTCCATCTTTCTCGGCATCGTGTTCTCCCTAGGCTCGTCGACCGCCCTGGCCAACGTGGTGGCGGGGTACACCATGACCTACCGGCGCGCCTTCAAGATCGGCGACCGCATCAAGGTGGGCGATCACATCGGCGATGTGGTGGAGATGCGTCTCTTGGTCACCCATCTGCGTACTCCCAAGAACGAGGAGGTGGTGATCCCCAACTCCGAGATCCTGAACAATCCCATCGTCAATTACACTTCCATCGCCCGCGGGCAAGGCTTGATCCTGCACACCACGGTCGGCATCGGCTATGAAACCCCCTGGCGCCAGGTCGAGGCCATGTTGCTGGAGGCGGCGGCGCGCACCCCGGAATTGCTCCCCGAGCCCAAACCCTTCGTGTTCCAACAATCCCTCGGCGATTTCTGCGTCGTCTACGAGATCAATGTCTATTGCGATAAGCCGGGCGAGATGGGACGCCTCTACACCCTGTTGCACCAGAACATTCTCGATCTGTTCAACGAATACGGCGTCCAGATCATGACCCCCGCCTACGAAGGGGATCCGGAAGTGCCGAAGCTGGTGCCAAAGGAGCAGTGGTTCACGGCGCCGGCTCGGCCAGCGGCCTAGAAATCTATGTTTCAAGTAACAGATCATCCTGGTTTTTATCCAACGCCTTGATGCGGCCTGATCTCCTGGTCTGCTACAGTGGCTGTTCTATTTTCCCCTATTGGAGATATTTCATGGTACGCGGTCTATGCCTTCCCTTGTTGTTCCTGCTGCTGCCTGGTTTCGCCCAGGCGCAAAGTCTCTGGGATAAAACCAAGTCCGCCGTCGGCTCCACGGTAGAGGTAGTGGGCGATACGGCCAAGAGCGCCGGCTCGGCCATTTCCGGCGAAAAAGAGGACCCGAACGCGCTCCGGGCGAAGATCGATAAGATGGCGTCGGACGCCATCACGCGGTTGACGTCGAAAAGTCCCCAGGCGAAAAGCCGTTTCGACAAGGCCGCGGGCTATGCCGTGTTCGACACGCGCAAACTCTCGCTGCTGATCTCGACCGGCTTCGGCTCGGGGGTGGCGGTCGACAAGGATACGGCTAAACCGATCTACATGAAGATGGCGACCGGCGGGGTCAATCTCGGTTACGGTGTGCAATCCTTTCAGGTGATCTTCCTCTTTCCCGACAACCTCACCTTGACCGATTTCGTGCAAAAAGGCTGGGAAGCCGATGCCGAGGCCACCGCCGCGGCCAACAGCGATAAGGCGGATGCCGCGATGCGTCTAGGGAATGGTGTGTTCGTTTACAAACTCAACGAGAAAGGGGTGGCGCTGAGCGCGACCCTGACCGGTACCAAGTATTGGAAGGACGGCGATCTGAATTAAGGAACCGGCGGGATTCCGGGGCAGCGGGCGGATGGGAGCCACGGCCCCGCATCCGCCGCTGCAAAAGATCCAAGGGCAATCTCTATCCTCACTCGGCTCTTCCGGGCCTCGACTGAAAATGGCCGATTTTTGTTCTTATTTCGAGAACAATACCTCTTTGATATGTCGCATTGTTCTCCAATAGAGAACTGAAAGCTGGCCCAAAACGCCCAGGCCCGGAACGCCACCAGGCAGAGAACAGTCAGCCGTAACGACCCTCCTGTCTCTCGCGGTCGACCTCATACCATTTCTCGATAGGTATTATTAATATTCGTAGATACTGTTATCCGAATCAAGCTCCATGAAGCGCTGGGTTGAAGGGTTGTCCCGATTTGAGCACACCAAAAGCGACATGGATGAGCTTTCGCATCATGGCGCCGATGATCACCATAGA
>JBPOHE010000112.1:0-2043 GCA_052035915.1 Pseudomonadota bacterium
GGGCTGAGGCGCGCCGCGCGGTGGGAATTCGCTTCGGGCTCTCGCCCTTCGCGCCTTCCCACCGCGCACATCAAAGCGGACAGTTTATGTGCTACTAAACCGGACAGATCTATTTGTTGCTAACAGACTCATGTTGCTAACAACTCTGTGTTGCTAACAGAGGGAAAGAAACTCGGGGTCTTGGCAGAAGACGGCTCATAGAAGGATACGCTGAGCCGAGCGAACCGCATCGATGGAGACATCCTTTTGCGATTGATGCGGTTCATACCTCACCGCATCTAGCTGACTGAGCCGGCTCAGATTGTTACCAGCCGCGGTGATTCGTGAATACGCCCGATCAACCAGGACAATCCCAGGGCTGGCAACGCCGCCCGAATCCTTTCCGGGCGTATCGTCGCTTGGAGATAGAGACGGCCCTCACCCAGCGCCGCCTCTCCGGCCAATCTCAGGGTTTGGCGGGCCACGGCCTCGGCGACATCCACCAATTCCGCCCGACCCTGTATCAGAGGGTGCAAGAGCGGTCCCAGAAAGGCGTAGTGGGTGCAGCCCAAGACCAGGCGATCCACGCCCGCCTCCAACAGGGGGATGATCTTGGCCTGCACCTCATCGCCGAAAAGGCTGTCCTCCAGGTGCAAGGTCTCGACCCGGGTCGCCCAGCCTGGACAGGGCTCCAGATGGACGGCGACAGCGGCGGCATGGTCGCGAATCAAGCGCGCCAAGCGCCCGCTCCGCACCGTCGCCTCGGTCGCGAGCACGGCGATACGACCGCTCCTGGTGGTTTGGGCCGCCGGCTTGATACCCGGCTCGATGCCGACCACGGTCACACCGGGATTGGCGGCGCGCAGATCCTGGACCGCCGTAGCCGTGGCCGTGTTGCAGGCTACCACCAAGAGGCCGCAGCCCTGCTCGATCAGAGCCCGGCCGATGCTCAAGACGCGGCTGGTGATGTAGGCGTCCGCCTTGTTGCCGTAGGGCACATGAGCGGAATCGGCGAGGTAGATGAAGTCGGCCTGGGGCAGGGCGCGCACCAGGGCGGCCAAAACCGACAGACCGCCCAGGCCGGAATCGAAGACACCGATCACGATTGAACGTCCGCCCCGGCTCCCGCCGACAGCCCCAAGGGTCTCCATGGCCGAGCGGACGGAGACGGGGGCCCACGGCGGGCCTTGTCAGTCAATTCTCTTCTCCGAACAGCGGCACATAGGCGGTCAGACGTCGTCCCTGGTGTTCCAGGTCATTGAGTCGATCCGCCAGGTGCTGCGCCAGGTTGCGATTGATCCCGGGCACCGTCACCACGGCGAGCAAACGATGGGGATCGCCCTCGTGGTGCAGCTCGACACTCACCTCGATACCCTGCGCGGTGAAAGTGGCCTTGAGTTCAGCCGCGGTGGTTTCCGGAGCCAGATTTCCGACCAAGACATGCATGTTCTGTCCTCCTGTTAGGGTTAACCCCGCCTTGAAACCCTCAAGCCGAGGCGGATGTGGCGCAGCGACAAACATAACTCAACTTTGGCGATGACGCGCCTTTCGGTCATGGCTGGCCGCAAGGAAAGCCCATGTGGCTGTTGTGGCCTTGGGTTCGGGCATGGGGTCTCCAGGCTCGATTTTTGTTCTCCTGGAGAGAGCAATTCAATCTAAAATGAGCCATTGTTCTCGAATCAAGAACAAAAATCGGCCCTTTTCAGCCCAGGCCCGGAAGCGCCTCCATGGCCCGCGCGACCGGCTTCACCCATCCCCACAGATCACGAGAGGTGTCACCGGCTCCCGCCAGGAAGCGGGTGATCTGGTTATGGCTGAACTCATCCTCCAACAGTCGGGCCAAGCCGGTGGGGAAAAGGCGGGGGAAAAGGGGCCAGGGTCATTAAATTCAGAGTGGCAGATCGTGCTGCGCATCATTCGCAGCAGATCCCTCCTCCAGTGATCGTGTCCCCGGACGTGGTGTAAGAAGCGATCAGAAGGTCATCGACTCTGGCAAGGAAGGGAAGGTCATCAGTTTGCGACCGCAGGCAAGCTGATGTTGGGATTCTCGCCGAGATCGGTGAG
>JBPOHE010000084.1:0-74945 GCA_052035915.1 Pseudomonadota bacterium
GGCCATCTATCTCCTGGATCTGGACAGCGGTGAGCGCTATTCGCCGACCCTGGTCCCGTTGCGGGACCAACAGACCACCCATGGCCTGAGCTATGGTCTCGGCCATGCCAGGTTCAGGGCGGTCAAAGGGCCGCTCGAGTTGGAGCTGGTGCTTTTCGTCCCGCCCGATGCCCCGGTCCAGGTGCAGTGGCTGCGCCTCCGCAACAGCTCCCAGAGCGCCCGTCGCCTGCGTCTGGTGACTTTCGCCCAGATGGTGCTGGCCGGTATCCCTGGCGCCAGTAGAGGCCACCTCAAGCTGGGCCATAACACCCATCTCAAGGCGCTGCTGTTCGAAAACCCGGACAACGAATTCTGGGGCGGCACGGCTTTCGTCGCCTCCAGTCTCCCCAGCGTCGTCATGGAGACCGGGCTGCATCGCTTCATCGGCGGCACCGATCGGGATCTTTCCCGGCCCGCCATGCTCGAACATGGCCGTGGGGACCCCGCACAACCCGAAGACGGCTTTGCCTGTGCCGCCTTCGCCGCCACCCTGTCGGTACCGGCGGGGGGCGAGCGTCAGCTCAGTCTGGTGCTCGGCCAGGTGGCCAGGGTCGATCAGACCGGCTTGTTCATCCGCCGCTTCACGGATCTGGGTCTGGTGGCGCAGTCCTTCGAGCAGACCCGGGCTTGGTGGAGCAAGACCCTCTCGGTGCTGACTATCGAGACCGACGCGCCAGACTTCGATCGCCTGGTCAATACCTGGTTGCCCTACCAGATCCTGGTCGCCCGCCTCTGGGGCCGGGCCGGACCCAACCAGCGTAGTGGCGGCTATGGTTTCCGCGATCAGCTCCAGGATGTCCTGCCCTTCTGTCTGCTGGATCCCGCGCTCGCCCGCCGGCAGATCCTGTTGCATGCCGCCCAGCAGTTCCCCGAAGGGGATGTCTTGGCCTGGTGGCATCCGAACCGGGACGGACGGACCGGCCTGGGGGCGCGCCTTCGGGCCTCGGACCCCCACCTCTGGCTGCCCTATGTGGTCTGTCGCTATGTGCAGGCGACCGGAGACAAGAGCCTCCTGCAGGAGCGCCTGCCTTTCCTTGAGGGGGTGGCGATCCCGCCCGGAGAGGAAGGGGTGGTGTTCACGCCTCGTCCTTCCCGGGAGGAGGCGGATCTCTACGAACATTGCCGCCGCGCCATCGAATTCAGTCTGGCCCGGCTGGGACGCCATGGCCTGCCGCTCATGGGGGCCGGGGATTGGAACGACGGTCTCAGCCGGATCGGGGCCGCCGGTCGCGGCGAAAGCCTCTGGCTGGGATGTTTTCTCTACGACATCCTCCAGCGCTTTACCCACCTTACCGAACTGAAACCAGGGACGGCTGAGGCGGCGAGGCGCTATCGGGAGGCCGCAATGGCCCTGTGGGAATCGGTGCGGGCTGGTTGGCGTCGCGACCGTTTCCTGCGCGCCTTTGACGATACCGGGCGGGAAATGGTCTTGGCCGATGCCCTCACCGCGGCTTGGCCCATTCTCGCCGACATGGTCGATCTCGAGCTGGGCGGTATCGCCATGGAAACCGCCCTGGCCGAGCTGGTGGAGGATGGACTGGTCCGGCTTCTCGCGCCGGCCTTCACCCAGGACTCGACGCCACCACCGGGACGCATCGCCGATTACCCTCCCGGGGTGCGGGAGAATGGGGGGCAGTATTCCCATGGTGTCTCCTGGCTGGTGGAGGCCCAGGTGAAGCTGGCCGAATGGGCGGCAGCGGACGGGCGGACGGAGGAGGCCGAGCGGCACCAGGTCCAGGCTTGGGAGCTTTGGCGGCGCATCTCCCCCCTGGGGCATGGTTCGCCCGAGCGCCTCCAGCGCTATGGGTTGCCGCCGCACCAGCAGGCGGCGGATGTCTATGATGGCCCGGGTTATGCCGGACGCGGGGGCTGGAGCTGGTACACCGGAGCCGCCGCCCGCATGCTGTCAGCGGCCTATGCGTTGCTCGGGATCGAGTTGCGGGGGGGGAAACTGAATCTGCGTCCGGTGTCTTCCCGGTCGGGTGGGATACGACTGCGGCGGCTCCGGTTTCGCGGGAAGGAATACTATCGCGCCCCTGAGGAGGAATCCGTCGGGGAGGGTGCCCCGGGGACCGAAGGTCGTTTATGACCAAGCCACCAGCCTTTCTCGTACCAATTCCGGTTCGGTTTTTTCTCCTTGGCGGGTGATGGGCCGGCCATGTATTTCAAAGAGATAAGGCTGGCGATGAGCGAAGCGAATCCAGCGCTTTGCCCCCCAAGAAGCCGGGTTTCGGCGTTCGCACCTCAACGTCGGCCTACTTCGACCTGGATTGCGCAAGGTGACTTCCGGGCCTGGGCGCTGTGGCCCGATTTTCTGTTCTTCAATGGAGAACAATATCCTCTATATCCTATTATTGTTCTCTAAAAGAGAACGGAAATCGGGCGTTTTCGGTCAATGCCCGGAGCCAGCGCACTCTTTCCACTCGGCAACGAGGTCTTCATCGGGTACAGTACTGCCGCCCGGTCTACCGCTGTCCCATGGCCCGGGGACGGCGGATGGCGGGGATGACAGCCGGGCCGGTCCGACCTGTCGGGGCCTTTTCCGTCAATTGCCAAGGTGATGATGAACGTGATGCTCAGAAACCTGATTTTGGGGGCGCTGTTGGCCGCTCCAACATTCTTTACCGAGGCCACTGCCCGCGCCTATGTGTTGCCGCCGAGCGATATCGACATCATCGGCACCGTGGAGGTCATCCCGGCGCGTCAGGAGGACACCTTGCTCGATATCGCCAGGGAATTCGATATTGGCCAGGAAGAGATCATGCATGCCAACCCCAACGTCAGTCGCTGGCTGCCCGAGGAAGGCACCGAGGTGGTTTTGCCCCTGGCCTACATCCTCCCCATGGCGCCGCGGGAAGGGCTGGTGCTGAATCTGCCCGAGATGCGTCTCTATCTCTATGGCCAGCACGACAAACAGGGGCGTCCGGTGGTCATCACCTACCCCGCCAGCATCGGGCGCATGGACTGGAAGTCACCCCTTGGTGAAACCAAGGTGGTGAAGAAGATGCAGGACCCGACCTGGTATCCGACCCCTTCCTTGCGGGCCGAGGCAGCGGCGGAGGGCGATCCGCTCCCGGAGATGGTGCCGCCGGGACCGGATAATCCCCTTGGCCGCTACGCCCTCTATCTGGGCTTTCCCGGCTATCTGATCCATGGGGTGGATAAGCGCAAGGCCTACGGTATCGGCATGCGCGTCACGCACGGCTGCGTCCGCCTTTACCCAGAGGATGTGGAGCAACTCTTTCCCATGGTGCCGGTGGGGGCCAAGGTGCGCTTCGTGGATCAGTCGGTAAAGCTGGGCTGGCTGGCGGATACCCTGTTCATCGAGGTCCAACCGCCGCTGGAAGAGAGCCGGATGAGCGACGATGCGCTCTACAACCATGCCATGAATCTGATTGGGGAGCAGCGGAAGCTGCGTCCGCTGGAGGTCGACGATAACCTGCTGCTGCAGGCGATCCTGGATAAGAGCGGGATGCCGGTGGCGATCTCCCGCTAGCCGGAAGGCCAGCGGGAGAAGCGGGTGTTACTTGTACATACCCTTGGTGTGAGCGCGATTCAGCTTGGCCTCGACGTCTCTGGAAGCCTTGGCGGCGTCACGGGCGGCGGCGGCGGCGTCGCTGGCGGCGGCTTCGGCGCGGTTGGCCGCGGCCAGGGCGGAGGAGGCGTCAGCGGAGGCCTTGTCGGCCTTGGCGCTTACGGCCTTGACTTCAGCGCGCACGCTGTCGAGGTCAGAGGTGCTGGCGCAACCACCGAGGAAGGCAACGGCACCCAAGCCCAAGACCAGAGCGGCGATACGGTTTCTATACATTGTAGAGTGACCTCCATATTGAGTTATTGAAGACAAATCGGGAAAGATCTATGCCCGTCCGACCCAGGGCATTATATCCGATGAATTTTGACTTCGACGAGTAACCTTTTTACCACAGCCAGGGACAATCCTCCGGCAGGCGCGGTTCACTGAAGCGGAAATAAGATGGAGAATGCGGCTCGCTTGCTATTAAAATCAACTGCTGGAGAGGTGCTTGGCCACCCTTATCCGTCGTCCCGATGAGGGACTTTATAGGCAAGGGAGCCCTTTCACCGACCGGTGAAGGGAACCAAGGGGCGGGCGAAAACCGCTGGAAATAACGCTGAATTGGATACTCAGGCGATTTCTGTCAAAACATATACTGGTACTGGCCGGCTGGTCTGCTCGCCCACCTTCGGTGATACCGAGCCCGCTCGACGCCGTCTGGCGCGCCTGGAAGGCGAACGAACAGCCGGTGCGTTCAGGTATATCTTTTCCCGACCATCGCCTTACCAGGGAAACCGATGAAGATTCTGATCATCGACGATGCCTTGGACATGCGTACCTACCTCAGATTACTGGCCACCAAATGGGGCTATGAGGTCAAGGTCTGCGAGGAAGGGAGCCAGGCCCTGGAACTCTTGCGGCATTCGGATATCCGCCTGGTCATCTGCGACTGGATGATGCCGGGTCTGTCCGGCCCCGAACTCTGTCGGGCCATCCGCGACCAGGACATGGGTCGTTATATCTATTTCATCCTCGTCACCGGGCGTTCTCACAACGAGGATCTGGTCTATGGTCTCAATGCCGGGGCCGACGATTTCCTCAGCAAGCCGGTGGATGCCCAGGTATTGCGGGCCCGGCTGCGGGTGGGAGAGCGTATCCTGGCCTTGGAGGATCGGCTGGCGGAACAGAATCATATCCTGCTGGACTCCCGCAACCGCCTGAGGGCGGCCTTCGATCGTATCCAGGCGGATCTCGCGGCCGCGGCGCGCATCCAGCGCCAATTGCTGCCTACCAGCGACCGCGCCGCCCGACCCTTGCGGGCCGCCTGGCTGTTTCTCGCCGCCGCCGAGGTGTCGGGGGATAGCTTTAACTTCTTCGAGGTGGATGAGGATCGCTTGGGGTTTTATCTGCTGGATGTCTCCGGTCACGGCATCCCTTCGGCCCTGCTCTCGACCAGCCTGAGCCGCACCCTGGTGCCGGGCGCTGGCTGTGAGGAAAGGTGCTCTGTCAGCCAGAGCACTTATCTCGATCCCGCCGCCTTCCTGGCCCACCTCAATCAGCATCTGGTCGATACCGACGAGGAGCGAGAGAACTTCGCCACCATCGCCTACGGGACCATCAACAAATCCACCGGCCAAGGGCTGATGGCCCTGGCTGGGCATCCCCGACCCCTACTGCTGCGGTATGACGGGAGCTTGGAGAGTCTGCAGCTCAGCGGATTGCCGGTGGGGATGTTTCCTCATATCCAGTTTCAAAGTCAGCCTTTCAGTATGGCGCCGGGCGACAGGCTCATTCTCTATTCCGACGGCATCCTGGATTGCGAAGACCCGAACGGGCAACACTTTGGCGAAGACCGGCTTCGCTTGGCGCTTACCGCCGAGGGCTACAGCTCCGCCGCCGATCTGATCGAGCGGCTCAAAGGCATACTGCACCAATGGCGCGGCCAGGCCGATCCCGCCGACGATATCTCCATCCTGGTGCTGGAGCGTCCCCAGGAGCTAACGACCTCGGGAGCCCCCATCCCCCTGGATCTCAGCAGCGATGCCGAGGAGGTACCCGAGCTGTTGGACCGTCTGGAGGCCCTGTGTCGGCGACATGGATTCGATGAGATGCTGACCCTGAAGCTGACCACGGTGGTCATCGAAGCGGTGAACAACTGCATCAAACATGCCTATGAAAATAAGACCGGGCATCCCATCCGGGTACTCTGGCTGGTGGCTGGCGACAGGGTCCTGGTGCGCATCCAGGATCAGGGCCTGGGTATGGAGGCTTCACCGCCGGAGCCGGATCCCCTCTCGGGCTCGGGGCGGGGCTGGGGGATCATCAGCCAATGGAGCCATGCCTTCAGCTATTGCGCCGGGCCGAGTTTCAACCGCATCTCGCTCATCTGGCGTCTCGAGTCCGCCGCGGATTGACGGGGTTGGCTATCGGGAAGGGCGCCGATGATCTACCCTGAAGCCACGCGGACCATGGCCTCGCCGAGACCTGGATGTCCGTCCCGACCAAGACCAGGGGGTGGCGCCCGCCGGGCATGCGGCGTCCCCCGATCCATCACACCCAGGAACCCAATGGAGTCCAGTCATGAACCTAGAACACCGCACCCAGGCTTCCATCGACATCATCAAACTGCCCATGCGGCTCATCATGGCCGATGCGGCCGAAGCCCGCGATCAGATCAAGACCATCATCAACCAGGGCCGTGGCAAGATCATCCTCGATCTCGCCGACACCGACTTCATGGATTCCAGCGGCTGCGGCGCCCTGGTGACCAGTCTGTTGGCGGCGCGCAAGCGCGACGGCGACATCTATCTGGTGCACATGGGGGACAAGGTGCGGGCGCTATTTGAACTCACCCGGCTGCACACGGTGTTTCAGATCTTCGACGACGAATCCAGCGCCATCAGGGCCTTCAACTGAGATAGGGGAGGTCACGGAGATGACGGCCAATGCAGCCAAGGCGGGACAGGTATCCATCCTCGTCTTCATCGATGCCCTGGGCTGGGAGGTGCTGCGGGGACGGCCCTTCCTCGACGAGGAACTGCCCTATCGCCGCAAGCTGCGCTCGGTGTTCGGTTTTTCCTCCGCCTGCATCCCCTCCATCCTCTCCGGGCTCATGCCCAGGGAACATCGCCACTGGTCCTTCTTCTTTTACTCGCCGCGCACCTCGCCCTTTCGACCGCTACGGCCCTTGAATCTCTTGCCCGGCTCCATCCTCGATCGGGGCCGGGTGCGTCATCTCTTGAGTCGGCTGGTGAAGTGGATCTATGGCTATAGCGGCTATTTCGAGCTGTACAACATCCCCTTCCGCCACATCCATCTGTTCGACTACTGTGAGAAGAAGGATCTTTTCGTCCCCGGTGGCTTGAACCAGGGGCGCAACATCTTCGATCACCTCCAGAGCGGCGGGGTCCGCTATCACGTCTCCGACTGGCGCCAGTCGGAGGAGGTCAACCTCGAGGCCTTGAAACAGGATCTTCAACGGGCCGAGATCCGTTTCGCCCTGCTCTACATGGCCTCCATGGACTCCCTGTTGCACCAGGTCGGCAAGGCCAGCACCGAGGTGGACCGCAAACTGGCCTGGTACGAGGCCCAGTTGCGCGAGGTGCTGCGGCTGGCCCGGGAGCAGTACCAGGAGGTGCGGCTGTTCATCTGTTCCGATCATGGCATGGCCACCATCCACACCCAGGTGGATCTGATGGCCAAGATCGAAGCCCTGGGGCTGGTGTTCGGGCGCGACTACGTGGCCACCTACGACTCCACCATGGGACGTTTCTGGTTCCATAACGATCAGGCGCGCGCCAGGATCAGCGCCCGGCTTGAGGAGGTGCCTGAAGGTCGCATCCTTCCGGCGGAGGAACTGCGGGCCCTGGGTTGCGACTTCGAGGGTCGGCAGTATGGGGAGCTCATCTTTCTCATGCGTCCCGGAGTGCTGATCGTCCCCAGTCACATGGGGCTCAAGCCCATCACCGGCATGCACGGCTACCACCCGGACGATCCTGACTCCGACGCTTCCCTGCTTTCCAATGTCGAGCCGCCGACCGACCCGCGGGCCATCCCGGATGTCTTTCGCCTGATGCGGGCCGAGGCTGGCGTTTAGATCGACCGAGAGGCAGGACCCATGAGCTGGGTGCTCAATATCGTCAGCAACTATCTCCGCTTCCTGGTGGGGATGGTGCTGGTGTTCTTTCTCACCCCCTTCATCCTCGCCCATCTCGGCATGGATCTCTTCGGTCTCTGGTCCCTCATCTTCGCCGTGGTGGGGATGTTCGGTCTGCTGGATCTGGGCTTCGCCACCGCGGCGGTGAAATACGTCGCCGAGCATGCCGGGCGCCAGGACCACGAGGGCCGCAACCAGATCCTCTCCACCCTGTTGGTGATCTATTCCGGTCTCGGGATGCTTTGTCTGTTCCTGGTGGTTTTTTTGGCCAAGGGCACCGGTGGCTGGTTCGAGCTGACGACCACACAACGCGACCAGTTCAGCTTGGCGCTCTGGATGCTCGGCGCGGCGGTCGCCCTGGGCTTTCCCCTCAGCCTGTTCAAGGCCGCCCTGGTGGGCAGCGGTCGTCAAGCGCTGGTGAACGGGATCGAACTCGGCATCAGCCTGGTCAATGCCGCCGCCGTGGTGCTGGTGCTCGATGCCGGTTATGGGTTGCCGGGGCTGGCCGCGGTGACAGCGGTCACCATGCTGGGCGCCAACCTCTTGCTCATCCCCTTCGCCTACCGTCTGCTGCCGAGGTTCTCGCTCTCGCCGTCTGGTTTTGCCCCTGGACGGGTAGGGGAGTTGCTGCACTTCTCGATCTATTTCTTCATCGCCAATGTGGCGGTGCTGGTGATCCTGCGCATCGACCCGGTGGTGATCAAGATGTTCCTGTCCTTGGAGGCGGTGGCCATCTACGCGGTGGCGGGGAAGGTGAGCGAGTACAGCTATCTGCTCAACAAACAGTTTTCTAATGCCCTCATGCCCCTGGTGTCTCAATCCTCCGGGGCGGGCGACCAAGCCACCGTGCAGCGGGTGCTGGTGGACGGCAGCAGATTCCTCCTCGCCATCGCCCTGCCTTTTGGCTCGCTGCTGTTCTTCTATGCCCCCGAGATTATCCAACTCTGGATGGGTAAGGAGTTCGCCGAGTCCGCCAACCTGCTGCGCCTCCTCTTGGGGGCGGTGCTGGGGACGGCACTGCAATTGAACGCCGCCAATGTGCTCGGCATGACCGGGCGACACAAATTCGTCGCCTTCGCCATGGGCGGCTCGGCGGTGCTCAACCTGGGGCTATCATTGTTGTTGATCCAGATCTGGGATCTCCCGGGCGTCGCACTGGCCACCCTGATCGCCACCCTGAGCACCGAGGTGCTGCTGGTGGTGCCTCGCGCCTGCCGGGAACATGGGATCCGTCTCTACGATTTCGTCCGTCGCGCCCTCTGGCCCACACTCCCGGCGCTCGTGCCCATGCTCGGTCTCGCCTTTCTCCTCGGCCATTGGCAGGCCCCCGACGCTTTTCTCTGGATCTTCCTCCAGGGCGGCCTCTGTGCCCTGGCCTATTTCCTGACATTTTTCCTGACCGGTCTGACCGAGGCCGAGCGCCGACTCATCGGCGACAAGCTGCGGCGCCGGACTTCGCACCCCTCATCCACCCCCTAGGCAAGTCGATGCGCCTACTACTGCGTCTGTTGAAACAAGGGCTGAGCCGACTCCGTCTCGCCTACCATCGTCTGCGCCTCGGCGCCCTGGGCGAGGGGACGGAGATCGAGCCCGGGGTCAGTCTCCAGTATCCGGAGCGGATTCACCTCGGGGCGGGCACCCGCCTTGGGCGCCATGTCACCATCCGGGCCAATACCCAAGACTCTTCTGGCATCCGTATCGGTAATCAGGTGCTGGTGCAGGACGGCGTGGTGATCAACGCCAACCAGGGCTCGGTGAGCATCGGCGACCGCTGCTGGCTGGGTCCCTTCTGCCTGGTTTACGGCAACGGCGGGGTGCGCATCGGCAAGGATGTCCTGGTCGCCGGACACACCAGCATCAACAGCGTCTCCCATCGCGCCGAGCGTTGCGACATCCCCATCAATGCCCAAGGGTTGATCTGCGCCCCCGTGGTCATCGAGGACGATGTCTGGATCGGGCTCAACGCCGTCATCCTCCAGGGTGTCACCCTAGGTCGTGGCGCCATCATCGGGGCGGGGGCCGTGGTCACCCGGGATGTGCCACCCTGGTCCATCGCCGTTGGCGTCCCCGCCCGGGTCAAGGGCCGTCGCGACGGCGCCCCGCCAGAGACCCGGTCGCCATGAAGATCATCCAGGTGCCGAGGCGGTTCGTCGCCAGCGAATGGGGCGGGACCGAAACCACCATCCTACAGACCAGCCGTGCCCTACGGGCGGTCGGCCACGAGGTGGAGATCTTCACCAGCCTGGCCTTGTCCAACCAGAGGCGCGAGAACCTCCAAGGCGTTCCCATCCGCCGCTTTTCCTATGGTTATCCCTTCTGGGGACTCAGCGCCCAGGACAAGAAAGACATGGATAAGAAGGGCGGCAATCTGCTGTCCCTGTCCCTGCTCTGGGCGCTGTGGCGCGAGCCCGGGGTGGATATCCTCCATGCCCACACCGGCAAACGCCTGGGTGGCAGCGTGCGCAGCGTGGCCCGCCGCCGAGGCATCCCCTATGTGGTCACCCTGCACGGCGGGTTCTTCGCCGTGCCCGGGGCCGAGATGGAGCAGATGCTGGCGCCCATCCGCCGCACCTTCGAATGGGGGCGTCCCTTCGGCGCCCTGCTGGGCTCCCGGCGGGTGCTCCAGGAGGCCTCGGCGGTGATCTGCGTCGGCGAGGACGAATACCAGGCCGCCAGCTCCCAACTCCCTGGACAGCGGGTGGAGTTGTTGCCCAACGGGGTGGACTGCGCCGGCTTCGCCCAGGGCGACGGCGCCGCCTTCCGCGCCGCCTACGGCCTCTCGGCGGAGAGACGACTCATCCTCTGCGTCAGCCGCATCGACTATCAGAAGAACCAGATCGGGCTGGTGGAGGCCATGCCCCAGGTGTTGGCGCGCTGTCCCGAGGCCCACCTCGTCCTGCTCGGTCCGGTCACCATCGAAAGCTACCAGCAGCGTCTTCAGGCCAGGGTGCGGGAGCTGGGGCTCGAAGCCCGGGTCACCTGGATCCCGGGTCTGCGCGCCGATGACCCCCTCCTCATCGGTGCGTATCACGCCGCCGAGGTCTTTTGTCTGCCTTCGCTGCACGAGCCCTTCGGCATCGTCATCCTCGAAGCCTGGGCGGCCGGGCTGCCGGTGGTGGCTTCCCGGGTCGGCGGTATTCCGTCCTTCACCCGGGATGGGGAAGACATACTCCACGCCACCCCGGGAGACTCCGGCAGCCTGGCCGCCGCGCTGCTGCGTCTGCTCGAGCAGCCGGAGTTGGCGCGACGTCTGGCCGCCGCCGGCCAGACCAAGGCGCGTCGCGACTATGACTGGAGCCGGATCAGCGAACGCCTGCTCGGCCTCTACCGCGATCTCGTCAGGCGCTGAAGATGCGCGTCCTCCATGTCCATGAGCGCGCCGGTTTCTATGGCGGAGTCGAGCAGATCCTTTATGACACCGCCGTCGGCCTGGGCCGGGTCGGCTGGCCTCAGGCCCTCTGGCATCGGGACCCCGATCCCCAGCCCGACTATCTGGCCGCCTTCGCCCAGAGCGGGGAGGGGGAGGAGATCCTGAGCGGCTTCGCCCCCGATGTGCTGTTGCTGCATAAAACGGAGGATGCCGCCTTGGTCGAGGGTTTGGCGCGGCGCTTTCCCACCGCCCGCATGGTCCACGACCATGACCTGGTCTGCCTGCGAAGGCACAAATACTTTCCCCTCAACACCAGGGTCTGCGACCGACCGGCGGGGATCGCCTGTTACACCCATCTCTGTTTCTTGCAGAAAGCTCCGCCGGGCAGTTTGTTGCCCATCGCCCTGGCCCGGGTCGGCGAACGCAAGGCGGCGATCCGCGCCCATCGCGAGGTGCGATCTTTTCTCGTCGGCAGTCGCTGGATGCGGCGCGAACTCGAAATGAACGGCATCGACCCGGGTCGCATCGAGATCATCCCCCCCATCCCCGCCGCTCTCGCCAGCGCCAAACCCTTGCCTCCGGTGGATGGTCCCGAGGTGCTCTTTGTCGGCCAGGTGATCCGCGGCAAGGGGGTGGATTTGCTGCTCCAGGCCCTGGCCCGGGTCGAACCGCCCTGGCACGCCAGCCTTCTCGGCAGCGGCAATCACCTCGACTTTTGTCGACAGCTCGCGATCAGACTCGGGATCGGCGAGCGGGTGGATTTCGCCGGTTGGGTGCCCCATGACGAACTGGAAGCCCATTACGCCCGTGCCGCCATCGCCGTGGTGCCGTCCCGTTGGCCCGAGCCCTTCGGCATGGTGGGCATCGAGGCCATGGCCCGGGGGCGGCCGGTGGTGGCCTTCGCCGTTGGCGGCATCCCCGACTGGCTGACGCACGAGGTCAGCGGGCTCCTGGTCCAGGAGGCGGACATCGCCGCCCTGGCGCAGGCGATTCAAGGCCTGTTGCGTCAGCCCGAGCGCGCCCAGGCCCTGGGTCGGCGGGCGGCCCGGGAGGTGGCGGAGCGGTTTCGCCATGAGGTCTATCTCGAACAGATGATTTCTATCTTGGAGGGCTTGGGATGAGAATCGGGATCTCGGCCTTTGCCGCGGACGGCGGCAAATCGGGCATCGGCCAGTACATGATCAACATCCTGCGCCGCCTGCCAGAGCTGGCCCCGGAGGATCAGTTCGTGCTCTTCGTCAACCAGGGGGATCGAGCGCTGTTCGATTTCGCCCACCCCCGGCTAGAGATCCATGCCAGCCCGGATTGGTCCGCCCATCCCCTGGTGAACATCTTCTGGCATCTGTTGCGCCTGCCGATGCTGTTGCAACGTCACCGCTGCGATCTGGTGTTTCTTCCCGCCGGCAACCGGCGGCTCGCCTGGTGGTATGGCGTCCCCAGTCTGGGTACGGTGCATGACCTTTCTCAATTGCACATCCCGCAGAAATACGATCCCCTGCGCATGTTCTATGTGATGCGGGTGTTGCCGCGGATGATGCGGCGCCTGACGCGGGTGATCGCGGTCAGCGACTCCACCCGGCGCGATCTGGAAAGTTACGCCAAGGTGCCTGGAGAGCGTATCGAGATCATCCCCAACGGGGCGGATCTGAGTCGCTTTTTCCCCCGCGACCGCGAGGCGGCGAAGACGGAACTCAGCGCCCGTATGGGTCTGCCCAGGGACTTTCTGCTCTACATCGCCCGTCTGGAACACCCGGGTAAAAACCACGTCCGCTTGCTGGAAGCCTTCAGCCGTTTGCAGGGGCTCACCCAGCGGCCCTACAAACTGGTGCTGGTGGGTGGTCGTTGGAATGGGGCCGAGGTGATCGAGGCCAAGGTCAAGGAACTGGGACTGGAGAAACAGGTGATCTTTCCCGGCTTCGTCCCCAACGAGACCCTGCCGCTGCTCTATGCCGCCGCCGATCTGCTGGTCTTTCCCTCCCTGTTCGAGGGCTTCGGCATCCCTTTACTGGAGGCCATGGCCTCGGGGACGCCGGTGTGCGCCTCGAACATTTCCAGCCTCCCAGAGGTCGTCGGCGACGCCGGTCTGCTGTTCGATCCCATGGAGCCGGCCGCCATCGCCGTCGCCATGCATCGCCTGCTGGAAGATCGGGAGCTGCGCGAGCGACTCATCGCCCGCGGGCTGGCCAGGGCCCCGCGGTTCACCTGGGATCAGGCGTCGGCCCGGGTGGTGGAGGCGATACATCGCACGGCGAGTGGTGCATGACCAGTCACATCCGGGTGGCCGGACTGCTGCCGGCGATCCTGTTGCTCGGCTGTGTCACGCCACCTCCAGTCTGCACCCAGGATACGGATACCCCGGCTTCCCGGATCGAGCCCGGTCAGTCCTCCGCGGCCTCCTGTCAGTCCATTCCTGCTGGAGCCACCTCCGCCCCGGTGGAGATCGACGCCTCACCCACTCCGGCCCGTATCCTGGTGGACGGGGTCGAGATCGGGCCAACCCCACTGCGCCGCCATCTCTGGTATAGCAGCACCACCCGCTTCATCCGCATCACCGCCGAGCCCCTCTACCCCGACCAGGGGCGGCAGGAACGCCTCATCCAGGTGCCGCCTCTACCCAGGCGCATCCAGTTTTTCATGAACAATCCGGCGGCCACGGATCGAGAGGCGAGGTGATGAGTAGCCGGAAGAAGCTGACGGGCCTGGGCGCTTTGGCTCGGTCATTGTTCTCTTAAAGAGAACAATTAAGGTTTAATTGTTCTTTAAAAAAGAACAAAACCGGCCATTTTCGGTCGATGCCCGGAGCCAATGAACGCGCCTATCCATTCCTGTTGAGCTGATCTCTTATCGGCGGATGAAGGGGCGGCGTCCGCGCCCGACCACTTGGAAGCCCGGACTGGAGGCGGAAAGGCGGTCACCCCACAGGTAAACCCTGTTGTGAGACAACTCGACTTTGGTCGACATCCTCGACGACCGGGCTCAATCTATACTTTTTACCAGCGGAGAGAGAGGGAATTTCGATGTCGGAATCCACAAGCCTGCTTGGTCCGGTCTGGGGTGTCGCCCTCGCCGCGCTGGTGTTGGCCGGTTGGTGGCGGG
Source organism: Pseudomonadota bacterium (assembly GCA_052035915.1). Lineage (GTDB taxonomy): Bacteria > Pseudomonadota > Gammaproteobacteria > Chromatiales > Chromatiaceae > JBPOHE01. The sequence continues at coordinate 14,176 of JBPOHE010000084.1, forward strand.
CCATCGCCAGTCTACTCGACCTGCGCGACCACACCGATTCCAGGGCCAGCTGGCTGGCCGCTCTCCGGGGAAAGGGATACTCGGTGCGGCCCAGCCCCTGGCCGCGGGGGGTCTGGATCAGGGTATCGACGCCTTTCCCCGCCTGGATCAGGATCCGTCGCCGCGGCCGCAGCCAGATCGGTTACCGGGGCGATGCGGCCAGAACCTCGGGAAACCTGGACTTCGACAGTCGCTTCGAGGTGGATGGTCCCAGCCGTCATCGCACCCGGGAGTTCTTCGGCGGAGCCGAGATGCGGCAGTGTATCGCCGAGCTGTTCAACCAACCGGTCGAACGTCTGGCGCTGACGCCCGGGGGCCTCAGTGCCTGGATTCCGGCCAACCAATTCCGCCAACTGGGTTCGGCGAGTCTTCCCCGCATCGCCGGGTTGCTGCAACAGCTTTCCGGTCTGCCCCGCGCCACCCCTGGGGTGGTCGCCAAAGCCTCCCAGACTCCCCCGGTCGTGGCGCCCCTGAAAACCAAGGCCGCTATTCCTGTCCCGGCCAAGGTGGCCAAGCCGGAGGTTGGAGTCCAACCGGCGCGGGTTCCGTCCGGCCAGGTCAAGGTTCAGGCACTAGGATTTCCCCATCTCCTTTATCCGGTGCGCTTCTGGTTGCTGATGCTGGGGATTCTGGGATTCTGGCTCCTGAGAGCGGCCATGGAGGCCTATCGCCCCCTCAATCCGGCCAGCTATCTGCTGGTCGAAGGGGGCGACTTTATCTATCAAGCCCTGGGGTTCGGCGGCGCCCTGGTGTTGGTGTTCAGTCTTCCCGCCCTCTTGCTGCGCCGCGGACGGCTATTCCGCCTCATCACCACGGCGGTCTTGGCCGCCTTCATGCTGCCCCTGTTCGCGGCCGGCCTCTTTGCGTCCGCCAACGGTTTACTGGCCGGGCCTCAGGAGCCGCCCCGGATGATGATGGTGCTGGGGAAAGAGCTGCGGCGGGAGCCGGGTCGGGGAAGCGGGGGCTTCGGCATCGAACTGGATCCGAACGCCAGCCCGAGCCAGCAGGCGCTGACCGCCTGGGTCGGGCACTTCAGTCGTTTCGCCGCCAAGTCGGGGAAGGAGAGCTCGCCGATACTGACCCTGGTGTCCCTGGACGGCACCTCGGGCGCTCGGACGATCCAGGCCAAGCCGCGGGAGTTCATGGGGGTGAAGCCGGGAGACCTGGTCCGGCTGATCACCCGCCCCGGCTGGATTGCCGGGGATCTGGTCGTCCATCTGGAACCAGCCTCTTAGAAGCTATTTCCGAACCAGGTACTACCAACTTGTAGGTCGGCATTCCTATGCCGACGACCGATTCTTCACCCAATGGCGGCAAAGGGTTACCGCCCTACAGCTAGAACGCCAGCCAACCCGGAGTGGTCGCGCACACCGCTTCCGGCGCGATGCTGCTTTGACCTTGCCTTCTAGTTGCGTACATGAAACCAGGCGGTCAACTCCGGGATATCCACTTCCCGCACGGCGAGCAGCCGTTCCGCATTCAGTACCTCGGGGGCGCGCAATCGTACCCTGGCCTCCATGGCCAGCGCCGGCAGCAGAAAGAGACCCTTGGTGTCGTCCACATCCACCAGGACGCCCTTGCCGCGCCAGCCCGGGTTCTGCGTCAGGTAGACCATCTTCCAGTGTTGGTTGGATAGCCGCTCGGTACGCCGCACCTGACCGCTGGCGGTCTCGGCGATGGCGCAGCGGTTGGCGATGGTCTCGGCATCGAGCCAGGGCTCGCCCCGCAGATGGGCACGCAGTTGTTGATGCACCAGGAGATCCGAATAGCGTCGGAGCGGGCTGGTGGCCCGGGTATAGAGTTCCAGCCCGAGTCCGGCGTGGGGCTCGCCCTGGGTGTTTAATTTGGTCGGCTTGAACTGTTTGCGGTAGGCGAACATCTCCGCCATGGTTTGGGGTTGTTTGAGGCTGTCCGGCGGCGGCTGAGCGGCGAAGGGGATGGGGATCGCCCGTTCCCGGGCGAAGCGGGCGATCGCCTCGCCGGCCATCAGCATGGTATCGGTGACCATATCCCGGCTGTCCAATCGCGGCAGGGGGCGCACGATCACCTGGCCCTGTTTGACTCGCACGCTGACTTCGGGCAATTCGATGACGGCGCTGCCCCTGGCCTGGCGTCGGGCACGATAGGCCTGGGTGCGCTGGAACAGGGAGCGGAAGGGTTCTTCGTGCAGTGACTCGTTGACCTGGGCATAGGTCAGCCGTTGCACCCGGATCCAGGACAACATGAGTTCGGCATCCAATAATTCCCCTTCGCTTCCCAGGCGTAATCCCAGGGAGAGGGCCGGGGAGATCTCCGTCAGACCCAGACCCAGGCGTTGGGTCGCCACCGGCGGGAGCATGGTCACCACCCCTTCGGGGAGATAGAGGTTGGCTCCCCGTGACCGCGCCTCCAGATCCGCGGGTGAATCCGGCGGCACCAGGGCGGCGACATCGGCGATGTGGACCCAGAGCCGTTCTCCATCCCAGCCGATGGCATCGTCCGGATCTTCGTTGCCTTCGTCGTCGATGGCCAGGGCCGTGAGTTGGGTGAGATCCTGCCTCGACTCCGGGGGCAGGTCCGGCAGGGGGAAGCTTGGTGTTTCGAGAGGGAGGCCGGTGCGACCCGGATAGGGATTGAAGTTCTCCTCCCAATAACCGATCCGCACCAGAAACCGATGGGCCTGCTCCGGGCTTTCCTGATGACCCAGGGTTTGCAGGACGCGGCTGGTCTCCCGGCGTCCCAGGGCCAGTTGCTCCACCTCGCTCAGGCGTCCGCGGTCGACCTCGGCCATGGTCCCGGCCTGCATGCGTTCCAGAAAGGCCTTCCATTCCCGTTCCGCCGCCGCCTTGGCCTCCCGCGCCGCCCGCTCTTCGGCCACCAGCTCCGGGGTACGGACCTCGATCCGCCAGGGGGGGCCGCGGAAGTACAGCCCCTCCGCCACCAGTTGCCAGGTTGCCCAGGCGATGGCCGGAGTGAAATCGCCGTAGATGAGCTCGCCGAGTTCGGCTAGGCTGGTGGTCGTTCCGGCCAGGAGTTCCCAAGCCGACTCCACGTCGCCGGGGCAGTCGCGCAACTCGGACAGGCTCGCCAGGGGACCGGGATGCAGAAGGGCCAGATCCTTGGGACGCACCCGTTTGGTCTCGCCGGTCTCCACTTCGATGTCGATCTTGTCACCGATCGCCAACACCCGCGCCGGGCGGGCCTTGTACAACACCAAACTCTGCGTTTTCGGGCTGGTTTCCGTCATTATCCCCGTCTCGATAAAGGACTGTGGATCTGCGCACGCTGGCGCTCATCCCCTATGATAGCCGGGTCACCGGCCTGGGCGTGAATCGGAACCGCCCGCTGGGGTCGCCCTCGGCGATTCAAGGTGCGTCCGGCCGATTCTGGGCCCGGACTATACTTTGTCCTACCCGAGACCAGCCCGAGCCCTTTGCCACAGAGACAACCCCATGAATCCAGAATGGAAAACCTTTCTCACCACCCAAGGCGCCGGCGTCGAGGCCGAGGAGCCGGTAAAATTCGCGGACGCACCGCCCTTTCCCCCCTGTTCCCTGCACGAACTCTCCCATCTCGGCCTGATCAGTGTGGTGGGGGAGGACCGGGTGCCGTTCCTCCAGGGCCAGTTGACCAACGATATCCGCCAACTCAGCCCGACCCACAGCCAGTTGGCGGCCTATTGCACGCCGAAAGGACGGATGCTGACCATCCTGCGGCTGATTGACACCGGCGAACAGCTGTTGCTGCAATTGCCGCGGGAGTTGTTGCCCTCGGTGCTCAGGCGACTGGGAATGTTCGTGATCCGCTCCAGGGTCGGATTGCGCGACGCAAGCGATGACTGGGTTCGCATGGGGCTGGCTGGCGACTGTGCCCGGGAGCGGTTGGCGGCCAGCTTTGCCGAGCTACCGACGGAGCCGAACGGGGTCTCCCGGCAAGGCGACGTCCTCTTGCTTCGGCATCCAGGCCCCACTCCAAGATACGAGATCCTGGGCCCGGTCGGGGAACTTCTCCCTTTGTGGCGTCGCTGCGTCGCCCAGGCCAGGCCTTCGAGCGCGGCCCATTGGGCCTGGTTCGATATCCGCGCCGGCATTCCCAACCTCCTGACACAGAATGTGGAAGCCTTCGTCCCCCAGATGACCAATCTGCAACTGGTGGACGGGGTGAGTTTCACCAAGGGCTGTTATGCCGGCCAGGAAGTGGTGGCGCGCATGCAGTATCTGGGCAAGCTGAAGCGACGCATGTACCTCGCCCATGTGGAGGGAGAAAAGACTCCGCAGGCCGGGGATGAACTCTTCTCCCCCCTCAGCGACTCCGGCCAGGGTGCGGGGCGGGTGGTGGAGGCCCAGGCCGCCCCCGGAGGTGGTTATGACCTCCTGGTCGTGGCCGAGATCGCCGGGGTCGAGGCCGATCAATTGTTCCTCAGCGAAGGGGGGGCGAAGCTCTCATGGTTGTCCCTGCCCTATGAGCTATCGGCCTCCTCGAACTGAGGCCACCAGGAGGGGTGGGGCCAGGCGCCCTGGGGGTGGGGCGAGTCGCAGAGGCGGACGGGGCCCCGCCGCCATGCCCCATGGTCGCCGCTACCCACCGCGATCTCCCCCGTCCTCTACCCCAAACGCCTCGGTCATCCCCAAGAGCTGGCCGTGGAGGCGGTTCCGTCTGCGGATCCTTCTTGCCCTGGGCGGCGTCCTCATCAGTGCCGCCCTCCTTTCCTGGTATGTCTTGCGCCAACCTCAGGATATCGATGATCTATGCCTTGTCTTCGCCGAAAAAACCGACTGGGTCGAGAAAACCGGTCAGGCTGCCAAACGCTGGGGTATACCCGTGGCCGTGTTGATGGCGGTGATCCGCCAGGAGTCATCCTTTCGCTATAACGCCGTCCCCGAGGTGAGACTTTTCGGCCTCATCCCCTGGGGTCACCCGACCAGCGCCTATGGGTATGCCCAGGCGTTGGACGCCACCTGGGACGACTATGTGCGTATCACCGGAAATAAATACGCCACCCGGGACGACTTCGCCCATGCGGTGGACTTCGTCGGCTGGTATCTCAGTGGTAATGTGCGTCGCTTGAATATCCCCCCAAGCGATGTATTTCGACAGTATCTCGCCTATCACGAGGGACCGCGGGGGTTTCAGGAGGGTAGTTTCCGTTCTAAGGACTGGCTCCTCGGCGTCGCCCGGAAGGTCGAGCGCTATGCCTTCGCCTATGACCGCCAGCTCGCCCGGTGTCATCCCGAGCTGGCCGGCGGTCTCTGAGACATCAGGCCCGGCTAACAGAGACTCAGGACTCTCCGTTGGTCTCGTTCAGCAGGGTGAGCGCGACGTAGTATTTGTAGACATCCGAGACGTACTTTACGACTTGACGGCCAAGGGCCTTGCCGGCCGCCAACTCCACATTGCCGAACCAGCGGTCGGGGTCGAGCCCCATCTCCTCGGCTTTCTCGCGCATGCGCAGGAGTTTGTTCGGCCCCATGTTGTAGGCCGCCCAGGTGAAGGCGAAGCGGTCCTCCTGGCGCAACTTGGGATCGGAGAAGAAGGTATCTCGCAGATAGGCTAGGTATTTGGCCCCGGCATGGATATTGGTCTCCAGGTTGGCGATGTTTGGCATGCCGACCATGGAGGCGCGCGCCGTGCTCGGCAGGATCTGCATGATGCCCACCGCGCCGCCCATGCCGCGCCTGACGTTCACCAGACCGGATTCCTTGTAGGCCTGGGCTAGTAAGGCCAGGTGGTCGATGCCGTATTTGTTGCCGTAACGCTTGAACAGACCAGCATGGTTTCTGAGCTTGCGCTGTTCTTTGTCGGTCGCTAGATTGGCGATCCAGTCGGTGTTCTCGAAGTAATGATCGTATGAGGTGGTGCCGAGGAGGACGTTCTGCTCGGTGGTATGGAGAAAGGACTCCAGGCTGCGGCGTAACTCAGGCTGTTGCTTCTGCACCGCGATACCCACTACCTTGGCGGAGGTGAGCTTCAACTCTTCCTGCACCTTGATGGCGGGCAGCACCTTGGCCCAGAGACGGGCCTTGTAGTCTTCGGCAATGGTCATGGGGGCCGCGCCCGAGTTGACCATCTCCAGGAGATCCTCGGTGCTGAGTTCGGGCGCCGCCTCTTTGATCTTGATCGGCTTATGACCATCGGTGATCAAGGCTTGGTTGATCTTGCCGAGCGTGTCCCGGAACGGATGGCCGTGGGTCAATAAAATGGTGCGCCCGGAAAGATCCTGCAGTGAATCGAAACCGCCTTCGGAGCCGTGGGTGACCACCAGTTCATCCACCAGGTGTTCGGCACTGGTGGCGAAGGCTACCTGCTCCTGTCGCTCCGGGGTGATGGAGAGCATGGTGGCGGCCAGATCCCCTTGGCCGGACAACAGGGAGGGGATGAGTTGATCGGGGGCGACAGGGATAATCTGGATCCGGGTCTTTCTGGCGGCCTTTTTGACGCCCTCATTGAGAAACTTCTCGTACTCGCGGACAAAATCGTAGGCCAGGCCACGGGGTTGATTGTCGGAGAAGAAGAAGTCGGTCTTGCTGTAGGCCACCAGTGCCCGGAGTTTTTTGGGTAGGACGGCCTCAACCTGGTTATTATCCTGGCTTGCTTGCGGTTGATGCACCACCTGCGGAAGTCTGGGGGCAGACTTGTGGGATTTCCCCCGGGCATAAGCGGTACTTGGGTCTGCCGCCAACAAGACCGCCGTAGCAAAGAGGGTGAAAACCCCGAATTTGTGTAGATAACATTGTTTGAGCATAGAAAGTCGTTACCTCCTTCGCGGCTCTGTTGTGTCACCTTCCAGGTTCCCGACATCCAAATAGGCCGTAGAAAGTGGTGAATTCATACTCGTGCCTACTTGACAGAAACCTGGATTCATGATTAGCACCAGGGGTGCGCTAAAGTAACGGCCCTAACCTACCTTGACGTTGACTGACCAGTCAACTAATTTTCTCTCCCCATGAACAGACCAAGCCCCGCCAAACGACGAATTCTTGATACCGCCAAGGAACTGATTTACTCCCGCAGCTTTGCTGACGTGGGGATTCAGGAGATCTGCGAACGGGCTGCCGTCAACAAAGGCAGCTTTTACTATTTCTTTCCTTCCAAGCAGGCCCTGACCCTGGCGGTGATCGACGCCTTTGCCGAACAGTTGCAACGGGAGGTGATCATCGAGGCCTTTGCCGCCGAGGTGGCCCCCCTCGAACGGCTCCATCGGCTCTGCGAAGGACTGTTTCGCTTTCATGCCGGCACCAAGGCCCAGACCGGCCACATGCAAGGTAGTCTCTACGGCAATCTGGCCATCGAACTCAGCACCCAGGACGAGCCGATCAGGCGCAAGGTGGATGACATCTTCACCACCCTGATCCAGACCTTCGAGGCGACCCTGGCCGAGGCCATGGCCCGGGGGGAGATCCCGCCAGTGGACTTGCGGGCCAGCGCCGAGGCCATGCTCGCCTATGTGGAGGGCATTACCCTGCTGGCCAAATCCAGAAACAGTCCTGATCTCATCCATCGCCTGGGCGGGTCCATCACCCTGCTGCTGATCTCTTCCACCAGCGGCTGTTGCCCAACGGACGGCGAAGCTCCACCGGCTGAGGAGCCGCCGAGACCGCCGGAAAACAACCAGACCTGATCCGGTCCATCCCCCGGGAAGCCTGCATCAGCGCGCCGGAGCGGGGTGTCCGTCCGGCTTCGACACGGCATTAAATTGACAGTGTCGACAAGCCATTAGGATAATCCACCGATCACCACAACCACTTCGGAGGAAGACATGCTCAAACTCAATCTCTGGGGCCTTGGCGGGCTGCTGCTGCTCTCGTCCATAACGGTCGGCGCGAACGAAACCATCAAAATCGGTTGCGTGGCCCCCCTGACCGGCCCCCAGGCCCACCTCGGCAAGGATATCGAGAACGGCTGCCGACTGGCGGTGGAGGAGATCAATGCCGCCAGCCCGGCCTTCGGACGCAACCAAGTGGTCTTCGAGTTGCTGGTCGAGGATGATCAGGCCGATCCCAAGACCGCCACCCTGGTCGCCCAGAAGCTGGTGGACAGCGGGGTCAAGGGGGTGGTGGGCCACCTCAATTCCGGCGCCAGCATCCCCGCTTCGCGAATCTATTCCGACGCCGGCATCCCCCAGATCTCGCCGGCCTCGACCGCCGTCGCCTATACCCATCAGGGTTTCAAGACCACCTTCCGCTTGATGGCCAATGACTCCCAGCAGGGCAAGGTGCTCGGCACCTATGCCGTCAAGATGGGCAAGCGGGTGGCCGTGATCGACGATCGCACCGCCTACGGGCAGGGTCTGATCGACGAGGTGGTCAAGGCGGTCCAGGCCAGCGGCGGCGAACTGGTGGGCCGGGAGTTCACCACCGACAAGTCCACCGACTTCACCGCCATCCTCACCTCCCTCAAGGCCAAAAAACCCGATGTCATCGTCTTTGGCGGCATGGACCCCCAGGCCGCCCCCCTGTCCCGGCAGATGAAGAGCCTGGGGATCAAGGCCGAACTCATGGGGGGTGACGGTATGCAGTCGGCGGAATTCCTCAAGCTGGCCGGTCCGGCGGCGGAAGGGGTATATGGTTCCTCTCCCGGTCTACCCCTCGACAAGATGCCCGGTGGCCAGGATTTCACCACCAAGTTCAACAACCGCTTCGGCAAGGTCCAGATCTATGCCCCCTTTGCCTATGACGCCACCCGGGTACTCATCGCCGCCATCGGCGTCGCCAAGTCGAGTCAGCCGGAGAAATACCTGCCCAAGCTGGCCGGGATGCAATACGACGGCGTCATCGGCCAGGTCGCTTTCGACGAGTTCGGCGATCTGAAAAACGGTCCGGTTACCCTCTATCAGGTCAAGGATGGCCAGTGGGTGACCGTGGCGACCCTGGGCGGCGCCAACTAAGCCTCCCTCGTCAGCCTCTCCCGCCGGACGGCACTTCGCCCGCGCCGGCGCGGAGGCGACACCCCATCCCATGGACATCCTGCTGCAACAGCTCATCAACGGCCTGGTGCTGGGAAGTCTCTATGCCCTGGTGGCCCTCGGCTACACCATGGTGTACGGCATCCTGGAACTCATCAATTTCGCCCACGGCGAGGTGGTGATGCTCGGCGCCCTGGTCGCCCTGGCCGTGCTCCACGCCTTGGAAGGCAGTGGCCTGCCCCTGCCCCTCATGCTCGGTTTGGCGTTGGGGACAGCGATACCCATCTGCATGGCCGCCGCCTTTCTCATCGAACGCATCGCCTATCGGCCCCTGCGCCGCGCGCCTCGCTTGGCGCCCTTGATCACCGCCATCGGTGTCTCCATCGTGCTGCAGAACCTGGCCATGGTGATCTGGGGTCGACAATACATCGCCTTTCCCCACATCTACGAGGTGACTTCCATCGATCTCCTCGGGGCGAGCATCACCGATCTACAGGTCCTCATCATCCTGGTGGCGGCCATGGTGATGGCCGGCTTGTTGATTCTGGTGCGTCGCACCCGGCTGGGCCGGGCCATGCGCGCCACCGCCCAGAACATGGAGGTGGCCGGTCTTATGGGGGTGGACGTCAACCGGGTGATCGCCGCCACCTTCGTTATCGGCGCGGCACTGGCGGCGGTGGCCGGCCTCCTGGTAGCGGCCTATTACGGACTCGGTCATTACGGCATGGGCTTTCTGCTGGGGCTCAAGGCCTTTACCGCCGCCGTGCTCGGCGGCATCGGCAATATCCCCGGCGCCATGCTCGGCGGGTTGCTGCTGGGGGTGATCGAGAGCCTGGGCGCCGGCTATATCGGCGATCTCACCGGCGGTTTTCTCGGCAGCCACTACCAGGATATCTTTGCCTTTTTCGTCCTCATCCTCGTCCTTGTATTTCGTCCCTCCGGGCTACTCGGCGAACGGGTGGGGGAACGGGCGTGAGACTACGGCTTGCGCTCACTGATCGACGCCTGGTCTGGGCCGTCTATCTGGCGCTGGGGATCGGGCTGGCTTGTCTTCCCTTCCTGGTGGACGGCCTGATGGGGCGCACCTGGGTGCGTATCCTGGCTTTCGCCCTGCTCTATGTGATGCTGGCCCTGGGACTCAATATCGTGGTCGGTTTCGCCGGTTTGCTGGATCTCGGCTATGTGGCCTTTTATGCCGTGGGGGCCTATCTCTATGCCTTGCTGGCCTCGCCCCACTTCGGCCTGCATCTGCCTTTCTGGGCGTTGTTGCCCCTGGGGGCGATGGTCGCCTGTCTCTTCGGCGTATTGCTGGGGGCGCCAACCTTGCGACTGCGCGGGGACTATCTGGCCATCGTCACCCTCGGTTTCGGTGAGATCATTCGTATCTTCCTCAACAATCTCAACGCCCCTTACAACATCACCAATGGTCCCCAGGGGGTAAACATGATCGACCCCATCCGCCTCGGGGATCTGGTGCTGAGTCGGCCTATCGAGGTCCTGGGGCTGCGCCTGCCGGCGGTCTACAGCTATTACTATCTCTTTCTCATCCTCACCCTCGTTAGCATCTTCATCGCCCTACGCTTGCAGGATTCGCGCATCGGCCGCGCCTGGGCCGCCATCCGCGAGGACGAGGTGGCCGCCGTCGCCATGGGCATCAATACCCGCAATATCAAATTGCTCGCCTTCGCCATGGGAGCCAGCTTCGGCGGCGTGGGTGGGGGGCTGTTCGCCGCCTTCCAGGGTTTCGTCAGCCCGGAATCCTTCACCCTGATGGAATCCATCATGATTCTCTGCATGGTGGTGCTGGGTGGGATGGGGCATATCCCCGGGGTGGTGTTGGGGGCCATGCTGGTCACCGTGTTGCCCGAATTGCTGCGGTATATCGGTCCCTTACAGACTCAGTTCCTGGGGCGGGTGGTGGTGGATCCGGCGGATCTGCGCCTGCTTTTGTTCGGACTGGGTCTGGTGCTGATGATGCTGTTCCGTCCCGCCGGGCTCTGGCCTTCCCCCACCCGGGCACGAGAGCTGGCGCCGGAAGCCGATGTCTCGCGTCAGGAGCGGGAAAGCCTCTACGATGTCAGCCGCTGAAGGGCTTTTACTCGAAGCCAGGGCGGTCACCAAGCGCTTCGGTGGCCTGGCGGCCCTGGGCGAGGTCTCGCTCGGCATCCATACGGGGGAGATCTACGGCCTCATCGGTCCCAATGGGGCGGGCAAGACCACCTTTTTCAATTGTCTGACCGGTCTGTATCACCCCGAGGAAGGCGAATTCCTGTTTCAGGGCCGCAGCCTCCAGGGGTTGAAGCCCCATGCCGTCACCTGTCGTGGCCTCGTCCGCACCTTTCAGAACATCCGCCTCTTCGCCAACATGACGGTGCTGGAAAACGTCATGGTCGGTCGCCACCTGCGCACCCAGGCCGGGGTGTTCGGGGCGGTGTTCCGCACCAGTGGAACCCGGTCCGAAGAGGCGGATACCCGCGAACGCGCCGCCGCCCTGTTGGACTATGTGGGCATCGGCTTCCGCGCCCAGCAGACCGCCAAACATCTGCCTTACGGCGATCAGCGGCGGCTGGAGATCGCCCGCGCCCTGGCCACCGAACCCCGCCTACTGGCTCTCGACGAGCCGGCCGCCGGGATGAATCCCACCGAGACCCAATCCCTGCGCCAACTCCTGGAGCGTATCCGCGCCGATGGTGTCACCCTGCTGTTGATCGAGCATGACGTGCGGCTGGTCATGGGGTTGTGCGATCGGGTGGCGGTGCTGGTCTATGGACGCAAGATCGCCGAGGGGACGCCGGCCGAGGTGCAGCAGGATGCCGGCGTGATCGAAGCCTACCTGGGCGGAACCCTGGCATGAGCCTGCTGGAGATCCGGGGGCTGGAGGTCTGCTACGGCGGGATCCGTGCCGTCAAGGGCATCGACCTCAATCTCGACCAGGGGGAGACCCTGTGCCTCATCGGCGCCAATGGCGCCGGCAAGACCAGCGTCCTGCGCGCCCTCTCGGGGACGCTCGCACCGAGTCGGGGCCGTATTCTCTATGACGGACGGGATATCACCGACACCCCCAGCCATAAACGGGTCGGCCTGGGGATGGCCCTGGTCCCGGAAGGTCGCGGGGTGTTCGACCGCCTGGGGGTGGAGGAAAATCTCCTCATGGGCGCCTATCTCAGTTCGGACAAGGTCCGCATCGCCGCCGATCTGGCCCGGGTCTACGAACTTTTTCCCCGCCTTGCCGAACGCCGCCACCAGCAGGGCGGTACCCTGTCCGGCGGTGAACAGCAGATGTTGGCCATCGCCCGCGCCCTCATGAGCCGACCGCGCCTGCTCCTGCTCGACGAGCCCAGCATGGGGCTGGCCCCGCTGATGGTGCAGAAGATCTTCGAGACCATCCGCCTCATCGCCGCCGAAGGGGTGACCCTGCTCCTGGTGGAGCAGAACGCCCACATGGCGCTCGAAGTCAGTCGCCGGGGTTGTGTGTTGGAGACCGGTCTCCTCACCCTCAGCGGCTCCGCGAGCGCCCTGCTCACCAATCCACAGGTGCGGGCCGCCTATCTCGGTGCCTGAGTCGCGCCGGGGGGAGATCATGCAACCGATGCGAAGGCTGGTTCTCGGGCTGGCGTTATTGCTGCTCTATGTGTTCGGGTTGGCGGTCATGGCACCCAAGGGGGTGCCCTTTCTCACCCCCGTCCATTGCGATTTCTATGATTACTATATGATCTCCCAGGCGCCCAGCCTGTTGCCGCTCAGCCCGCGGCCCCTGATGATCATATTTCTCAAACTCATCGGCTTCCTGCTCGATTTTCAAGGATTGATGATCGTTTTGAATCTCCTGCCATTCATTTTCATTTTGCAGATCATGCGCTTCGCCTCGGTATTGCATGACGGCAGGCTGGATGCCGAATCCCTTCCGATCTTTGTCTTGCTGGCGGTGTTGTCGCCGAATTTCTATGTGTTGCACGCCCAGGATTTCGGCGGGATTCTGGCTGGAATTCTGTTTCTGGAAGGACAGATCAGGTTGATGCAATCCGCTTCTCTCCAGGCTGGAGTCCTATCCGCGACCCTTTTCACCGCCTCTTTGTTTACCAAGCCGACCTTCGGTATGGCGATGATCCTCGGCAATCTCGTGCTCTGGTTCTTGCAAAGGGAGAATAAGAAGTATCTCTATATTTCGGTGGCCTCCGTGCTGTTGGCGATTTCGGTGCTGATGATCGAAAAGTATTTCATCTCCTCGATCTTCATAGATACCGCCAATACATCCAGTCCCTATTTTGTCAGCCTGAACATCCTTGAGAATGTCAAGACGCTACTCCAGTTTCTGAAGTTATCCTTGCTGCCTTTTCCGCTGCCGCTTCTCCTCGCGGTTCTCATATATGTGTTTGTGGTAATGAAAGGGTCCTCCGCCGCTGCGGGCGTGTCAGCCGATTCGTCGCTCTCCGGGACCCTGTCGGGATTGATGAAGCATCCCTGGTTCAGGATGTATCTGGTCGCTGTCAGTTTCGGTGTGGCCGCCATGGCTCCCATGATGCTCATTCCCAATCGCGTACTCCCCATGTATGCCTGGTTCGGTAGTGTATTTTTTCTGCTTCCGCTCCTGACGCCGCGTTTTATCGACTGGGGCAGTGGCAGAGCGAGAATGGCGTACAGGCTTCCTCTCTGGCTGATTGCCATCACGATATCCGGCCTTTGGTGGTTGCAGTACGACGGTGATTATCGTTTCTACACCAGGGTCCAGGCGAGCAATCATCATATTCAGGCTGGAATAAACACGGTGAGTGATGGACTGACGAGCCCGGAGCGGGTTCTGGTCAGCGGTATCATTGAGAATCCCTGGCATGTCTTCAGGATCCGCCGTTTTATGGAGCAAGAGGTAGCGGGAAATCTGGACTGGACGGTGATCGGCTATCAATCGGAGCAGGCATGGTTTCCGACCGATCAGAAGCGTAGTCTTCCCTTCCTGGGCGTCGAACAGGCCTTGGCGTCGCTGGCGGGGTTCGATCGCATCATGACCTATGATGATCGGGGTGTATTTCGTGGCTTGATCCGGGTGGAAGCCTCCCTGCTGGCGGATAAGGATCTTGCCAGGATCGCCCTGGTATGTCCGGCCTACTATCTGAGCGTCAAGGCTCACTCGGATGAGGCGGCGCGGGAAAGGGTCTTGAGGTCGGAGATCACCAAGGTGATCGAATGCTTCGTCAACAAGGGCGAGGCCGCCCAGGCGCTCGATTTTTTCGGTAGGTTCCAGCGCCATGATAACAACGATCAGTGGTATCACTACTGGTTGGGGCGGGCGTTGGAGCAGGGCGGGAAATTCGCGGCGGCGGCGGACCTATACGACCGGGCCTATCGCTTGGAACCATCCCAGTTCTTTCTGCGGGCAAGGGATGGGGCGGCAGCCCGGAAGGGTAAAGACTGAGACCGATCAGGGCAAGCGGCCAAGCGCCATCACCCTTGGCTCCCCGGCCTGGGGATCTCGCAAACGGGCGCTCCTCCCCAGCAGAAAATCCCGGTAAGCACGCCACAAGGGTGAGAACAGGGATCTTCGACCCTTGAGCAGGTACACCAAGGATTTGCCAGCCAATCTCAGCCCGGCGACCAGGGGTAACAGCCAGGGATGATGACGCCTGGTGTAGAGGAGGGTGCTCAGGTTTTCGTGATAGGCGGCCAGCTGAGATTCCTCGCCTTTGACTGTCGAGCGTCCGCCGGTGCTGGAGCCGCCCTGGTGATAGACCAGGCTGTCCCGACACCAGCCGAGGCCATGGCCCGCTTGCTGGAGTCGCCGACAGAGATCCAGTTCCTCGTAGTAGAGAAAGAAGTCCTCGTTGAAGAGCCCTACCCGGCGCAAGGCCGAGGTGCGCAGCAGCATGGCCGCTCCCCCCACATAATCGAGTCGGACCCGGGTCTCATCCGTCGCCAGCACCTGTGACAGTGGAGTACCGGCCAGACAGGGTCGCATGAGGCTGGTGAGTGGTTGGTATCGGCAACCGCCGGCGTATTGCACCAGGTCCCGCTGGTAATGATCCACCAGGGTGCTGCCGACGGCGCCCAGTCCGGGTTCCCCGTCCGCCATGGCGAGCAGGGCGTCCAGAGCCCCGGGGGCGACCTGGGTATCGTTGTTGAGTACCCAGATCCAGTCGAAGCGCCCATCCGCCAGGGCGAATCTCAGACCAACATTGTTTCCCGCCGCATAGCCCAGATTGCCGCCGTTGGCGATGAGGGCGAAATTCCAATCGCCGCCTTGAGGTTGAAGCCCTTGTTCCCTCGCCCAGGCGAGCAGGCGTGGGATGGAATCGTCCGTCGAGCCGTTGTCGCACACCACCAGGGCAGCCAGACCACTGGCCAGATCCGGTCTGAGCGAATCCAGGCAGGCGAGGCTGTCTTCCGCCCGGTTCCAATTCAGCACCAGGAGGCAGACCCTGGGCTGGTTCGCTCCATGGCTCGATCGGGGATTCATGGCTGGGGAGGTTTCCGGTCCATCTGGGGGCAAGCGATATGGTTGGGTGTCGGGCGCCGGGATTATTCCCAAAGCTGTTGCTGAGACCACGGACCTATCCGGGAGCTATATTCGCCTGAAGCGGCTCCGGGCATCGACCGAAAATGGCCATTTTTGTTCTTCTATAGAGAACAATTACGGCAATATTGTTCTCCATAAGAGAACGAAAACCGGGTAAAAGCGCCCAGGCCCGGCGCCTATTTCCAGATCGGGGAATCCGGGTCAGCCTCCCGGGCGAGGCGCGGCAATTCTCCGACCAGACCCATGGCCCGCCGCATCAGGGCGTATTTGAGGACTGGAGTCGTATCGGTCAGATCCAGACCCCAGTTACGCAACCAGGGCACCGGGGCCGGTCGGGCGGAGAAGAGGCGCAGGAAGGCCTCCATGGCCGCCTGCATGAGCAGATTGTCGCCCTTGCGCGCAAGTTCATAGCCTCGCAGGCTGGTGAGGGAGCCGATGGAGCGGCGCCGCGAGCGCGCCCGCATCAAGGTATCCGTCAGGGCGGTGGCATCCAGCAGACCGAGATTCACCCCCTGGCCGGCCAGGGGATGAATACTGTGGGCGGCATCGCCCACCAGCGCCAACCCGGGCTGGACATAAGTCTCCGCATGCCGCAAAGCCAGCGGGAAGAGCGCCCGCGGACCCACGGCCAGCACCTCGCCGAGAATCTGTTCCGATGCCTGGGTCAGCTCGCGGCAAAAGGCGTCCGCCTCCAGCCTGAGCAGCCGTTCGGCATCCTCGGGGCTGGTCGACCAGACGATGGAGCAGCGCCCATCGGCGAGGGGCAGCAAGGCGAGGGGGCCGCTCGGCAGAAAGCGCTGCCGGGCGGTCTCCCGATGGGGTTCCCGGGTGCCCACATTGGCGACCAGGGCCTGCTGATCGTAGGACCAACCGCGTACCTTGATGCCGGCCAGCTCCCGCACCCTGGACCGGGCCCCATCGGCGCCGACGACCAGGGCGGCCTCGATGGATGAACCATCGGCGAGTTCGAGTCTCCCCGGCGACAGGCCGGTTACTTGCGCCGGACACAAGAGCTTTACATTCGACATCGACTCCAGTCGTTCCCAGAGGGCCAACTGGATGACGCGATTCTCGATGATGTGACCGAGATCCGGCTCGCCGATCTCCGCGGCATCGAACTGGAGGCTTCCTGTACCGGCGGCGTCCCAGACGAACATGTGCCGATAGGGGCTGACCCCGAGTTCGAGAAGGCGTTTCCAGACGCTGAGGTGGCGCAGGATGCGCTCGCTGGCCCGGGAGATGGCCGAGACGCGGTTGGCGATCTCTCCTTCCGGCCAGAGTCTTTGGGGCTCCCTGGCCTCCACCAGGGCCACCGCGAAACCTTCCTGGGCCAGGGCGCAACCGAGGGCGGCGCCGACCATGCCGCCACCCACGACGACGACATCGGAACCAGCCGTCATGTCGGTTTCCCCTCCCGGACGGGGGCCACCTCCGGGAGCAGGGGCCGATCCAGGCCCATGAAGCGACGGGTGACGAGCGGTTTGATCAGCGGGCAGAGATCGAAGCCGAACAAGCCCAGGTTGCGCAGCAGCCGCACCGGCAAAGCGGGGTGGCTGAAGAGCCGCACCATGGTGTCGGTAATCCGGGCCAAATCCCCCTGATCCTGGCGGCGATTGGTTTCGTATCTCAGGAGCACGGCGGGATCACCCGGGTCATCACCCTGTCGCCGGGCCTCGCGCAGCACCTTGGCCAGGACGGCGACGTCCCTCAGCCCCAGATTGAAACCCTGGCCGGCCACCGGATGCAGGGTGTGGGCCGCATTGCCGATCAGCAGGATACGGGGACGCGCCTGTTCCTCGACCAAGACCTGCCGCAAGGGGTAGGCCGAGCGTCGACCGATACGCAGGAATCTTCCCAACCGCTGACCGAAGGCCTGTTGCAGACGGGCCAGGAAGCTGGCGTCATCCAGGCCCATGAACTCGGGCGCCAGGTCCCGGGGCTGGGTCCAGATCAGGGCGCCATGCTGCTCCGGCAGGGGTAGGATCGCTAACGGACCCGTGGGCGTAAAGCGCTCGAAGGCCCGGCCCTGATGTGGCCAGGCCGGGCTCAGGTTGGCGACGATGGCGGTCTGGGCATAGTCGATCTCCTGGACGGCGATGCCGAGACGACGTCGCACCCAGGAATCCCGTCCATCCGCCGCCACCAGCAGGCGGGTACTGAACCGATGGGCCCCGGCTTCCTTTTGAATTCCGACCTCGACCCGATCCGGACTTATCTCCAGGTCGGTCAGACGTGCCGGGCAGAAGAGATCCAGCCGCTGTCCCAAGCCTTCCTCCAGACAACGCCCCAGCTCCCGGGCGGTGGTCACATAGCCGAGGGCCGGGGTTCCTCCGTGGCGATGGCTCAGGCGGGCGGCGCCGAAACAGCCCTGTTCGGAGATATGGATATCGAGGATGGGTTCGGCCCGGGGGCTGAGCGCGTCCCATACCTCCAGGGCTTCGAGGATGAGGCGGCTGCCCCAGGCCAGGGCGATGGCACGGTCGTCGAAGCTGGGTGAGGTCGGATCCGTCGGGGACACGGCCTCGACGAGGGCGATCCGCCACCCCAGAGGTGAGAGGGCGCGGGCCAGACTGGCGCCCACCATGCCCCCACCGCAGATGAGAAGATCGTAATCCGCTGCCATAAGCTTCAGTGCGCCATCAGGGCTTCGATCTCATGGATACGTTTCGGCACCTCGGCCGTCAGCACCTCGTTGCCGGTCTTGGTCACCAGCACGTCATCCTCGATGCGGATACCGATGCCCCACCATTTCTCGTCAACCGTCTTGGTGTTGGGAGGGATGTAGATCCCGGGCTCGATGGTGGTCACCATGCCGGGCTCGAACATGCGCCATTCGCCGTCCACCTTGTAATCGCCGACATCATGCACATCCATCCCCAGCCAGTGACCGGTTTTGTGCATATAGAAGGGTTTATAGGCCTCGTCCTGGATCAATTTGCTTACCGATCCCTCCAGTAGCCCGAGTTTCACCAGCCCCTTGGTCAGGGTGGCCACCGCCGCCTCGTGGGGTTGATGCCAATGATTCCCTGGCTTGACCTGGGCAATCGCCGCCTCCTGGGCCGCCAGGACCAGGGCATAGAGTTCCCGCTGCTCCGGGCTGAAACGCCCATTGACCGGGAAGGTGCGGGTGATATCCGAGGCGTAGTTTTGATATTCGCAGCCGGCGTCGATCAGGACCAGATCGCCGTTCTTGAGCCGGTGGCCGTTACTGATGTAGTGCAGTACACAGGCGTTGGCACCGCCGCCGACGATGGGCGAATAGGCCTGGGCCCGGGCGCCGAGGCGGGCGCATTCATAGACGAAGCCGGCCTCCAACTCATACTCCATCATCCCGGGACGACAGTTGAGCATGAGTTGGCGGTGGGCCTGGGCCGAGATGCTCGCCGCCTTGCGCATCAGCTTGAGTTCCGCCTGACTCTTGTACAGCCGCATGTCATGCAGGTAATGGTCGAGGGCGACGAATTCGATGGGGCCGCGGACGCCGGTTCTGGCGGCGGCGCGGAGGCGGTTGACCCAGCCGGCCAGACGGTGATCCAGCTCGGCATTGCAGCCCATGGCGTAATAGACCCTGTCGGTTTGTTCGAGGATAGCGGGCAGGATGTCGTCGAGTTCACCGATGGGGAAGGATTCGTCGGCCCCATAGGTCTTTACCGCCCCGTTCTGTCCGGCCCGTGGGCCGTCCCAGCGCTCCTTTTCCTCGTCATGGCCGCGACAAAAGAGGATGAACTCGCCTTGGGGCCGCCCGGTTACCAGCACGGCGATGGCCTCAGGCTCGGGAAAGCCGGTCAGATAGTGGAAGTCACTGTCCTGCCGATAGGGGAAGTGGACATCACGGTTACGGATCGACACAGAGGCGGCGGGTAGGATGGCCAGGCTCTTGGAACCCATGATCCGCATCAGTTGGCGTCGGCGACGCTTGTATTCTTGCGCAACCATGGGCGATCAACCTTTGCTTCCGGGCAGGCCCAGATCCTGATAGATCAAGAGCGCGGCCACCCAGGCGAATTCCACTACTTCGGTATAGGCCCCCTCGTCGGCTTCACTGTCCGTCACCCGATCCATGTCCATGTGGGTGATCTCGCTCAGATCCCGCAAGGCTTCCATGGCTTCGATGGACATCTGATCCTGACGTGCCCCGGCCAGGGCGAGGCCGTACAGCAGACCCTCGCACCAGTCGACGATGGCCTGGGCACGCTGGGCCAGTGGCGCCTCATTGGGCGGCAGCAGGGGACGGCCGCCGTAGCCTTCTTCCTCCAACTCCTGGGCGATCCGGTTCGACAAGGTCTGGAGTGCCTCACGGCAGAGCCTCACCTGGGGATCGGCGGCGGTCTCTGGATCAAACAATTCGTAGAGAAAAGCCGGTTCGATCTCGCGACGACCGGCACACAACAAGCCGAAGATGACGCCGTGAACCTCCGCCGGTCCGGAGAGGGCGCCCGCCGCGGTCAAGGTCGCGGCCAAGTCTGCGTAAGAGGCGATGACATCAGTGGTAGACATAGACGAGGAAAAGTGTAATAAATTTCGGATAATAGCATACCCCTTCCGATTGACCCCCGATTGCACGCCGATTATATTTCCCGATGATGGAAGAAAACCCCAAAACCAGACTCGCCGATCTCGAACTTCATCGCCTGGAGCAGAAAGTGGAGGAAATGATCCGCCTCTGTGCCAGGTTGCGTGAGGAAAACCGGACTTTGCGGACGCAGCAGGAACACCTGGTCAACGAGCGAGCCGCGCTGATCGAAAAGAACGAGATCGCCCGTAACCGCGTCGAGTCGATGCTCACCCGCCTCAAATCAATGGAAACCGGATCGTGAAACAGGACCTGGAACCCATCGTCGTCCACATCCTGGCGAAAGAATACCGCATTGCCTGTGCCGAAAACGAAAAAGAGGCCCTGATCGCCTCGGCCCGCCTGGTCGACAACAAGATGCGGGAGATCCGCGACAGCGGCAAAGTGATCGGCACCGATCGCATCGCCGTCATGGCCGCCCTCAATATCGCCCATGAATTGCTCAAGCAGGAACAGATTCTGGATCTGAGTTCCCGGGACTTCAGCCGCCGTGTCCGCCAATTGCAAGAACGGCTGGATGTAGCCATGTCAAGCGGAAACCCGGTGGAACTCTGAGCCGTTTCGCGGTAGCCTAATCCTTGAGACACCCCCTGCGGTGTTCGTTAGCTGTTCGGGTATTTTCTTGAGCCTATTGAATACCCGGGGGGCATTTTTGAGGGGCTTGTGTGCATGTCCGCCATTCCCATGAGCGGGAAGCCTGTCGCCTCTCTGTTGTCCCCACTTGAACCTGAAGGTTCAAGAACGATGAGCATCGACGGCACAGGCGGGGGGTGTCTCCCTTTCCTCATCAGGCCTTGATCCCCGACCTTTCCGCGTTGCGGCGCCGCGTTCGGGCCCTTCGTCGCCGCCTTTCACCCCAACAGCAACGCGATCACAGCCTCCGCGTGGCGCGACGGCTCCGTACCTTACCGGCCTTTCGACGCGCCGAGCGGGTGGCCTTGTATCTCAGCATGGACGGCGAGGTCGATCTCGCTCCCCTGATCCGCGACCTCTGGGACCGCGGGCGCCGCTGTTACCTTCCCGTGCTGCGCCGGACGCGCCCCGGTCGGCTGTGGTTCGTGGAATATCGTCCCGGCCAGTCACTGGTAGCCAACAAATACCGCATCCCGGAACCGGCGTTGACATCGGCTCCCCGAGTGCCACCCTGGGGATTGGATCTCATCTTGCTTCCCCTGGTCGCCTTCGATCACCAGTGCCGGCGTCTGGGCATGGGAGGCGGTTATTACGACCGCAGTCTGGCGTATCTGCGGCAAAGGACCTCCTGGCGATCGCCCCGGCTGCTCGGTATCGCCCATGAATGTCAAAGGGTCGATCAACTGATCCCTCGCCCCTGGGATATTCGGCTCCAGGCGGTGGTGACCGAACAGGGCTGCTATGACTGCGGCTTTCTCAACCGGTCCTCATCCGGTCGAAGCTTGCAAGGGCTTCGGGGGCAGGCCCCGGACCAGATGGGGGTGGACGACAAGGGGTAGGCGATTGATTGGCAAGCCTTACCCATACCCCCAGGCGCTTGATGGAGAAATGTGGTCCAGCTCCAGCTTGGGAGCCCGGTGCGGTTTGATTCCAAGAGCTGGGAAGCCATCACGACTGGGGTCTCTTTCTGTCAGCGCCTCCGGGCACGAGCGTTTTGGTCCGGTTTCGCGTTCTCTTTTAGAGAACAATTGTTTTCTATGGTGATGTATTGTTCTCTGAATAAGAACAAAAAAGCCATTCTCGACCCCGGCCCGGAACCCCTTCGTCGGGCTCAATGGCCTTATTCTGGAGCGCCAACATTAACAGCGGCCACGATTTGAGGCGATGGCGCTGAGGTCGACTTCATACATCTATTCGCAATAATCAAAAGGATGGGATGCTGAATCGGTTGGCTGGTTCCGTTGCTGGGTACGATACCAGTTGTACGGGGTGGGTGGCGGGACCCTTTATACTCTTAGGTATCAGACAATCCCTTGAGGCCTAGAGGAAGCCGCCATGAAACCCATGACTCTCTTGTTGACCCTGTCCCTCGCTCTCAACGCTGGGAGCCTGTGCGCTCAGGCCTACCCGCCCTATGGCTATGCACCGAATTATGGGCCTGGGTATGGCTCGGGGCAGGATTTTGCCCCCCGCTACGCCCCAAGCCGCGAACCCGATTGGAATCTCCAGGGCGGTTTCCGCGCTACCAGGCGCATGGATGTGGAGAATTACTACATCGATGTCCGCACCTATGGGGGTCTGAAGCCGTCCGCCATCAAGTTCTGGAGCGAAGGCAACTGGCTCGTCCTCAGCAGCGATCGCTCCGAGCAGCAGAAGGCGGATCAATCCCTGGCCCAGGGGCGGGGTTTTCAACGCCAGTACACATACTCCTCCAGCGTGGCCACCCAGCGCTTTCTGCTGCCCATGGATGCCGACCTGAGGGGGGTGAAGAAGGAGGTCAAGGAGGAAGAGATGCTGATCAGCATCCCGCGCCGACGCTGATCGAGATAGAGATCTTTCTGATCTGAAGCGAAAGTCGCGGGGACGGAAGAGGGGGAGCGACGGCCTGTGTCTGTGATTGGAGTCCTCACCGATTCGCTCCGGTCTCGAGGCCGGCTACGTGGATACGGCTGAACTCCTGGCCAGCGGGGCGGTTCTGTTGGCGGCCTATGTGCTGCGCGCCGTCACCGGCTTCGGTTCCGCCCTGGTGGCGGTGCCCCTGTTGGCCTTCTGGCTTCCCCTCACCCTGGTAGTGCCCTGGATCGTCGCCTTCGATGTCCTGGCGGCCTTGATCCTGACCACCACCAGCCTGATGCGGGCCAAGGATCGGGTCCTCTGGTGGGAAATCCTGAGACTGCTGCTCCCGGCCTCGCTGGGTAGCTTCCTGGGGATCAAATTGCTGCTCCAGGTACCCCAGGAGGCCGCCCTGTGCGGACTCGGCCTCTTGGTGATCCTCTTTGGCGGGCGGATCCTGTTGAATCTACACGCCCAGCGTCGGATCTCCGCCTGGTGGGCATTCCCCGCCGGCGGGCTGGGAGGCGCCATCGGGGCCCTGTTCGCCATCGGCGGGCCACCCTTTGTGATCTATCTCTCCCATCGCACCCAGGATAAGGGGGCGCTCCGCGCGACTCTCTCGGTCCTGTTTTTACTGGAAGGGGCAGCGCGGATGATCTTCTTCGCCGCGTCCGGGTTGCTGTTCCAAGCGGATCTGCCCCAGGCCATGCTCCTGGGCCTGCCGGTGATGCTGTGCGGCCTCTATGCCGGCAACCAGATCCATCTGCGCCTGAGCCCGACCCAGGTGATCCGTCTCATGGGTCTGCTGCTGATCCTGGTCGGCGCGACATTGGTGTGGCGGTCCTGTTGAGAGGTCTCAGGTCAAGGCCAGTCCGACTCCCAGAAGCACCGGGGTAACAAGGGAGATGGCGACATTCAGACCCATGGCGGGGCGCAACTGCTCAGGATCCTCCTGATTCTGCCAGAGGCGACTCAGGGTGGGGATGGTCAACACCAGGCTGGCGCCGGCCATGAGGGTGGTCAGGGGAAAGAGTCCGCTGAGGACGCCAATGAGAATCACGCCATAAGCGGCCGCATAGAAACTCAGCAGCAACCAGCGACCCACCGTCTTGCCCCAGTGGATGAGGACATGGTCGCGACCGACCGAGCGATCCGCCTCCACATCCGGGAACTGGTTCAGCAGCAACAGGTTGTTGACCAGGAAAAAGGGCACCAGCGAGGCCGCCAGTCCCTGGAGGCTAAAAGCACCGGCCAGGGCATACTGGGTCCCGAGCACCATCAAGGCACCGAAACCCAGCCCGGGGGCAATCAGACAGAGCAGCGGATGACGGGTGACCCAGGGGGTATAAACGAGCACCAGGATCACCCCGATGAGTCCGATGGGGATGAGGCCGGGGCCGGAGAGAGCCAAGAGGACGAGGCCGATGACGAGGGTGAGCAATACCGCCCCATAGCCCACCATCCTAGCCAGGGAAGCGGCCTGGGGGCAGGCGGGCAGACTCCCGCTTCCGCCGCTGAAAGGGGTACGGATGGTGCGATGATCCAGCCCGGAGCGGAAGTCAGAGTATTCATTCAATACATTGACGCCGATGTGGGCACTCAGGGCGCCGAGGATCACCAGCCCCAGGATGGCCAGGGAAAAAGGGGAGCCTTGTCCTATCACGAGACCGAGGCCAACCGAAACACAGGCCGGTGTCAGCAGCAGGAAGGGGCCGCGAAAGGTGCCAATGACGGCGCCGAGACGACAGCTAGGCTTGGTACCCGCCCGGCTTTTCGCCAGGGTGTCGAGCTGGCCGGGGTAAGCCTCGATGCTGGTGTCGATGTCCATGGGAAGGTTGGCTACCTCCTGGGTGAGAAACGCGGGCTGGGAATTATGCTCCATAACCCCATTGTCCGGCTTATCTTTGATCAAGCCAGGGGCGTTCCAATCTCAGACCGGGGGACAGACGCCTCGCAGCAAGGCCAGCGGGCCTTCCCGCCGCAGCCGTGCCAGTTGTTCTCGATTTTTGACGAACAGGGAACCGGCGAAGCCGAGGGCGTTGACCGATATCCCCATGGCGGCTTCCCGGGCGCGGGGAACCAGCAGCATCCAGGCTCTGGTCAGCAGGAGATTGTAGGGGGCGGACTGGAAGACCCGTCTGTCTTTTTGCGTCGGCGGCAGGCCGAGTTGCCGCAACAACTTGAGATAGAGATCCCGCGACTCCTCGGCGGCCGCCTCGGGTTCCCGCCAGACACCCGGGCTGAGGCCGACCGCCAGATGCGGGAAGGGCAGGGCGGCGATCCTTCCAGGCTCATGCACCCTGACAACGCCTTCTAATACAGGCGAGATCGGCAGCGACAGGGCCGCGCCCGCTTCCAGGGGCAGCGGCACCCATTGCAGATGCTTGTGTCCCTGACTGGCACCGGCCGCCGCGCCCCCGTTGTAGAAACCCAGCGACTCGCACTCCGCCATACAACGCCACCAGGCCAGCCAGTCTCCTAAACCGAGCAGCCGTTCCTGCTCCTCGAATTCCCGGGTGACGATGAGGAGGTGATGCTTGATGACATTGAACTTGTTCAGCACGGCCAGATGATCTGGGCCGATCCCCCCCAGGGTGAGAATTGGTTCGGGGGGCAGGAAGGGATTGTAGCCCGTTACGGCACCTGAGGCCGGTGGAGGCGAGTGGCGGAGTTTGTCTTCGCTCTTGCGCTGCAGATTGCCCGCCACGCGGACGAGAAAGTGGATGCCGCTCTCCTGGAGGTATTCGAATTCGGTCTCGATGGGAACCAGGGCGCCGACCGCCAGGGCCTGCCGTTCCGCGACCAGCAATCGCTCCCATAACGAGCCTGGAGGCCATCCTTGGTCTTGGTAAAGGTATGAAGTGGTGATATCGGTGCTCGGTCAGAATTTCACAGTAGTCCACTCGGTCCGGCTCTTTCCTCCGGCCCCTAACCCCGGCGCATGAACCTGGACACCAATCCCCCAACCAGCAATCCCAGGGCCAGTAGCCCCAGGGGAGAGAGGCCGGGCACGGCGGCGGGTACGGCGGTAAAGGGGGGCGTCCCGGGGCGGAGGTCGTCGTTGATAATGGTGCCGAGGCCAATGCCATCGGCGATGGCGACATCGTTGGAACTCAGGCTGAGGCGAAACTGCTCGTCTCCCTCCGGGATGGTATCGCCGGATACGGGGACGGTCACATTCTGGGCGAGCGGTCCCTGGGGGGTGAAGCTGAGGAGGTTGGGGCTGGGTGGGCCATAGTCCTGACCGGCCTGGGCGCTGATGTTGGCGCTGGTGATCGAGACCTGGACCTGGGCCGCCGGGGGCGAGTTCAAGGTCACGGTAAAGACGAAGGGGGTGGTGCCTGAGTTACCTTCCTTCAGGCTGACGTCGTTGATGGAGGCGGAGAGGGCCTGGGCGAGATCCGAGCTGAGGGCGGCGATGAAGCCATCGTCGACTTCGTTGCCGCCGTAGTTTTCCTGGGCGCCACCGCTACCCGGACCCGTGCCGGGGAAGCCAGTGGAATCCTCGCGTCCGGCGACATAGAGGGTGGAACCGATCAGGCCGAGGGCGAGACCCTCCTCGTTGATGATGCCGCCGAGGTAGCTGGACTGTTGCAGGTTGGTGAGACCGAGGTCGAAGCGGGCCAGCAGGACATCCGCAGGGCCGGTCTTGGTCGGTTGAATCCCTCCGGTGGTGCCGGGTAGATCGCTGGAGGAGGTGGTGCCGGTGATGATGATTCCGCTGCCGTCGACCAGCAGGTCGCCAGCCGTCTCGTCATCCGAGCCACCGAAGTAGGTGGCGTTCACCACGCTGCCGAGGCTGGACGAAAGACGGGCGAGGAAGAGATCGACTAGGTTGTTGTGGGGTAGGGCGCCGCCGG
Source organism: Pseudomonadota bacterium (assembly GCA_052035915.1). Taxonomy (GTDB): domain Bacteria; phylum Pseudomonadota; class Gammaproteobacteria; order Chromatiales; family Chromatiaceae; genus JBPOHE01. The sequence continues at coordinate 40,503 of JBPOHE010000084.1, forward strand.
AGGTGCCGGGCAGATCGGCGCCGGCGCTCTCGCCGAGCAGGAAGATGTCGCCCCCGGCCGTGGCTAGGGAAAGTCCGCGGTCGTGGGAGAAGGTGGTGGCGTAGTAGGTCGATTGCTGGATGCTGGAGAGGTCGAGCGCCAGGCGGCTGACGAAGGCGGCGTCGCTGGCGTCGCTGTTGTCGAGGCTGGACTGGAGGCCGCCGCTGGTCTGGGGGAAGTCGTGGGAGTTGGTGGTGCCCGGGACATAGAGGGCGCTGTTGAGCACCAGGGGGCGACCGCGGCTGGTCTCGTCCAGGCTGCCGCCGAGATAGGTGGCCCGGAGCAAGGTGGTCAGATCCAGGGAGAAGCGGGCGGCGATGGCGTCGCTGCTGCCGGAGCGGCTGGTTTGAGCCGCCCCCGAGGTTCCCGGCAGGCTGGGCGATTGGCTGAAGCCGGTGGCGTAGACATCGCTCGCGGTCACCGCCAGGCCGAAAAAGGCGTCGAGGCCGCTGCCGCCGAAATAGCTGGCGCGCACCAGGGTGCCGAGATCGGCCGAGAGGCGGGCGACGAAGCCGTCGAAATCGCCGCCGTTGGTGGTTTGGGCGCCGCTGCCGGTGCCCGGGAAATTGGTGCTTCCGGTGCGACCGGCGACAAAAACATTACCGCTGGCGAGGCTGATCGCCTGGGCCTCGTCGTAACCACTGCCACCCAAGTAGGTGGCGGCGAGAAGCTGGCTGAGGTCGGCGTTGTAGCGGGCGACGAAGGCGTCGGTGAAGCTGTCGAAGGACCCCTGGGCGGCCCCGCCCGTCACCGGGAAGTCACCGGAAAAGGTGATGCCAGCGACATAGACGCTGCTGGCGTCGGTGGCCAGGGCGCGGATCTGGTCGCCGCCGGTGCCGCCGGAATAGGTCGAACGGATCAGGGGGTCGATCACCACCGGAAGTCCTGGATCATGGAGTCCGAGGTTGAAGCCGTAGCTGTCGCCCTCGACGCGATAGGCAACCTCGATCCGTCGCTCCAATTCGCCGTCCGGCTGCCAGGCCAGGGGCGGCGAGAGTTGGAGTTGTTGATACTGGGTCTGGATGATCAGTCCACCATCAGCGGCGGTTTGCAAGGATTCGGCGCCCTGGATCTGCACCCGGATGACCCCGGCATCGACCCCGGGAGCGAGCCGGAACAGGCGTTCGACGGCGTCGTCGCGCTGCCGCAACCGGGTCTCGATCCCGGGCCAGGCGCTGGCACGTAGGCTGGTGTAGGCGGTGATGGGTTGGCCCGGCCCCGGGGTGGGATCGCGAAACCGGGTGATCTTGGCGCTGGCCGGATCTTCCCCCTGGTAGCGGCCAGCGCCCCCAATCAGGCGTTCGACCAGGGTGGTGCGGCCGTCGGCGAACCGATGCCGGGTGTCGCCCTTGGTGGTGATCAGGGTGAGGCCGTTCGAGGTGCGGGTGACGAAGGCCACTTCTTCCGGGTAACGTCCGCCGTTTTCCTCGAAGGGCCAGTGTGGGAACGGCATTCGCTCCGGCCCCGTCGCCAAGGCGATACTGGTCATGAACAACAGCGGCAGGGCCAGGAGCAGGCGGATCCTGGAGGATGCCGGGGGATGAATCCATGTTGTCGTTTTCAATTCACGCTTCCTCTTCATAAAACCAGTGTGGTTGATGTCGAGAGGTTGGTAACCACTGGTCACGGCTTGCACACTGAATATCTTGTTTTGCCTGGTTATTCAATAGCCGAGCGGGGCGAGGCTCGTCGGAGGGCATGAGGGCGAACTATCGAGAGTTCGCTAGCCCGCATTTCTCACCGGGCGCCATGGCGAGGGCACCGAGAGGCCGCTGTGACGGGGCGCATGGAGAAATTGGCGGCGAAGGCGTAGCTGATACCATTTCCGAGTAGATTCTTTATTGAGGCGTTAAGAGAAAACTCTCCGCAGTCAGTCTGCCGGGCATCGACGGAAAACCGCTATTTCTCGTTCTTTTTTCGAGAACAATCTCCATTTAATAGCGGTATTGTTCTTGAATGGAGAACGATAAATCGGCTACACACGCCCAGGCCCGGAAGACATGCGGGGTGTAGACGCCTCCTCGGACTTGACCGGCACAGCGAGCCAAGCGGCGTCCGCGGTAGACGACTGGTGAAAAATGCGGCCTAGTCGACGAATGAAGGCCGGAGATGGGCTTGGCTGGGATCGCGTTGGAAGGGGCCTGATCGGCCTCATCCCAAGAGCCTTCAGGAGGCGGACATTCAACCCTCCGGATGAGGATCGAAGCGATAGCTCTCGATGATGTGGGTGTAATTGGCCCGTTCGAAACCGACCGGATCGGGGACCCGGCTCTGACTCAGGCGTCCCTTGAATTGCTCCACCGAGGTGAACCCCTTCTCCTCCATCCAGTTTTGCAGCCCGTCGAGCAGGACCCTGAGATGTGCCGGGCCATGGGTGAGGAGGACGCTACAGAGGTGGACCGCATCCGCCCCGGCGAGCAGCATCTTGATGACATCCCGACTGGTATGGATCCCGCTGGTGGCGGCTAGACTCAGGCCGGTGCGCCCGCGCAGGATGGCGATCCAGCGCATGGGAAGCAGCGCCTCGGCGGAGCTGGATGGATGCAGGCTGGGGACGAGACGGAGTGTGTCGATATTGATGTCGGCCTGATAAAAGCGGTTGAAGAGAGAGACGCCGTCGGCACCGAGGGACTCCAGTTGTTTGATGAAATGGCCGGGAGAGCTGAACATGGCCGGCAGCTTCATGTTGATGGGGATGCGGACCAGGCGCCGCAGCTCCTTGAGGATATCGAAATAGCGCTGTTCTACCGCGCGCTCGGGTTCATGGATGTCGGCGGCGGGGTAGTAGATGTTGAGATCCAGGGCATCCGCTCCGGCGGCGGCCATGGCCTGGCTGCACTGGATCCAACCGCCCATGGTGACACCGTTGAGGCTGGCGATGACCGGAATCTCCAGGCTCTGTTTGAGCGCGGCCAGGAGTTCCAGATAGCGATCCAGGGCACGCTCGGCATCGCCTGGGACGACGAAGCCGCTGCTCTCCGCGCCCCAGTCGGTGTCGCTCAGCCGTGGCGCCATGGCCGCCGACTCTTCCTCGGCGAGCATGGTTTCTTCGAACAGGGAGTACATGACGATGGCGGCGGCACCGGCATCTTCCAGCTCTTTGGCACTATCGAGGTTGGCGGTAAGGGGGGAGGCGGAGGGGACCAGGGGATTCTTCAGCTCCAGTCCGAGCCAACGACAGTCGAGCGGCATGATCATTCTCCAAGGGGGGGCTTGAGGACCCATCTGGTCCGAGGACGCCCGGGCTGGATCAAGATCACTCCTTCCGGGCGGACCGGATGTTAATGCGCCGCTTGCGGCTGGGTCAATCCGTAGCGTTTGATCAAGCGGTAGAGATTGCGTTCGCTGATCCCCAACACCTCGGCGACCTTGCCGCGGTGGCCGGAGAATTTTTTCAACTGCAGTGCCAGGTATCTGGCCTCCAGCTCCTCCAGGGTGGGGTCCCGTTCAAAGCTTAGCTGGGTCGAGATCTCCGGGCAGTGGCGGCGACCCAGGAAGGCGAGGTGCTCGATGCCGATGCGGGGGCGATCGCGGGAGAGGATGATGGCACGCTCCACGGCGTTTTTGAGTTCGCGGACATTGCCCGGCCAGTCGTAGGCCACCAGCTTGCGGATGGCATCGACGCCGAAGGTCTTGTCGATGCGCCGGGAGAAATTGTGATTGCGCAGGAAATGGATGGCCAGATGGGTGATGTCCTCCCGGCGCTCACGCAAGGGCGGGGTGGTAATGACGAAGGCGCTGAGGCGGAAATAGAGATCGGCCCGAAATCCCGAACCCAGGCTCATGGATTCCAGATCGCGGTTGGTGGCGGCGACCACGCGCACATTGGCGTCCAGATCCTTGGTGCCGCCGAGACGGCGGAACTTGCCGGTTTCCAGGATGCGCAGGAGTTTGGCCTGCACCGAGGGTTCGATCTCGCCGATCTCGTCGAGAAACAGGGTGCCCCCTTCCGCGCCTTCGATCAGGCCCTTCTTTAGCCGATCCGCGCCGGTGAAGGCGCCCCGCTCATGGCCGAAGAGTTCGGACTCGAAGAGCTTCTCCTGCAAGGTGCAACAATCGACGGCGACGAAATTCATGCGGCGGCGTTCGCTGGCGTCGTGGATGGCGCGGGCCACCAGTTCCTTGCCGGTGCCGCTCTCCCCCTGGATGAGTACGGTGACATTGGTGGGGGCGACGGCCTCGATCAGTTGACGCACATCGCCGAGCACCTGGCTCTCGCCGATAAGAAAGGAACACGAGCCTTCCCGGGCGGTGAGCCGTTGTTTGCAGAAGCTGTGATCCTCCCGCAACTGGGCGGTTTCCAGTACCCGCTGTACCACCAGATTCAGCTCCTCCGGGCTCACCGGCTTGACCAGATACTCGCTGGCGCCGGCCTTCATCGCCTCGACCGCGTGCTGAACCGAGCCGTAGGCGGTGAGCACGATCACCGGCTGGCGCTCCACCAGTCGTCGCAGATGCGTCAGGCTGTCGCCGTCCGGCAGACGTACGTCCATGATCACCAGATGGGGTTCATGCTGCTCCAGATAGGCCGCCGCCTCCTTCCAGGAGCGGGTGCCGGTGACGTCGTGTCCGAGTTGGGATACGCAACGAACCACCAACCGGTTGAGGAGTTCGTCGTCTTCGATGATGAGGACCTTGCGTGTCATCCCAAGCCTCCGGAATGATCCGCATCGGCGAGATGGATGGTGAACCGGCTACCCTCGTCGGGCACACTGGTTACCTCGATGCGGCCTTTATGGTTGTTGACTATGGCCTGGCAGATAGCGAGCCCGAGGCCGGTTCCCTGGGAGCCGTCCGCCCGGCGGCTGAAGAAGGGATCGAAGATGCGTTTCAGATCCTCCGCGGCGATGCCGATACCTGCATCCTCGAAGGCGAGCAGGATTTTCCCCGCCTGCCGCCTTCCCTGGACCCTGAGCGATCCGCCCCGCGGCATGGCGTGAAAGGCGTTCTGGGCGATATTCAAGGTGAGCATCCGCACATCCGTATCCGTGGCCAGCACCCTGAGTGGTGGCTCGGGGAGGTCGATTTCCAATTTAATCCGCCGCTGTTCCGCCTCCCAACGCAGCAGGCTCAGGGTGTCCTGCACCGCCAGGTTGACATCGACGATCTCCGTCTCGCCGGCGGGAAGGGCACTGAGGCGCAGCAGCCGTTCGGTCACCGCCAGACATTGATCCACCTCGCGGTTGACCAGTTGCAGCAGTTCTCCCATCTCGGCGGGCGGCGTCGACCCTGGCGAACCGCTCAAGGCGTGCAGCGCCAGCCGCACCGACCCCAAGGGATTGTGGATCTCGTGGGCGACCCCGGCCGCCAGCTTGCCCAGCTCCGCCAGTTTGTGCTCGTGTGAGTATTTGATCTGGGCCTGGAGATCACGGATGGATTCCACCACCAGGGTTTCTTCCTGTCCGCCGCGATGTGTCCGCAGCGGTGCCGCATACACCTCCACCACCACTTGGGAGCCGTCTTGGCGCCGGTGTTGATCCAGGATCTTGATGGGCCGGTCCTGCTGACGGATGGCGACCAGCGGGCAACTCACCAGGGTGGGCGGGCAGGGGGTGGAGCGTCCGTGGCTGGAGTCATGACAGTGCCCGGGCAGCCTGTCATCGGCTGAGAGGCCGAGTTGTTCCCGATAGGCGCGATTGACCAGCAGCAGACGGTAGTCGGGGCCGATGATGCGCACCCCGTCCGGAATAGCGTCTACCAGGGCCTGAAGGAAGGTTTCTTTGTCGCTGAGTTCGCGGATCTTGTCCTGCAGGCTGGTGGCCATCTGGTCGAAGGTGCGGCCCAGGGCCGCGAGTTCGTCTGCACCCTGGGAATGCAGCCGCACCTCCAGTTGCCCCGCCGCCAGCGCCCGACTGGCGGCGGCCAGATCGGCGACCGGCGTCAGGACATAGCGGCGGATGAACCACCAGCCTCCCGCCAGATTGAGCAGCACGATCAGGGCACCGGAACCCATGAGCAGCATGGTGGTGGTCCGTGCCTTGGCGCGGAGCTGGGCGGCGTCATAGTCGACATAGAGAATGCCGTTGATAGGGCGCCGCTCCACCGGGCCGTGGCACTCGCCACAGGCCGCACGATTGCGCACCGGATGGATGCTGCGCATCAGCTCCCGCTCCTCGTCGCCGGTCACGAAGCTGGCGCTGGGTTGGTCGAGAGGGCTTTGGGCCGGTAGCGGCATCCGGCTGCCGAGCCTGGAGGCGAGGCTGGAGAAGCGAACCTCACCCTCGGGGTTGGTGATGCTGACGGCTCGGATCCCAGGTTGGTTGCCCAGACCGGCGACGATGAATTGGAGACCCTCGAGGTCCCGCTTGAGCATGGCGTTTTCCAGCGAGGTACGCAGCAGGCTGTTGACCTGGGACATCATGGTCGCGGTTTCCTGCTGCAATTCTTCTGAATAGAGATTGACGAACAGCACCAGGAAGACCAGGGAACTCGACACCAAGCCGGCGGCCGTGCCGGTCAGGAAGCGTCGGTTCAAGGTTCCGGTGAAGTGTGCGATCAAGGTCGGCATATCCAACATAGGCTGTTGTCCCAGCTTGAATTTTATCCGGAAGAGCCGGCTTGTATCTGACAATTTGACAGTTCTGGGCGAACGGGATGCCGGAATGACGAGTTGGCTGAGGTAACCCGCTAATCAGATTGAATGCTGTTGTCTAACAGATCCCGATCTTGATGTGTTCTTAATACCAGTGCGGTCGTTCTTGATCCTATCTTGATCGGATTCTCTCTATAGTTCAGATACTTGAATTCAATCGAACGAAGGTGACAATCATGGATCTGCTCTATATCGGTGTGGCGGTGGGCATTTTTGCCCTGACGGCACTTCTGGTTCCGCTGTTCGAGAAGCTGAGGAGGCGCTGATGGACGGGCTCTATCTCCTGGCCCTGGTGATGGCGGTAGGCGTGTTCGTCTACCTGGTGGCGGTGCTGTTCTTCCCGGAGCGTTTCTCATGACTGGCAACGGCTACTTCCAACTCGCCCTCTATGTGGTCGCCCTGATCGGGCTGGCTTGGCCCCTGGGCCTCTACATGGCCCGGATCTACCGGGATGACCCGCCCGCGTTCATCCGCTGGTTGAGGCCGCTGGAACGCGGGCTCTATCGCCTGTGCGGCGTGAAGCCCGACGACGACATGCCCTGGACCCGCTACGCCTTCGCCATGCTGGCCTTCAACCTGCTGGGTTTCCTGGTGGTCTACGCCTTGCAGCGTCTCCAGCTTTGGCTGCCTCTCAACCCCGAGGGACTGGCCAACACCACCGCCGACCTGGCCTTCAATACCGCCGTCAGCTTTGCCACCAACACCAACTGGCAGAGCTATGGCGGCGAGACCACCCTGTCCTACCTCACCCAGATGCTGGGCCTGAAGGTGCAGAATTTCGTCTCCGCCGCCTCCGGCATGGCCACCCTGGTGGCCCTGATGCGCGGCTTCACCCGCAAGGAGGCGGGCGGGGTGGGCAACTTCTGGGTCGACATGGTGCGCTCCACCCTCTACGTCCTGCTGCCCCTGTCGCTTGTCCTGTCCCTGGCCTTGGTCAGCCAGGGCGTGGTACAGACCTTCTCGCCCTACGCCAAGGCCGAGTTGGTCCAGGCCTATGAGTATGAAACGGCCAAAACCGGCCCCGACGGCCAGCCGATACAGGACGCCCAGGGCCAACCGGTGATGGAGAAGATCATAGCTACCGAACAGACCATCGCCGTCGGACCGGCGGCGAGCCAGATCGCCATCAAGCAGTTGGGCACCAACGGCGGCGGCTTTTTCAACGTCAACTCCGCCCATCCGCTGGAGAACCCCACGCCCCTGTCCAACTTCATGGAACTCCTGTCTATCCTGATCATCCCGGCCGCCCTGTGCTTCACTTTCGGACGTTTCGTCGGCGACATGCGCCAAGGTGGAGCTATCCTCGCCGCCATGACCCTGGTGTTCATCGCCCTGCTCTCCCTGTGCGTCTGGGCCGAGCAGACCGGTAACCCGCTGTTCGACCGGCTGGGATTGGCCACCCAAGCGTCCGAACTACCGGCCGGCGGCAACATGGAAGGCAAGGAAGTGCGCTTTGGGGTGGTCAACTCCGCCCTCTGGGCCACCGCCACCACCGCTGCCTCCAACGGTTCGGTCAACGCCATGCATGATTCCTTCACCCCGCTGGGCGGCCTGGTGCCTATGTGGCTGATCCAGTTGGGCGAGGTGATCTACGGCGGCGTCGGCTCCGGCCTCTACGGCATGATCCTGTTCGCCCTCATCGGCGTCTTCATCGCCGGTCTGATGATCGGTCGCACCCCCGAGTACCTGGGCAAGAAAATCGAGGCCTTCGAGGTCAAGATGGCCGCCGTGGCTATCCTCATCCCGCCCCTGGTGGTGCTGGTGGGCGCGGCCCTGGCGGTGAGCCTGGACCTGGGCCGCGCGGGCATCCTCAACCCCGGCGCGCACGGCTTCTCGGAGATCCTGTACGCCTTCTCCTCGGCCGGCAACAACAACGGCAGCGCCTTCGGCGGCCTGTCCGCCAACACGCCCTTCTACAACAGCCTGCTTGGCCTCGCCATGCTGTTCGCCCGCTACTGGTTGGCGGTGCCGGTGCTGGCCATCGCCGGTTCCCTGGCGGCCAAGAAGATCGTGCCGGCCTCGAGCGGTACCCTGCCCACCCACACCCCGCTGTTCGTGCTGCTGCTGGTCGGCACCGTTTTGCTGGTCGGCGCCTTGACCTTCATCCCCGCCCTGGCGCTGGGCCCGGTGGTGGAGCATTTGCAGATGCTCGGCATCAAATAAGGAATCCTCATGCACAAGACACGTTCTCTCTACGATACAGACCTGATAAAGGCGGCGACCTGGGACGCGGTGAAGCGCCTGTCACCCCGCCACCAACTCAAAAATCCGGTGATGTTCGTGGTCTGGTTGGGTAGCCTGCTCACCACGGGCCTGTTCGTTCAGGCCGTGGCCGGGCAGGGCGAGGCTCCGTCCGGTTTCATCCTGGCTATCAGCCTCTGGCTCTGGTTCACCGTGCTCTTTGCCAACTTCGCCGAGGCCATGGCGGAAGGGCGCGGCAAGGCCCAGGCGGCGGCGCTCAAGGGGCTACGGAAAACCGTCTGGGCGAAGAAGCTTAACGAACCCCATCATGGCGCCAGCCTCTACCCGATTCCTTCCGAGGAACTCCGCCAGGGCCATGTGGTGCTGGTGGAGGCGGGAGACATCATTCCCGGTGACGGCGAGGTGATCGAGGGGGTGGCCTCGGTGGATGAATCGGCCATCACCGGCGAGTCCGCCCCGGTGATCCGCGAATCCGGCGGGGATTTCTCTTCCGTCACCGGCGGTACCCGGGTGCTGTCCGATTGGCTGGTGATCCGCATCACGGTCAACCCGGGCGAGACCTTTCTCGACAGGATGATTTCGATGGTGGAAGGCGCCAAGCGCCAAAAGACCCCGAACGAGATCGCGCTCACCATTCTGCTGGTCGCGCTCACCCTGGTGTTCCTGCTCGCCACCGTTACCCTGCTGCCGTTCTCGCTGTTCTCGGTTGGCGCCGCTGGCTCTGGCGCCCCGGTGAGCGTGACGGTGCTCACGGCGCTGTTGGTCTGTCTGATCCCGACCACCATCGGCGGCCTGCTGTCCGCCATCGGGGTCGCCGGTATGGGGCGGATGATGGAAAAGAACGTTATCGCCACCTCGGGGCGGGCCGTGGAAGCGGCGGGGGATGTGGACGTGCTCTTGCTGGACAAGACCGGCACCATCACCCTGGGCAATCGTCAGGCCACCGCCTTTCTCCCCACGGAGGGCATCGCGGAGCGCGAGCTGGCGACGGCGGCCATGCTGGCCTCGCTGGCCGACGAGACGCCCGAGGGGCGTTCCATCGTCGTCCTGGCCAAGGAAAAGCTGCACCAGCGCGGTCGGGATATCCACGCCGAGGGGGCCAGCTTCGTCCATTTCACCGCCCAGACCCGCATGAGTGGCATCGATTGGCAGGGTCGCGTCATCCGCAAGGGCGCGGCGGACGCGCTACGGACCTACGTTGAGGCGCAAGGTGGAGACTGGCCGAAGACCTTGCAGCTCTCCGTGGAGGAGGTGGCGCGTCGTGGTTCGACGCCCCTGGTGGTGGTCGAAGGCCAGCGGGCGCTGGGGGTGGTGGAGCTCAAGGACATCGTCAAGGGCGGTATCAAGGAACGTTTCGCCGAGCTGCGCCGCATGGGCATCAAGACTGTGATGATCACCGGCGACAATCGATTGACCGCCGCCGCCATCGCCGCCGAGGCCGGGGTGGACGACTTCCTGGCGGAAGCCACCCCGGAAGCCAAACTGAAGCTGATCCGCCACTACCAGGCCGAGGGTCGGCTGGTGGCCATGACCGGCGACGGCACCAACGACGCCCCGGCCCTGGCCCAAGCGGATGTGGCGGTGGCCATGAACACCGGCACCCAGGCCGCCAAGGAGGCCGGCAATATGGTTGACCTGGACTCCAACCCCACCAAGCTGATCGAGGTGGTGGAGACCGGCAAGCAGATGCTGATGACGCGCGGATCGCTGACTACCTTCTCCATTGCCAATGACGTCGCCAAGTACTTCGCCATCATCCCGGCGGCCTTCGCCACCACCTATCCGGCCCTGAACGCCCTCAACCTGATGCAGCTCGCCACCCCGGCCAGCGCCATCCTCTCGGCGGTGATCTTCAACGCCCTGATCATCGTCGCCCTCATCCCGCTGGCCCTGAAGGGCGTCAAGTACCGCCCGCTGGGGGCGGAAACCCTGCTCCAGCGCAACCTGCTGATCTACGGCGTTGGCGGTCTCATCGTGCCATTCATCGGCATCAAGGCCATCGATCTGGTGCTGGTTGGACTGAATCTGGCCTGATGGCGATGAACCGCCCCATTCAAACCGTCATTCCCGCTTGCGCGGGATGACGACCACGGAGAAACGAACATGCTCAACGAACTCAAACCTGCTGCCCTGATGCTGATCCTGCTCACCGTCCTTACCGGCGTGGCCTATCCCCTGCTGGTCACCGGCATCGCCCAGGGCGTCTTCCCCCATCAAGCCAACGGCAGCCTGCGCGAACAGGCTGGAAAGGTGGTTGGTACGGCGCTTATCGGTCAATCTTTCACGGCGCCAGGATATTTTTGGGGTCGGCCCTCGGCGACCGCGCCCATGCCCTACAATGCCGCGGCTTCCAGCGGCAGCAACCTGGGGCCGCTCAATCCCACCCTGGAGGAAGGGGTCAGGCAGCGGATGCAAGCCTTGCAGGAGGCGGACCCGGCGCAGAAGTCGCCCATCCCGGTGGATCTGGTGACCGCCTCGGCCAGTGGCCTCGATCCCCACATCAGCCCGGCGGCGGCGCTCTGGCAGGCGCCCCGGGTGGCGAAGTCGCGCGGCCTGAGTCAGGCTGAAGTCGAACGACTCATCGCAGAGCATACCCTGGGTAGACAGTTTGGCTTCCTGGGTGAGCCACGGGTCGAGGTGCTGGCGCTGAATCTGGCGCTGGATCGCCTTAAAACCAGTTCTCGATAGATATTGAAGTCTGGGAGGTCGGGCTGAACGAAGGGAAGCCCAACAAACCCCCCTTGATCCCCCCTTGTCAGGGGGGAGATAACTGTTGGGCACGGCTACGCTTTTGCCCAACCCATGGCTTGACCAACAGCGGGAGGTTGCCCATGAGTTTGGAAGACCCGAAACGACCCGATCCGGACGCCCTGCTGGCCGAGCTGGAGGTCAGGGAGGCACGGGCGCAACGGGGTCGGCTCAAGGTGTTCTTTGGGGCCAATCCGGGTGTTGGCAAGACCTATGCCATGCTCAGCGCGGCGCGCCAGTTGGCGGCCCAGGGGACGGATATGGTGGTGGGCCTCGTCGAGACCCATGGCCGCCAGGAGACGGCGGAGTTGTTGTCTGGCCTGGAGATCTTGCCTTTGCGACAGATCGAATATCGGGGGCACCACCTCAAAGAGTTCGATCTGGACGCGGCGCTCGCCCGCCGGCCCGCCGTCATCCTGGTGGACGAACTCGCCCACACCAATGTCCAGGGCTCCCGCCACCCCAAGCGCTGGCAGGATGTGGAGGAGCTGCTCGCCGCCGGCATCGATGTCCATACCACGGTCAACGTCCAGCATCTCGAAAGCCTCAATGATCTGGTGGGAGGGATCACCGGGGCACGGGTGTGGGAAACCCTGCCGGATCGGGTGTTCGATCAGGCCGAGGAAGTGGTGTTGGTGGATCTGCCGCCCGATGAGCTGTTGCAACGTCTCAAGGAAGGCAAGGTCTATATCCCGCAGCAGGCGGAACGGGCCATGGCCGGTTTCTTTCGCAAAGGCAACCTGCTCGCCCTGCGGGAGCTGGCCTTGCGGCGCACGGCGGACCGGGTGGACAACGACGTCTTGGCCTATCGCCGGGAAAAATCGGTATCCCGGGTCTGGCCTACCCGTGATTCCTTGCTGGTCTGTGTCAGTCCTGGGAGTGGGGGGGAAAAATTGGTGCGCGCGGCGGCACGCCTGGCGGCCCAGGCCGAGCAGCCCTGGCATGCGATCTATGTGGAGACACCGAAGTTCAGCCGGTTGCCCGAGGAGGAACGCGCCCGCACCTTGCGTGTGCTCAGGCTGGCCCAGGAGCTGGGCGCCCAGACCGCGGTGCTCTCCGGCCAGGACAGCGCCGGGCTCGCCATCGCCTATGCCCGGGAACATAACCTGGGAAAGCTGCTGGTCGGGCGCGAAAGCGGCTATCGGCCCTTCTGGAGTCTTGGCTTCGCCTACCGGGTTGGCCGCCTGGCGCCCGATCTGGACATCCTCCAGGTCGCCCGCGAGGGTGTCAGCAAAGAGCCAACCACGCCAACCCGCTCGTCCGCCCCCCGCCAAACCTTGGAGTGGCGGCGCTATGGCGGCGCCATGCTCCTCGTTGCCGCGGTGACGCTGGGGGCGACACCCCTGCTCGATAGACTCGATCTCGCCAACATCATCATGCTGTATTTGCTGGTGGTGGTGCTCGCGGCGGTCAGGTTGGGGCGCGGTCCTGCGGTGCTGACGGCCTTTCTCTCGGTGGCGGCCTTCGATTTCTTCTTCGTCCCGCCCAGGCTGACCTTCGCCGTCGGCGATGCCCAATACCTGGTCACCTTTATGGTCATGCTGATCGTGGCGCTGCTGACCGGGCGGCTCACCTCGGGTCTGAGTTTTCAGGTGGCGGTGGCCGAGAGCCGGGAGCGCCGCACCCGGGCGCTCTATGAAATGGCCCGCGAACTTTCGGCGGCCTTGACCAGGGAACAGATCGCCGAGATCGCCGAGCGCTTTGTCACCCTTGGTTTCAATGCCCGCTCCCAATTGCTGCTGCCGGACGACCAGGACCGCCTGGCCGCCGTCGACGAGGGGGGGATGGGGATCGCCGCCGATCGGGGTATCGGCCAGTGGGCCTTCGATCACGGGGAGCTGGCCGGGCTGTCCACGGATACCTTGCCGTCCTCGCCCATCCTCTATGTCCCTCTGAAGGCGCCGATGCGCATCCGCGGCGTGCTCGCCCTGCGTCCCAACGACCAGCCCTGGTTGCCCACGCCCGAACAGCAGCGCTTGCTGGAAACCAGCGCCACCTTGATCGCCATCGCCCTGGAGCGGGTCCATTACATCAGCGTCGCCCAGCAAGCACTGCTGCAGATGGAGTCGGAGCGATTACGCAATTCATTGTTGTCGGCGATCTCCCATGACCTGCGCACCCCGCTGACCGCATTGGTGGGGCTGGCCGACTCCCTCACACTGACCGGGGAGGCCTTGCCATCGGCACAGATGGAACTCGTTCAGGCTATCCGCGAAGAGGCCTTGCGCACCTCGGTATTGGTCAACAACCTGTTGGATATGGCCAGGTTGCAAGCGGGGAACGTCAGGCTCAGGCGGGAGTGGCAACCCCTCGAAGAGGTGGTCGGCGCGGCCTTGCAGTCGCGGGCGGCCGGGTTGGCGCAGCATCGGGTGTGCATCGACCTGCCAGCGGATCTGCCGCTGCTGGAATTCGACGCCGTGCTGATCGAGCGGGTGTTGTGCAACCTGCTGGAGAATGCCGCCAAATACACCCCCGAGGGCAGCCGGATCGAAATCTCCGCCCGACTTCTCGGAGAGGAGATCGAGATCGTGGTCGCCGACAATGGCCCCGGCCTGCCACTGGGGCGAGAGGCGATGTTGTTCGAGAAGTTCACCCGTGGGCAGGAAGAGTCCGATATCCCGGGCGTCGGACTCGGCCTGGCCATAGCGCGGGCCATAGTGGAGGCCCACCAGGGTCGCATCTGGGCGGAGAACCGCCTTGGCGGCGGCGCCCGCTTCATCTTCACCCTGCCTGTCGGGGAGCCCCCGGTGGTACCGGCTGAGACGCTGTGAAAGACAGTATCACCGCGGCACCCGTGGTCATCATGGTTGAGGATGACCGACAGATCCGGCGTTTTCTGCGCCTGGCCCTGGAAGCCGAGGGGTGCCATGTTTTCGAGGCGGAAACCGGCGGGCGGGGTCTGATCGAAGCCGCCACCCGCAAACCCGACCTCATCATCCTGGACCTGGGATTGCCCGATCAGGACGGAATCGATGTCATCCATGACCTGCGTGGCTGGTCCAAGGTGCCGATCCTGGTGTTGTCGGCCCGCTCCGATGAACGGGACAAGGTCACCGCCCTGGATGCCGGGGCCGACGATTATCTGACCAAACCCTTCGGCGTCCCCGAGTTGCTCGCCCGGATTCGGGCCCTGTGGCGACGGGGAACCCGCGCCCTGGGCGAAGAACAGGAACCTATCCGTTTCGGCGAGGTGGAGGTCGATCTTGCCAAGCGGCTGGTTACCCGGGGCGGTGAGCCGGTTCACCTCACGCCCATCGAGTACCGCCTCTTGAACCATCTGCTGGCCAACGCCGGTAAGGTGCTGACCCATCGCCAACTCCTCCTGGCCGTCTGGGGCCCCAGTCATATCGAGCACACCCACTATCTGCGGGTCTTCATGACCGGTTTGCGACGCAAACTGGAGGCGGATCCCAACTTTCCCAAATACATCTTGACCGAGTCGGGAATCGGTTACCGGTTGAAGCTCGCCTAAGTCTTGCGGGCTCCTATCACCATCTGAATAGATAGGACGATTTCGATGGGTCGGGCGCGGGCTTTGGCCCCACATCCACGGTTGAGAAAAAGACCCAAGAGGCCTGGGTGATGGCGCTTGGGTGCTCCGGGCATGGACTGAAAATAGCCGATTTATGTTCTGATATCGAGAACAATGCCAGGGTGTAAATTGGTATTGTTCTCCTAAAGAGAACAAAAAACCGGGTAACATGGCCCATGCCCGGGAGCGCCGACAGACAGAAGAGCCAACCCTAAGCCGCCAATCAGGGAAAATCCGACAGGAATTTCCATGAGTGGCTGAGAATGGCCCCGCGCTGGGAGTTCTCGGGGGTGCCCCGCGAATAGGTGGGTGACCGGTAACCGCGGCTATTACAGGCTCGGCCAAGCCTGTCGAGGTGGCCTCGGTGCTGTCGAAATGGCAGGACCGCCAGGAGCCCGATCCGCCGCCGATAGAAAAACCAAGACGCTGATTTAACTCTTCTTTTTCTCATCCATCAGGTTGCCGAAGCGATATTGTAGGGGATTTCCCTGAAATCGAGCGGCCTTCCGGCCTGACTTTCGGTCAGGTTTCCAGTCCCCAGGCATTCCCCGGGAGGCCCTAACAGGAGAAAAAACAACAGGTATAACAATTACTTGAGATTGCCAATCCAAGGCTGGCCCAGGGCTTGCAAAGAGGGATGCAGGTTCAAGTCACCGGCTCTCATGATCTTGCGATGAAGATTCCTCGTCTGGTAACTCTCTCAGGCACAGTCCTCGTCTTGGTGCCTCTGATCGCCTCCCCAGCCTATCCGATCGCCGGATTGCGGCCCGATCAACGCCCCCAGGGGGCTCCCACCATCGCGGAAGTCAAAAAGAGCAGTGGCTGGTACCGCAGAGCGCTGAACGGGATCACCGAACCTGTCCCGTCCAGCCTCCGATTTCTCGAAGACCAGGGCAACTGGTACACCCCATTCGATCGGCCGGGCATGTTGGGTCGGTATGACATACGCGGCTGGCATGGGGCGGTAACTGCCAGGCCCACGAAAGCAAAGCCATAACTCTTGGAAAGGATAGAAAGATGAAGAAATTCGTGATGACTCTTGGTGCGATCGCCGCCTCTGTGGCCATGTCCATCGCTTCGGCCCAGGGCATGAGCGGTATGTCCGGCATGTCCGGGATGGGTGGCATGAGTGGTATGTCTGGCATGCAGGGGATGCAGGGGATGGGCGGCATGGGTGGCATGTCCGGGATGTCGGGCATGGGTGGCATGAGTGGTATGTCCGGCATGGGCGGCCCCACCATCATCAATATCTATCCCGGTATGGGCGGCATGAGCGGCATGTCCGGGATGGGTGGCATGGGTGGTATGTCCGGCATGTCGGGTATGAGCGGCATGAGCGGCATGTCCGGGATGCAGGGGATGCAAGGCATGGGTGGCATGGGCGGCATGTCCGGGATGTCGGGCATGGGCGGCATGGGTGGCATGAGCGGTATGTCCGGCATGAAGTAAGCCCGGGCGTCGCTGACTCGATAGAAAACTGGGGTGGCGCCCCTCGGGCGTCACCCCGAAGAGGGGATTTCTGCTGCGGGGAAGTCTTGATGAACAGATCCAGCCGGCAACTTTGGGCTCGGTCCTTCCTGCTGATGCTCTGCCTGATGCTGCCGGGGAGTCCGACCCTGGCGGACGAACAGCCCGGCGGGGAGAAGTCCTACGACAGCGCCCGTTGGGATCCGATCCATTTTCCACCCGCCATTCAGAAGGCAAGGGACGAACAATGCCTCCTTTGTCATCGGGAAATCATCCAGGCCAAGCCGATCGAGGTCTCGCCCGCGGGGGTCAAGGCCGCCGACGCCAAGGCTTGGTATCAGACCCTGAGCAGCTATCAGGGAAACCAAGAGGATTTTCATGTTCGTCATCTGAGCACGCCGCTGGCGCAACGGGTGATGAATTTGTCATGTAATTTCTGCCATCAGGGCAACGATCCACGGGAAGAGGCCCCCGCCAGCCACGCCGGCAATCAGGGGGATGATGGCTACAGTTTGCGCAAGATGGTGAATCCGGAATCCAGTTGCCTGCGTTGTCATGGCCGCCACAACTACGAGGTGATGGGGTTGCCGGGCCACTGGGAAGATACCGGCGAGGCCTTTCAATACAACTGCCTGATTTGTCATGCCGGAATCCGTACCACCAGGCATCAGGTCAGCTATCTCAAGGCCAAGGCCATCGAGGAGGCCGCCACCCAGGAACCGGACCTCTGCTACGGTTGCCACGGCGGGCGTCAATGGTATCGCCTCACCTATGCCTATCCGCGTCACCCCTGGCCGGGTGCGGGTCCCACGCCGCCCGACTGGGCCAAGGATCGCCCGCTGGAATCCGAGCCCGCCTATCGGCTCGAAACCGCCGCCAGTCGCTAATCCCACCCAACTTCCGGGGAGGAACCACGCATGAGCCAGCCAGACTGGTACCAGTCGCTTCTCGCCTCGCTCAACCTGTCGCGCCGTAGCTTTCTCAAGACTACCGCGGCGGGAGCGGCCGTTCTGACCACCTCCGGGTTGGTCGAGCTGAAGACGGCCAAAGAGGCCAAGGCCTTCGCCTATGAGCCCTATCCCAAGGACGACGACCTCACCACGGTGCCGACCTCTTGCGCCCACAACTGCGGATCCCGGCACATGCTGGTGGCCCACAAGAAGGGCGATGTCATCGTTCGTCTCTCCACCGACGATGGGCGCTATCAGCTCGACGGGGCCTTCGGCAAGGATACCTTCGAGGAGCCCCAGTTACGGGCCTGTCTGCGCGGACGCTCCTATCGCCAGCGGCTCTATTCGCCGGAACGTCTCCTGTGGCCGATGATGCGGGTCGGCGAGCGCGGCGAGGGCCGCTTCAAGCGGGTGTCCTGGGATCAGGCGCTGGACCATATCGCCCGCAAGATGATCGAGCTGAGGTTTCACTACGGGCCCACGGCGATCCTGGATCAAAGCTACGCCGGTGCCTCCTACGGGGTGCTGCACAAATCCGATCAGATCGAGGGTCTGCTGGGGCGTTTTCTCGGCATGTTCGGTTGCCGCACCTCAAGCTGGTCGGTGCCTTCCTATCAGGGCACCACCACCAGTTCCCGCTGGACCTTCGGCACCATCGAAGACGGCAACGAGGACGACACCTTCGCCCATTCCAAGCTGATCATCATGTGGGGCTGGAACCCCGCCTATACCTTCCACGGCGGCAACACCTTCTATTACATGCGGATGGCGAAGCAACGGGGCTGCAAGTTCGTGCTGGTGGATCCCCAGTACACGGATTCCGCCGCCGCCTACGATGCCTGGTGGATCCCGATCCGGCCTAATACCGACGGCGCCATGTTGGCCGGAATGGCCCATTACATCTTCGTCAACGAACTCCAGGATCAGGCCTTCATCAACAAGTTCTGTCTGGGGATGGACGCCGGCACCATGCCGGACTGGGCCGCCAACTCGGTAAACGGTCGGGAGAATTTCAAGGACTATATCCTCGGCAAATACGACGGGACGCCGAAGACACCGGAATGGGCGGAGCGGATCTGCGGGGTCAAGGCCGAAGACATCAAGAAGCTGGCCGACCTCTATGCCCGCACCAAGCCGGCGGCCCTCAAGGCCTCCTGGGCGCCGGGACGCAACGCCTACGGCGAACAGTACAACCGCCTGGCGGCGGCCTTGCAGGCCATGACCGGCAATATCGGGGTGCTCGGCGGCTGTGCCGAAGGGGTGGGTAAGGCCTGGCACGCCGAGGGCGTAGCCTATCCCTACGACGAGTACGCCAATGTCTGGTACGCCTCGATCAAGTCCGATCGCTGGGCCCATGTGGTGCTCAACTACCCCAATGTAAAGCGGGAAGAGGCGGGGCTCTGGCCGCGCAACGACCAGCTCGATGGGGTCATCCCCAACATCAAGGGCATCTTCTGGCAGGGTTCCGACTGGTTGAACCAGCTCACCAACATCAATAAAGAGATTCAGGCCATCAAGAAACTGGAGCTGGTGGTCTGTATGGATTCCACTATCACCCCCTCCGGGCTCTGGGCCGATGTCTTGCTGCCGGTGGCGACCCATTTCGAGCGCCATGACGTGGCCTTGCCCTGGTACAAGGGCCATTACTACATCCATCGACCCAAGGTGATCCAACCCCTGGGCGAATCCAAGACCGATTTCCAGATCTTCACCGAATTGGCCTATCGCATCGGCGATCTGGCGGGCGGGGAGTACCTTCAATTCGGACCCAAGTTCAATCCCAAGGCCGATCGTACCTATTGGCTGAACCCGGATCCGGTGGACGAAGCCTATCTACAGAGCTGGTGGGAAGGTCGGGTCATGGGGCATCAGGGTGTGACCCTGCCCTGGGCGGATTTCAAGCGGCTGGGGGTGTACAAATTCAAGCTCGATCGGCCCCATGTAGCCTTCCAGGACCAGATCGAACGCGGCGTACCTTTCCAGACCCCTTCGGGCAGGATCGAGATCCTTTGTTCCGAGCTGGCCCAGATCGCCGACTGGAGGCTCACCCGCTATGGCGAGCCCATCCCCTCCATCCCCAAGTGGATTGACCCCTGGGAATCCCTCAACAGCCCGAAAACCAAGGAGTTTCCCTTTCATCTGGTATCGCCCCATCCCCGTTGGCGCACCCATTCGATCTTTCATAACTGTGCCTGGCTGCGGGAGACCTATGAACAGGAGGTCACCGTCAACGCCGCCGATGCCGCTCGCCTGGGCATCAAGACCGGCGAGGCGGTAGAACTCTGGAACGAACGGGGGCGGGTGGTGGTACCGGCCTATGTCACCGAGCGACTCATGCCCGGGGTGTTGGTGCTGCATGAAGGGGCCTGGATGGATCTGGACGAGAATGGCGTCGATCGGGCGGGCAATCCGGATTTTCTCACCCTGGACGCCCCCAGCCCGGCCGGCGCCTTCGCCTACAACACCGTGCTCTGCAACCTACGCAAGAGTTCGTTGGAACATCGACCGGGCTGGGATCGGCTGGCCATCTCTCGATCCCATGTCTTCCGCCGCGATCTCTGATTTCAGGAGCAAGGGCCATGGCTGACAACAAAGACAGCACCGCCATCAAAGAAGCGGTCAAGCGACGCAAGCAGCAGGTCTATACCCCGGTCAAGCCGGATACCCAGCTCGGCTTCATCCACAACAACGTGGATTGCATCGGCTGCCGGGCCTGCGAGATCGCCTGCAAGGACAAAAACGGTTTGGCCCCTGGACCCCGCTTCCGGCGGGTGCTCTACATCGAAGGCGGCAAGTACCCGGAGGTCTACGCCTACAAAGTCAATATGTCTTGCAACCATTGCGCTGAGCCTGCCTGTTTGCCGACCTGTCCGACAGGGGCGCTGTTCAAGCGCAAGCAAGACGGTATCGTCGATATCGATTCCACCCTCTGTATCGGCTGTCGCCGTTGCGAGGCGGCCTGTCCCTACGGGGCGCCCCAGTTCGATCCGGTCGATAAGATCGTCAAGAAATGCAATTTCTGTGTCGATGAGATCGAGGCCGGGCGCAAACCCTATTGCGTCATGGCTTGTATGATGCGGGTGCTGGATCTGGGGCCGATCGACGCCTTGCGCGCCGGCAGCCATCCCACCAAGGCCATGGGTCCCAATGACAAACCGGCGCGGGCGGTGAAGCATTTCGCCAACCCGGAACTCACCAAGCCTTCCATCGTCTTTATCCCCCATTCCAAGGGTCGGGTGGATTGATCATGATGGCCGAGTTGGAGGAGGCGACCCTGCTGGAGCGCTGGCGCTTGGCGGCTGCCGAGGATCTGCTTAGCCTCGCCCTCTGGCACGCTAGCGAGCTGAGCGCGGCCAGCCTCCGGGAACTGGAGGCGTCCCCCTTTCCCGATATCCTGCAATTGACCATGGGTACCCGGGACGAGACCCGGGGACTGACCCTGTTGCGCGGCGCCAGGGCCTTTCTACACCTGGATGGGGATCATTCCCAGCGCGATCGGCTGGCCGTGGATTACGCCGCTATCTACCTGAATTACAGCTACCGCGCCTCGCCCTGCGAATCGGTCTGGCTCGACGAGGACGGGCTCGGCATGCAGGAGGCCATGTTCCAGGTGCGCGCCGAGTACCGCCGTCATGGTCTGGCGGTGACCGACTGGAGGCGACGCCCGGACGATCACCTGGTATGCCAGTTGGAGTTCATCGCCGCTTTGCTGCGTGAGGCGACGCGGCCGCAACAACTCGGCGAGGTGGCGGAGTTTCTTGATCGCCATCTGCTGCGCTGGATCGGAACCTTCGCCGCCCGCGTCTGTGCCCACAGCGAGACCGCCTTCTATGCCGGATTGGCCCTGCTGACCTCGGGCTACCTGGACGGCCTGCGCGAGCAGATCGCCCAGGTATTGGGCCAAGCGCGCCCCCTGCCCCAATCCCTCGACCTCGGCCCTGGATTGGCTCAGCCGCCGGAAACGATGCCCTATCTGCCCGGAGAGGCTCCGTCCTGGTGAGGAGACGGGCGGATGCCGAGAGGATCGGCGCCGACCTCAGATAACCCCGGCGCCTCCTGGTCGAGGTGGATTGATCAGCGGGTTCAGGTGCTTGATCGAGGACTGGGGTTGGTCAACGGGAGGATGGATCGCCCCGGCCCCGCTTCCCCCGGAACCGATCCGGGAGATGGCCGGGGTCTGTCATGACCGACGCGCAGATCAATTCCCCATGTTGGAGACGGACGAATAATAGCCGGTGACCGCCAGGTAAAGATGGGCGCCGCTTCCATTGGTCTTGATGCGCAGCCTGGGCTGGCCGGTCTGCTCCCCGGGTTCCGCCGCGATAGGGACCACGCCGGAGCCGTTCCAGAAGGTCGAGGAGGTGGTAAAGGCCAACACCCCCTGGGGCTCGGCGACATTCGGCGCCCAGAGCTTCAGCGAGCCGGTACCGTCCGGTTCCACCACGACGAAGCTGACCTGCAGGGCATTGGCGGAGCTGGGAACGCCGCAATTCCCCACGCCGCCTTGACTCGCGGTATCGCCCGTGGTCCAGACGGTGCGGGTCTCGTTGGCGCTGAATTTACCCGTGCCGCCGTTGTTGGGGCGGGAATCGAAAAAGCGGCAGGGCGTCAGCGGGGTCAGCACCTGATTGCTGCCGGTGGCGGGGACCTTGTAATGGACTTCGGCGCCGCAGACGACGAGATTGTCACCCCCGGCGTTGGCCATCGTCACCCACAGACTCAGGAATTTTCGAAGCAGGGTAAGTCCGAAAGGTGGAGGACCCGAGGCCAGGCTCAAACCCATGACCTCATCCGGATCGATCTCCAAGGTAAACCCCCCCCATCCAGGTGCAGGGACCCCTACGGTGTTGGTGCTTCCTGACGCCAGGATGGATATGGCATTCTCAAAATGCGGGACCAAAACGCCGGGAGCCGATTCGGTAAAATAAAAGGATTGGATGTCTTCCATGACCGCTAAATTTATCCCGACAAATGAATAGGCATCGTTGTCATAGGCCCAGAGAACGACATTGAGCAGCAGGGCGTTATCTGGAAGTTCAACCGGAGCCCGTCCTTCAGAATTCAGGGAACTCAGGTCTGTCGTCGGGCGAATACATCCTCCGGAATCATAGCGGAAGCCGTCGTGGAGTTCACCGCTGAGATTGTTCGGTATGAAGGCCGATGCGGGAATGAATTTGGTCAGGACCGTCTGATCATAGACAAACTGGTTGATCGTTATGTCCTCACTTATGGCGGGAGTCTTATTGGGCCAGGCCGCCAGGCTTTTGGCGTACAGGTTATCGGCTGTGATGCCAAAATCCTGGGGCTGGATAAAACGCATAGGTTGCTCATGGGTTCTATCAACAAGGCTTGATGGATCACCATAAGCCACCAAGGAGAGGACAGAAGCAAGGCTGACAAAGAGCAGCCCGTGAATGACTCGTTTGAGGGGATCCTTCATGTGGCACTCCTAAAAAGGCGGGCTCGATCAAAAGAACACATCAGTCTCGCTTTTTGCTGTGACTGCATGTTAAAGGCTAGATGAGCACAGGCTAATGTTGTTGATCTCGATCAACTTCATCCCCTATACCAATAAAATCCCTTTTCCGCGGCGGCTGACGAACATCGCCGCCATACCCTTGGGATCACAGGTTCGATTTGACAGGCTTGGCCAGGACACCTTTAATTGCGTGATCTCAGATTGCCGATTTCTCCATCACAAGCCGGCCTGTCTCGGAGCATCAATGAATAAGAACAACTCCATCGGCTCCCTCGTCTTGTTCGGGCTTTTCCTGTTACTCAGCCTACCGGCTCGGGCCGCGATAGTCGTTTTTTCCGAAAACTTCGGCGTCAGGGACGGGGGCGTCAACCAGACGGCCTGCGATCCCGATTTCCCCCTTGGCTGGACACGCTACAACGTCGATGGCAGGACTCCGGACCCAATGGTGAACTGGGTGGATAACGCCTGGGTCGTGCGTGAGGACTTTCAGCAAAATGTGACTGAATGCATCGCCTTTTCGACCTCCTGGTATAGTCCAGTTGGCGCTGCGGACGACTGGTTGGTGACGCCGCTCATCAATATCCCCAGCCTCAACCCCGAGCTTCACTTTCGGGCCCGGGCCTACGATCCACTCTTTCCCGACGGTTACGAGGTGCGCTGGGCCACGACCAATTCCGTCGCCGCCTTTCTGGCCAATGCACCATTGCTTAGCGTCCCGGCGGAGGCGGGTAGCTGGACCGCGCGGCAGATCTCGCTCGCGAGTCAAGCTGGGCAGGCGATCTATCTCGCCTTTCGCAACAACTCGAACGACAAGTTTCTTCTGGTTATCGACGATGTGCAGGTGATCAGCCTGCCGACCCATGATGGCGCCATCGAGTCCGTATCGCGACCACATGCGGAGCTCCTGCGTTTGCCGGTCCCACAGGGTATCCCGCTGCAACTCGGCGCGACCATTCGCAATCTCGGCACAAGCGCGATCACGAACGCCGTGGTTACCGCGCACATCAAAGTCGACGGCAATGAGGTGCATACCCTGAGCTCGGCCCCCGTGGCGAGCCTCGCTCCCAACGCCTCGACCAATGTCGCTCTGACCCCCTACGTCGTCACCCAGCTTGGCCTGGTCACGGTCGAGTACTCACTCACGATCGCCGAGGCCGATGAGGAGGCCAGCAACGATACCATGACCTCCCTCGGCCTCCTGGTCACGACTTCAGAGCTCGGCGGAGACGATGGAACGCCAATAGGCACCCTCGGCATCGGGACGGACAGCGGTGGTCAGCTCGGCATCGCTTACCCTATCCACCAGGCCGCTTATGTGCGTGCCATCCGCTTTTATACCACCGGCGCGAGTACCGATCTCGCCGGGGACGAGATCCGTGGCGAGATCCGCTCCATGGGCACCTCCCCAGTCAAGCCGGATGCCCTCATCGCCGAGACCCAGCCCTACCTCGTGCCGACGCCTCCGGTGGCCGGCTTCATCGATCTTCCATTCGATCCACCGCTCCTCCTGACTCCGGGTGACTACTATTTCGGTCTCATCGAGCCGCCCCATGACCCGGATCAGGAGGATACGCTCGATCTCGGAACAGCGCTGACGATCTCTATTCCTGGACGAAATTGGGTGAGATTTGAGCCTGGAGCCCCCGATTGGGCCTTGACGGAATCTTTCGGCCCCGTGTTTCTGCGCTCCTTGATGCTTCGTGTGCTTTTCGTCGGTGCAGCCGATCTTTCCTTGAGCAAATCGGCCCCCTCGTCGGTGAATGCCGGTCAAGCCTTTACCTATACGATCCAGGTGGAAAACGCCGGTCCCGACCCAGCCGAAAACCTCGTCGTCTCAGATCCTTTACCCCCAGGGGTCTCCTTTGTGAACGCCAGCGGCACGGGTTGGGACTGCTCCTTCAGCGCCGGGACCCTGACCTGCACCCGCCCGGTGCTTCTGGTGGGCAGCGCGCCGCCGATCAGTGTCGATGTCATCGCGCCCAACGCCATCACGACCCTATCGAACACCGCGACCCTGACCGGAAGCAGCCTGGATTCCGGCAGCCCGGCCACCGACACGGCTACGACCGAGGTCGTCTCGCCCGGGAATATCAGCGCCACCAAGAGGGTCAGTGGTACCCCTCGTCCGGGCAGCACCCTCACTTACAGCATCGAACTGACGAACTCGAGCACGACCGCCCAGTTGGACAATCCCGGCGATGAATTCACGGATGTTTTGCCTCCTTCCTTGACCCTTGTAGGGGCCTCGGCCACGACAGGTACAGCCGTGGCCACGCTGGCAACGAACACCGTCACCTGGAATGGCTCTATCCCGGCCCTGGGTTCGGTCAGCATCAGCATCCAGGCGGCGATCCCGGCCGGAACACCGCCCGGGAGGACAATTTCGAATCAGGCCTCCTTTGTCTTCGACGCTGACGGCAACGGCAGCAACGAATCCAACGGCCAAACCGACGATCCTTCGGCAGCCGGTGCCGCCGATGCCACCGGGATCATTGTGCAGCCATCACTTCCCGGGGTCCTCAACAATCCGCCCAGCCCGGTTCCCAGTTCAAGCTGGCTGGGCCTGACGCTACTGGCCAGCCTCCTGGCCGGGCTGGCGCTCCTTCGGCTCAGACAACGGAGAGGGGAGGGGTGACGGCTAGCCACCAATCCTGACGAGGCTGGAAGAACCCGGCTTCCTTGCCGGTTTCGACACGGCCTCATGAGGCTCCTTTCAACGACTCCCTGACTCGAATCCCTCCCGCAGCCAGGCGGTGGCCAGGGTGATCGCGCTCCGGGCGGCAGCCGTGTTTGCCAAGGCGTTGAGCATCACAAAGTCGTGGATGATGCCCTGGAAGCGCACCGCCGTGACGCGCACGCCGGCCTCCCGAAGTTTATTGGCGTACGCCTCGCCCTCATCCCGCAGGACATCCGCCTCGGCCGTGATGATCAGGGCCGGGGGCAAGTCACGGAGTTGGTCGATGGTCGCCCGTAACGGCGAGGCGGTGATCTCCTCGCGCTGGCGCGGATCACCGGTGTACTGGTCCCAGAACCAGATCATGGCGTCGCGACGCAGGAAATAGCCGCTGGCGAATTGCTGGTAGGACGGGGTTTCAAAAGAGGCATCGGTCACCGGATAGAACAGCAACTGCCGTTGAATGGCCGGGCCGCCACGCGCCTTGGCCATCAGGGTGACGGCGGCCACCATGTTGCCGCCGACGCTGTCGCCCGCCAGGGCCAGGCGCTTGGTATCCAATCCATGCCCGGAACCCTGCTCCGCCACCCACTTCAGTACCGCGTAATTCTCCTCGATCGCCGTCGGGTACCTGGCCTCGGGGGACAGGCTGTAATTCGGAAAGACCACGGCGGCCCCCGTGCCGACCGCGAGTTCCCGAATCAGCCGGTCGTGGGTATGGGCGTTGCCGAACACCCAGCCGGCGCCATGGATATACACCAGGGTGGGGAGCGGTGAGGCGGCCCGCGGTGGACGCAGGATTCGCACCGAGACCTGGCCGCCGGGACCTCCGGGGATGATGAGATCCTCGATCTCGACCGGCGGCTTGTCGATCGGGCCGGATTGGACCTCATCGACCAGCACCCGGCCTTTCTCTGGACCGAGATCGAAGAGATAGGGTGGGTTGGCCGTGGCCTGGGCGAAGTCCCGGGCGGCGGCTTCGAGCTGAATCGTGGCGGACATCTGTGGTTCTCCTCTCTGCGCTTGAGACTCTAGAAATTCAGAGGAAAAAGGTTGGTCTTGAATTCAGTATTAAAGCTCACCGACAGCGTTTTGTTTGGGTTTTGACTTCGATCTGGAAGACCTCGACAGGGAGAGGGAGCCGGGTCCTGACTCCGATCGGCCAGGAAACCCCTTCGGCACGGGGTGGCGCCTGAAGTAGGCTGGTGTTGAGGCGCTTGGCGCCGAAACCCAGCTTTTCGGGGCTTGTCCCGGCTCATGGGAGCCCGGGCATCGGCTGGAAAGGGTCGATTATCGTTCTCCTGAAGAGAACAGTGGCTTTGAAATAGAATCCATTGTTCTCTGGAAAAGAACGAAAATCCTCTTTTTTACCCCAGGCCCGGGAAGAGTCGAAGACCAGGTTCGATCTTGAGTCATCTCCTGGGGCGAGAACCAAGCGCTGGGATTCGCAACTATATTGATGGAATAACTCCGCCCGATTGAGCGTAAGCCATAAGGAACTCTTTATCTTCGCATAGTATGTCAAGCAATTTCTCTGGATGCTGCTTATAATAGTTCCATTCTGCTATAAATAGATCGATAAAGGCCTGTCGTGATTTAATTAGCGGCGGCTCAGTCCATTGGTCATGGCAATAAATAGATATACTCGAATCAAAAGCCGATTCTTCGGAAACCAAAAACTCTGGGAGTCGTTTGGCTTCTGATGCAATTGGATCCCATGCCAGCATTTTATTGCCTGGCTCCATAATGTTCAATAAATAACGATAAATATCGGTCTCAAACGGAAGTATAGAATCGGAATTGATGCGTGGCTGTTCAAGTAATAAATACTCGTGACCAGAAGTGCCCCATACTACATGTATTTTATCATAACGGGGCGGGGCGAGAGATTTCTTTTTAATAAGGAATTGTTCTGCCAAATAAATTGGAAATAACCTTATATAAGAAGAAGCTTTATTTGAGCCGACAAGCATATATGGAGCATCAGCGCAGACCAAAAAATCGATTTCGTCATAAAGCGCCATACTGATTCTACCAACTTGAAAGCGAGAATTGCGGTCGCTGAAATCAATCGATATGGTGAGCTCGTAACGACTTGCGAGGCTTTTAATAACTCCAATGATGCTTGGCACTGAAGTAGAGCAGCTGACGGCGATTGAGCGAGTTAAAGCAGACCTAATTGTTTTGACAGCCTCTATGTAATGATGCTTTATAAGTTCGTCTTCTGTGGGATGTCGTAGATTATTTCGGCCGGAGATACGAGGAGGTTCCAGCGATAGTGCATTTTTTTTAAGATTGATAGCTTTGCACTCATCAAGGACTTTAACACGTTCTATTATTCTTGATGCATAGCCAAGAAAAGATGTCTCAGAATCCAGAAGTGAGCGGCAAAAGCTCCTTAAAATATGGTTAAATAATATTTTTGAATATGTTCTTGCCTGTTTGGCATGGAGTTCTATAAGTAGTGTTTCTCCGATATCTAAGGGCTGATCTATTTGGCGACGGAACGTAAGAATTATTGGTTCGCCAGCGTTGTTGCAGACCGGGGATTGGGTCTCCTTCTTGAGCCGGGCCGCGATGTGCGCCACCAGGCCGTGGTTGTCCACGTCCGCCTGGGTTTGGGTGGGGTTCAGGGCCTCCAGCAGGGCCTTGGTGAGGATGCCGTGGCTGCCGGTTGTATCTTCGTAAGCCACCTCGAAGGAGCGTGCCGCGGCGATGAAGCAGCGGTTGCGGGAGGCGGTGGGCTCGTAGTCGCGGTAGTTGAACAGCTCGCCGCTGTGGCAGGCGTCGAGCCAGACGATCTGGTTCTGGACCGGGCTCTCTTGCAGCAGCTCGCGCAGCCAATTGAGGGAGACGCCCCAGTTGGTCTTGAGGTCGGCATCGGTGGTGGCGAGATAGCCTTCGGTAACACCGCGCTTGCGTTGCAGGCCGTGGCCGGCGAAGAAGAGGAGCGCGGTGTCGGGGTGCTCCGGGCCGTCGGGCTTGAAGAGCTGGATGATGGCCGCCTCCAGCGCCTCGGCGGTGACGGCCACTTCGCCGCCGACGGCCAGGGTGTGGTCCGAGGCGATCACCTCCGGCAGGCGGGTGATCTTGAACTCGCCGTGCTGTTCCAGCAGCCGCGCGATGGCGTCGGCGTCCAGGGCCGGGAGGCGAAGTCTGTTGAGGCTGGTGTAGCGGTTGATGCCGACGATGAGCGCCTGTCTGGTCATGGCTATTCTTGTTCCTTCTCATGCTTTCCGATAGCTTCACCGATTCT
This sequence comes from Pseudomonadota bacterium, assembly GCA_052035915.1. Classification (GTDB taxonomy): domain Bacteria; phylum Pseudomonadota; class Gammaproteobacteria; order Chromatiales; family Chromatiaceae; genus JBPOHE01. The sequence goes on from JBPOHE010000084.1 coordinate 69,442, forward strand.
AGATCAGTATGGAGAGGATGACATGATGAAGCGCCTGGTGCCCTTGCTGGATAAAGATGACGACAAGGTGTTGATCTATGTGGAAAGCGACATGGAGGCGGAGATCCCGGAAGTCTCTCCCGAGCAAGGCAGGCAAAGGAACGCCCGCGGCGGGGTAGAGGCGGCTGTTTCCGAAGGGCGTTTGGAACAGGTGGAACAGACCTTGCGCGCCTTTGCCACTCGGGCCTTGGCGCCCTTTCGCGATTTGGCCCTCGCCAACGTGGACAAGGTGAAGCTGGAATTCGGCCTCAACATTGGCGGCCAGGCGGGTATCCCCTATATCACTTCGGGGAAGGTGGAAAGTACCCTCAAGGTGACGGTGGAGTGTTCCTTCCCACCGGCAACCAGGGATCCCAAGCCAAGTGAAGGCAACACCAACACCACGACCTAGCCCGCTTGTCTCACCACTCGGATAGTGCGGACGTCGATCGGCTGGGCCGTCCGCCGAACCCAGCCGGGTAGGGTCCGCTGTGCGGACCATCTTTCTGGCTCGGTCATGATGTGAACTGAACGGATGTGATCCTCCCTCTTCTGGTTCATTGGGTGACATGGGTGACGGCAGTATCGTAGGGTCTGCTGCGCGGACCATTTCAATGTGGTCATCAGCATCCGTCTCGCCCCGCCGACCATGAGAGGAACGATCGCATCAGTTTCGATTCACATCATCGGAAAGATGGTCTGCGCAGCGGACCCTACCAGGTTCCACCCCTCCGCTAACTCGTTTTCAACTCCAATCTCGCCTCGAGGCCGCCTTGCGGGCGGTTGTGGAGGCTCAGTTCGCCGCCATGGAGGCGGGCGATGCGGCGGGCGATGGCGAGTCCGAGGCCGCTGCCCTTGCCGGCGCGGGCCTGGTCCAGGCGGGTGAAGGGTTGGAACAGGCTTTCCAGGTGTTCGGGCGGGAGGCCCGGGCCATGGTCCAGCACACTGAGGCGGACCCCGTCCGGCAGCCGCCGGGTCTGCACGGCAACGGGTTCGGCGCCGTAATAAAAGGCGTTGTCCACCAGGTTGGCGAGCAGCCGTTTGACGGCCAGGGGGCGAAGGGAAAGGGTCGGGAGCGGGGCGAGTTCAAGCTGGATGCTTCGTCCAGCCCCTTCGTGGCGGCGGCAGACCTCCTCCACCAGGGCGTTCAGATCCAGCTCCAGCCGGGGCTCGTCGCGCCCATCACGCACATAGGCGAGGAACTGGGTGATGATGGCGTCCATGTCCTCCACATCGGCGACGATGCCGTCGCGCAGATCCGGGTCGGCCTCGTCCATCATCTCGGCGGCGAGCCGTAAGCGTGCCAGGGGGGTGCGCAGGTCGTGGGAGATGCCCGCCAGCAGCAGTTCCCGGTCCTGGGCCAGGCGCCGCACGTCCTGGGCCATGCGTTCGAAGGCCCGGCCCAGGGCCTGGATCTCCGCCGGTCCACCGGGTTCGATGGGGGCGGGCTGCTCGCCTTGGCCCACCTTGGCGGCGGCCAGGGCCAGTTGTTGCAATGGGCGGTTGATGTGACGGGCGAGCACGAAGGCGCCGGCGAATGAAGCCAGGCCGATCGAGCCCAGCAACAGCAGCAGCAGGGTCGAGGCCCCGCCTTCCAGATGCTTGAGCGAGAGGCCGAGCCAATAGTCGTCCTCGGGGCGGGCGTGCACCCAGAGGATGGCGAGGGGTTGCCGCTGCACCCGGGCCTCGACGCCGCCGCCCAGGAGTTCCCGCAAGCGTTGCAGAAAGCGTTTCTGGTAATAGAACTCGACCTGGCTGTCGGCGGGGGCGCCAGCCTCCGGGTGCACCGGGATACCCCGGCGTTGCGCCAGCTGCTGCATGGCCGCCCGGCGTTGGTCCGGTTCCAGACCGGCGAGAAGGCCGCCGAGGCTGTCGAGTTGGGCGGCAAAGAGCTGCGCCATGTGTTCCACCCCGGGTCCGACCACGAAGAGGCGTAGCGCCAGGCCCATGGCGGCCTGGGTGACCAACAGCACCAGGGCGATCAGCAAGGCGGTGCGACCGAAGGCGGTGGTGGGGAGGAGTTTCATCGCGGGCTACCGTCGGGGACGAAGACATAGCCGACACCCCAGACCGTTTGCAGATATCTGGGTTGGGCGGGGTCGGTCTCGATGAGCTTGCGCAGGCGGGAGAGCTGGACGTCGATGCTGCGATCGAAGGCGCCGTGGTCCCGTCCCCGGGCCAGGGTCATGAGTTTGTCCCTGGAGAGCGGCTGGCGCGGATGGCTCACCAGTACCTTGAGGACGGCGAATTCGCCGCTGGTGAGGGGCAACACCTGACCGTCGCGGCGCAGTTCCCGTGTCGCCAGATCGAGACTGAAGGGGCCGAAGTCGATGTTTTCTTCCTGGGTGGCCGGGGCTCCCGGCGCCGGGCGGCTGTGGCGACGCAGGATGGCCTTGATGCGCGCCACCAGCTCCCGGGGATTGAAGGGCTTGGGCAGATAGTCGTCGGCCCCCAGCTCCAGCCCGACGATCCGGTCCACCTCGTCCCCCCGGGCGGTGAGCATGAGGATCGGCATGGGGTTGTCCTGACCCCGCAGACGGCGGCAGATGGAGAGGCCGTCCTCCCCCGGCAACATCAGATCCAGCACCAGGAGGTCGAATACCTCCCGATCGAGCAGGCGGTCCATCTGTTTGCCGTCGGCAACCGCCTGCACGGCAAAACCCTGTTCCGCCAAATAGCGCTCCAGCAGGGCGCGCAGCCGGATGTCGTCGTCCACGACCAGGATCTTGGGTTGGCTCATGGCGCACTCCTCATTCGTGCGGTTTTCCGATGCGGACACTATGACCAAGGCCAAGGGTCACCGGCAAGGGTCTGGTTTGTAACAAAGTGTTGCCGGACCCATGGTCCGACACATCCGGTTGCACAGTCGCCGGAGTTGGACAGAGTTGGGAAATCCCCGCCCCCTAGACTGCTACCCATCGACAGGACGCAACGCTGTCGAGCAACAGCCAATCCATCGATCCAAAAGGTAGAGCCATGAATAGAGTCATAACCTGGACAACGGCCGCTTTGGTGGCCATCGGCCTTGGCGGCGGGGCGCTGGTGACCGCCGAAGTGGTGGGAAACAACGACGCCGGCCTGGGGGTCATCGCCCCGGTGAGCGCCGAGGTCTATCAGAAGCTGCATCTGAATCTGAACCAACAGGCCATGTGGCAACAGATCCAGTTCGCGGCGGAGGACAACCGGCAACTACTCCGTGCTCGTCTGAGCCAGGTGCGTGAGGTGCTGGACGAGGAGTTGGGCAAGCCCGAGCCGGATCTGGAGGTGGTGGTGGCCCAGGCCCAACCGGCGGTGGATAGCCTCATCGCCGCCATGCGGGCCAACCGCGATCGACGTCTGGCCCTCTACGCCAGCATGAGCCCGGAGCAGAAGGCCGTGGTGCGTGACGACATCAAGGAGCGTCTGGCCCGTTTCGACCGGCTGCGGCGCCTGTTGGTCAATCTGCTGGGCTGAATGAGCGACGCGCGCGCTCTTTAAATACCGATAACCGAAACATCCAATCACATCCAATCACCGAACAAGGGGATACAACATGAAGACGATCAACCTCATCGCTGCCGCCACCATCACCGCCTTCTCTCTGTTTGCGACCCAGGTCGAGGCCGGTGGTTTCGCCAGCGGACGCTTTGCCCGGGAAAACGCCGCCGGAGGGGTGAGCGGCGGTTCTGGTCGGGCCTTTAGCGGACCATACTCCGCCGGGGCCGGTGGCCATGGCTACGTCAGCGATGGCCAGGGCAATGCGGTTGCCGGCAGCGGCGGTGCCGTCAAGGGACCCAATGGCGGACGGGCGGGCCGGGCCGGTCTGACCACCCATAGCGCCGACGGCACCACCACCCATCAGAGCGGGGCCGCGGGTTCGGGGCAACGGGGCAGTTTCCAGACCCAGGGCAGCGGCGTCCGCTATGCCGACGGCAGCGGCGGCGGTTCCCGCTCCACCAGCGTCCAGTCCGCCAGCAGCAGCGCCAGTTACAATGGCACCACCAGTTACGCCTCGGGGTCGGGTGTCAGTCATACCGGCACCTGCACCAACGCCAGCGGCGCCGTGGTGTCCTGTCGCTGAGTCGATCGCTCAAGCCGGGGCCGGGGTGCGGATTGCCCCGGCCTAGTGGCTCCTCTATGCTCAGGGAATCAGAGTCAAGTGATCGGGGAGAGGCGAATGCGAGCCGAGCGGAGTGTCAGTCGGATCTCAGTGGAAGACTATCTCAGGGGCGAGGAGGACAGTCAGATCCGCCACGAATACCTGGATGGACAGGTCTATGCCATGGTCGGTGCGAGCGATCGGCATGGGCTCATCACCCTCAACCTGGGAAGCATCCTCTCCAACCGGCTGCCGGATCGCTGCCAGGTCTTCATCAGCGACATGAAGGTGCGGATCGCCACCGCCCGCCAGGAGAGTTTCTATTACCCGGATGCGCTGGTCTCCTGTGATCCCACGGATCGGGAAAGCTATTATCGGCAACGCCCCTGCCTGATCGCCGAGGTCCTCTCCCGGGCTACGGAACGGACCGACCGCTTCGAGAAATTCTTTTCCTATCGGGAACTGGACAGCTTGCGGGAGTATCTGCTCATTGCCCAGGACTTTCCTCAGGTAGAAATCCATCGGCGTGCCCATGGCTGGGTGGCGGAGGTCTACACGGAGGGGGAGCTGCTCTTGGAGTCCCTGGCCCTTACCTTGAGTCTTGCGGAACTCTATCGGCGGGTCGAGTTGTAGCCGCGCATGGGCTGGCGAAGGATCGTCTCGCTATCCATTAGCGAGAATGAAGGCGGGGATTGTTCCGGTTAGGCGGATTCAACCTCCAAGTGCACCATGGGGGGGGGTAAGGAGGGCACCGTGAAGAATCGGGTAGGATTGAGGTTACTCAAGCCGAAACCTACGGGAGCCTCACGATGCCCTACCATCATCTTACCGAATCCCATCGTCGCCTGATTGAGTATCTTCACCGAGAGGGAAACTCCAACCGGGCCATTGGCCAACTGATGGGGCGATGTCACACCACGATTGGTCGGGAGTTGAAGCGCCATAGTCAGAATGGCGTCTACGACAGTCAACTCGCCGACTCACGGGCTCAGGAGCGTCTCCATCACCCCCGTCGCCGTCCGCGCCTCGAAAAACCAGAACTTCTTCAGGCGGTTACTGAAGGGCTTGAGCGTGACTGGTCGCCTGAGATCATCAGTGCCCAGTTACGCCAACAGCACCCCGATGACCCCAGCTGGCATCTGAGTCACGAAAGTATCTACCAGTGGATCTACCGGGAGGCCGAGAAAGGGGGAACGCACTCCCGATCCCTGTGGCGACCACGGCCGGCGCGCCTTCGCCGCCATAGCCGGAAACCGGCGTACAGCCGGATTCCCGACCGCGTCGACATCGACCAGCGCCCCCCCGAGGTCGCCGAACGCACCCGGGTCGGCGATTGGGAAGGGGATTCCGTGGTGAACCCAAAGAATCGCGGTGGGATCGCCACCTTCGTCGAGCGCACCACCCGCTT
>JBPOHE010000178.1:0-16599 GCA_052035915.1 Pseudomonadota bacterium
GACATCGAGGCCTTGAAGGCGCGGATCCTGGCCACCGGCTTGTCGGTCTCCGCGCTGGTGTCAACCGCCTGGGCCTCGGCCTCCAGTTTCCGCGGCTCGGATAAGCGCGGCGGCGCCAACGGTGCGCGCCTCCGTCTGGCCCCACAGAAGGATTGGGAGGTCAACCAGCCCGAGTCGTTAGCCAAGGTGTTGGCCGCCCTCGAAGCCGTCCAGGCCCAGTTCAACGCCGCCCAAAGCGGCGGCAAGCGGGTCTCCCTGGCCGACCTCATCGTGCTGGGCGGTTGCGCCGCGGTGGAGCAGGCCGCCAAGGCGGCTGGGCACGACATCGAGGTACCCTTCGCCCCGGGACGCACCGACGCCACCCAGGAGCAGACCGATGTCGTTTCCTTCGAGGTGCTGGAGCCCGTCGCCGACGGCTTCCGCAACTACCTCAAGGGACCCTCGCGGGTGCCGGTCGAGGAACTCTTGCTCGACAAGGCCCAGCTCCTGACGCTGACCGCGCCTGAGATGACCGTCCTCATCGGTGGCCTGCGCGCCATCAACATCAATGTCGGTGGCTCGACCCATGGCGTCTTCACCGATCGACCCGGCACCCTCGGCAACGACTTCTTCGTCAACCTGGTGGACATGGGTACGGTATGGAAACCCACCTCCGAGGCCGCAGACCTGTTCGAGGGCCGCGATCGCGCCACCGGTGAGCTGAAGTGGACCGCCACCCGCGTCGATCTGGTGTTCGGTTCCAACTCCCAGTTGCGGGCACTGGCCGAGGTCTACGCCCAGGACGATGCCAAGGAGAAATTCGTGCGCGACTTCGTCGCCGCCTGGGACAAGGTCATGAACCTGGATCGCTTCGATCTGAAGTAACCCCGGACAGGGCGGAAAAGGGAGGGCACGGACCCGCCTGGCCTTTCCGCCCCCCCGGGCCGTTTCCAGGCAACCGCCCTCTGTCGGACTGTTCAAGGAAGATCAATCACCAGGGAACCAATACTTCTATCCCTATCGGAAACAGCCTCCAGGATCACCGGACTTCCTTCCCCTGCCGTAACAGGCTGTGCGCGGGCAGGGGAGGCGACTACAAGGCGGCTTGTAGCACCGCGACGATATCCGCTTCGGTCATCGGCGGACGGGACGGCAGCCGGCCCTTTTGGTCATGGATGATGCGCAGGGTCTCCCGGGCGTAGGTCTCGATCAGGCGGTCGTCGATCCCCAAGTCGGAGAAGCATGTCGGGCAGCCGATGGACTTGAGAAAGGCCTCGAAGCGGTCGATGCCGGTCAGTGCGCACTCCAGGTCCTCCGGGCCTGTTCCGGATAGGCCGAAGAGGCGCTCGGCGAACTGCACGAACCTGGGCGTATTGTTCTTCACCGCAAAGCGCATCCACGCCGGGTTGATGATCGCCAGGCCAGCGGCATGGGTGATGTCGTGGTAGGCGGAGACCGTATGCTCGATCATGTGTACGGGATAGCCGACACTCCCGCTCCCCGACTGCACCCAGCCATTCAGGGCCACCGTGGCCGCCCACTGGACCTGGGCGCGCGCGTTGAGGTCGTTGCCATCCTCGATCGCTTTCGGGCCGTACTCCATGGCGGTCAAAATCACGCCCTCGGCGATGCGGTCCTGGATCGGCGTGCAGCCGCTGCCGTTGAAATAGCTCTCGGTGACGTGGGTGATCAGATCGCAGACGCCGTAGGCGGTTTGATCCCTGGGTACGGTGCGGGTCAGCTCCGGATCGAGGAGCGCCACCCTGGGGTAGAGGCACTCGGCCTGGACGAAGGACTTCTCCTGGGTTTCCTCATTGGTGATGACCGCGCCGCAGTTCATCTCGGAGCCAGTAGCGGCCAGGGTCGGGACCGTAATCAGCGGCAGGGCCTGGACCGGGCGGTAAGGCTCCGGCTGGCCATGCAGGATCATGTCCCAGGGGTCGCCGTCGTAGAGCACCGCCGCCGCCATCACCTTGGCGGCGTCCATCACGCTGCCGCCGCCGAGGGCGATGACCAGCTCGCACCGGTTCTCACGGGCGATCCGCGCCCCCCGCCGGACCGAGGTAATGCGCGGGTTTGGCTCTACCCCCTCGCACTCGAATATCGACACCCCGGCCTCGGTCAGACTCTTGAGCGCGCGGTCAAAGGTGCCGCTGTGTTTGACGCTGCCGCCGCCGGTCACCAGCAGGGCGCGGGTGCCGTAAGGCCGCGCGAACTCGCCCAGGCGAGCGAGGCTGCCGGCGCCGAAGACGAGGCGGGTCGGATTCAGGTATTCGAAGTTCATCGCGGTGCTCCTCTGATGGGTGATCGGGATTGGTTGTCTAAACTCTAGGACGGCGGGCGGGATCGGCGTTAGAACAATCCTGGCCGATTCTTGCCTGATCCTCCAGGCGAGGAAAGCTTCCGCTTGTCCACAAGCCGCTGCCGACATCTCTGGCCACAGGCTATTAGAACTTTTTGTAACTCCATGAGTCCCGCGTGCCTTGTCCGATTCTTGTCGATCATTGCCTGATTCTCTTCTGGTCGAGAGGGTCTCGTTGTGGGTCCCAGAGGGCGGCGATAGACTGCGGATGAATCAGTGGTGGAACGACGGGAGGGGTGATGAACGCAGAGAAAGGGGGCCAAGAGGGGGCAGCTGCGAGCCTGGCGGGGCGTATCGCCCGCTGGACCGCGGACAGAGATCAATGCGACACCCCGATCCGGGGTTTGAGCCTCTATCGCCGGGAGACCCCCACCGAGCCGGTGAGCTATTTGCTGGCCGCCAGCATTTGCCTGGTCGGTCAGGGGAGCAAGCGCCTGTTCCTGGGTAAAGAGGCCTATGTCTACGATGCCAACCACTTTCTCATCACCGCCGTGGACCTGCCGGTGGTGACACAGGTCATCGAAGCCAGCTCAGAGCGACCCTTCCTGGGATTGACGATGGCGCTCGACCTGCGCCTGGTCGCTCAACTCATGCTGAGCGGTGACCGGCCACTGGCCGACCCACCGAAGGATCGCCTTGGAGTGGCGGTCAGTGAGGTCGCGCCGCCCCTGCTCGAGGCTTTCAACCGCCTGATCGATCTCCTCGATCACCCCAGGGACATCGGGGTCCTGGCACCCCTCATCCAGCAGGAGATCACCTATCGTCTGCTGACCGGGGAACAGGGTCCACGCCTGCGGCAGATCGCCTCGGTCGGTCACCATGGCTATCGCATTGCCCAGACCATCGACTGGCTGAAGGAGAACTTCGCCCGGTCATTGCGGGTAGAGGAGCTGGCGGACCAGGCGGGGTTGAGTGCCTCGGCCTTCCATAGCCACTTCCGCGCCATGACGGCACTGAGCCCGCTCCAGTTCCAGAAGCGCATACGCCTGAACGAGGCGCGGCGGCTGATGTTGACGGAGCACGTCGATGCCTCGACGGCGGCCTTTCGGGTCGGCTACGAGAGTCCTTCCCAATTCAGCCGGGAATACAGCCGCCAGTTTGGCGCGCCACCGATGCGCGATATCCGGAACCTGATCCAGGACGTGCCCAATGGCTGAACGTCCCTGAGCCGAGGGGGCAAGTCTCCATGCCGGTCAGGAATCGGCCTGGCGGCGGGGTTGTTCCGGGCCTGGGCTGAAAATGGCCATTTTTCGTTCTTTTTTCGAGAACAATATCTCCATGGCAACGGAATTGTTCTCGAATGGAGAACGAAAATCGGCTATATAACCCCAGGCCTGGGAGCGATGCGGGGTGTAAGCGTCTCCTCGGACTTGATCCGAGATTGCCGGCGCTCGTGCCACGGGAAGATGACAGCGCGGGCCAGCCCGCGCCTCTCGGCGGCCGATCAGGGACAGCCTAATAAGGATTGGTATGAGCGAGGAGCGGTTGTCGTCGCCTCGGAGCCTGGGTTTCCAGCCCCTGGCCCCGAGGCGCGCAACCACCCCAGCTCAATCAGATCACGAAGAGATCGGTGAACTCGTTCACCGGCGTCGCGGCGAGCCGCTCCGCATCCAGGCAGAGGCGGAAGATGCGCTCGGCCTGGGCCTTGGGGAAGCGGGTCCGCAAGGCGTCGCTGAACTTGCGCTCCAGCACCGGAATGCCCTCGCCGCGGCGACGACGGTGGCCGATGGGGTATTCGATCTCCACCTTCTCGGTGTGGCTGCCGTCCTGGAAGAACACTTGGATCGCGTTGGCGATGGAACGTTTGTCTGGGTCCAGATAGTCGGCGCTGTAGCGGGGGTCTTCCACCACCCGCATCTTGCCGCGCAGGGCGTCGATGCGCGGATCGGCGGCGACGTCGTCCTCGTAATGACGGGCGGTGAGCGCCCCATGGATCAGGGGTACGGCGACCATGTATTGCAGGCAGTGATCGCGATCGGCCGGGTTGTACAGGGGGCCGTCCTTGCTGATGATGCGGACTGCGGATTCCTGGGTGCTGAGTTCGATGCGCTCGATCTGGTCCAACCTATCCTTGACCTCCGGGTGGAGTTTCATGGCGCATTCCACCGCGGTCTGGGCATGGAACTCGGCGGGGAAGCTGATCTTGAACAGGATGTTCTCCATCACATAGCTGCCGTAGGGGCGCTGGAAGGCGAAGCGGTTGCCCTTGAAGAGCACGTCATAGAAGCCCCACTTGGGCGCGGTGAGCACCGAGGGCAGGCCCATCTCGCCGCGCATGGTCATCATCGCCAGCCGCGCGCCCCGGGAGCTGGCGTCGCCCGCCGCCCAGGACTTGCGCGAGCCGGTGTTGGGGGCGTGACGATAGGTGCGCAGCGATTGTCCATCCACCCAGGCCTGGGAGACGGCGTCGATCACCTGCTCCTTGTTGGCGCCGAGCATCTGGGCGGTCACCGCCGCCGAGGCCACCTTGACCAACACCACATGGTCGAGACCGACGCGGTTGTAGCTGTTCTCCAGCGCCAACACGCCCTGGATCTCGTGGGCCTTGATCATGTAGCCCAGGACCTGGCCCATGCGCATCGGCAGCTTGCCCTCGGCCAGGGCCTTGCGGGACAGCCAGTCGGACATGGCGAGGATGGCACCAAGATTGTCCGAGGGGTGACCCCATTCGGCGGCCAGCCAGGTGTCGTTGAAGTCGAGCCAGCGTACCAGGGCGCCGATGTCCCAGGCGGCCTTGACCGGATCGAGCAGGTGCTGGGTGCCGGGCACCCGCGCCCCTTGAGGCACCAGGGTGCCGGGGACGATGGGACCCAGATGCTTGGTGCATTCCGGGTATTGCAGGGCCAGCATGGCGCAGCCCAGGGAATCCATCAGACAGTTGCGGGCGGTGTCATAGGCCTCGTGGCTGGAGATGGCGTAGTCGCAGATGTAGTCGGCGATGTCGACCAACTCCCGATCCGGGGCCGGGCGGATGTTGGTATCGGCGTGATGTCCACTCATGAAAATAGTCTCCGGAAATCAGGGGAATTCAGCCGTAGGGCGGCAACCCTTTGCCGCCATTGGGTGCTACAAGCTGGATGCAGAATCAGTCGTCGGCATGGGAATGCCGACCTACAAGCTAGTAGTGCCTTTTCGGAAATCACCTAAATACGGGCTGTGATCGGCAGCCAGGGCAGGTTCGGCGGTCCCAGGTAGTTGGCGCTGGGACGGATGATCTTGCCGTCGACCCGCTGTTCGATGATGTGGGCGACCCAACCGGTGATGCGCGACATGACGAAGATGGGGGTGAACATGGGGGTGGGGATGCCCATGGCGTTGTAGGCCACCGCGGAGAACCAGTCGAGGTTGGGGAACATCTTTTTCTTTTCCCACATCACCTTTTCCAGCCGCTCGGCCACCTGAAACATCAGCATCTCGCCGCTGGCCTCCGAGAGGCGCCGCGCCACCGCCTTGATCACCTTGTTGCGGGGATCGCTGATGGTATAGACCGGATGACCGAAGCCGATGATGATCTCCTTGCGCTCCAGGCGCTCGCGGATATCCAGATCGGCCTCGTCGGCGGAGAGATAGCGTTGCTGGATGTCGCAGGCGACCTCATTGGCCCCGCCGTGCTTGGGACCGCGCAGGGCGCCGATGGCACCGGAGACGCAGGAGTAGATATCCGAGCCGGTACCGGCGATGACCCGGGCGGTGAAGGTGGAGGCGTTGAACTCATGCTCGGCATAGAGATTCAGCGAGGTGTGCATGGCCCGTACCCAGTGCTCGGGCGGTTTGCGGCCGTGCAAGAGATGCAGGAAATGCCCGCCGATGGACTCGTCCTCGGTTTCCACCGCGATGCGCCGCCCCTGATGGCTGTAGTGATACCAATAGAGCAGCATGGAGCCGAAACAGGCCACCAGGCGATCGCCGAGGATACGGGCGCCGGAGATGGTGTGGGCCTCCCGTTCCGGTTCCATGGTGCCCAGTACCGAACAGCCGGTGCGCAGCACGTCCATGGGATGGGTGGAGGCCGGGAGTTGCTCCAGCACCCGTTTCAGGGCCGCCGGCAGGCCGCGCAGCTCGTGCAGGTGTTCCTTGTAGTTGTGCAGCTCGGCGGCGGTGGGCAGTTTCTCGTGGATGAGCAGATAGGCGATCTCCTCGAACTCGGCCTTGTCGGCGAAATCGAGGATGTCGTAGCCGCGGTAATGGAGGTCGTTCCCGCTCAGACCCACGGTACAGATGCTGGTGTTACCCGCCGCGGTACCGGACAGGGCGACGGATTTCTTTCTGCCGGCAACCGGCAGGGGTTCTGGGCTGCTCATGAGGACTCCCCCCCTTGGCTGAAGAGTTGATCGAGCTTGCGCTCGTAGGCGTGGTAGTTGAGAAAGTCGTACAACTCGGCGCGGGTCTGCATGCGATCCAGCACATTCTGCTGGGTACCGTCGCGGCGGATGGCCTCGAATACCCCGAGCGCCGCCCGGTTCATGGCGCGGAAGGCCGACAGCGGATAGAGGGCGATGGCGACCCCAACCGAGGCCAGTTCGCTGGTGGTGAACAGGGGCGTCTTGCCGAACTCGGTGATGTTGGCCAGCACCGGCACCGGCACCGCTTGAACGAAACGGCGATACTGTTCGAGTTCGTGCACCGCCTCCGGGAAGATCATATCCGCCCCGGCCTCGACGCAGGCCTGGGCGCGATCGATGGCCGCGTCCAGACCCTCGCCCGCCAAGGCATCGGTGCGGGCCATGATGACGAAATCGGCGCTACGGGCGTCCGCCGCCGCCTTGATGCGGTCGACCATCTCGCCTTTGCTGACGATGGCCTTCCCTGGGCGATGACCGCAGCGTTTGGCCTGCACCTGGTCCTCGATATGGCAGCCCGCCGCCCCGGCGCGGATGAGTTCCCGCACCGTGCGCGCCACGTTGAAGGCGCTGGAGCCGAAACCCGTATCCGCATCCACCAGTAGCGGGCGCTCGGTGACATAGGTGATGCGCCGCACATCCTCCAGCACGTCGTGCAGGCTGCTGATGCCGAGATCCGGCAGCGCCAGTGACCCCGCCGCCACCCCACCTCCGGAGAGATAGAGGGCGCGATAGCCGACACGTTCGGCCATGACGGCATGATAGGCGTTGATGACGCCGATCAGTTGCAAGGGACGCTCTTCCCCCAGGGCACGGCGCAGCCGGCTCCCCGGGGTCTCTTGGGGGTTCATGGGGTCTCCTCCGTAATTATGGATGGCAAGATGGCGCCCGCCTGTCGCTGGATGCGGTGTTCCACATTGCGGCGGGCGGCGCGGATATGGTGTCGCATCAGCACTTCGGCGAGTTCGCCGTCGCGCTGGCCGATGACGTCGAGCAATTGGGCGTGTTCCTGCAAGGCGGGAAAGGCCCGGGGGCTGGCCATGCCCAGTTGATATCTATACATGCGGATCAGGTGATAGAGATCCTCGCCGAGGATGCGGATCAGGCGCTCGTTGCGACTGCCCTGGACGATGCGGTAATGAAAATCCAGATCCCCTTCCTGCTGGAAATAGGCGTGGCCTTCGTCCTGTTCCACCTGCTCGCGGTGTTGTTGGAGCAGATTCTGCAGGCCGGTGATCTCCGCGTCGCTCATGCGCTCGGCGGCCAGTCGCGCCGCCAGCCCTTCGAGGACCTCCCGCATCAGATAGACCTCCACCAAGCCTTCGGCGGAGAGACGCACCACCCGCGACCCCAGATTCGGCTTGCGCTCGACCAGGGCGCAGGCCTCGAGGCGGCTGATGGCCTCCCGCAACGGACCCCGACTGACCCCATGATCCCGGGCCAACTCGGGCTCGCTGAGCTTGCTGCCGGGAGGGATTTGCCCCTCGACGATGGCCTCCCGCAGCTTCTGGAAGAGGCGGTCGGAGAGGTTGTTGAGCGGCAACTCGATCTGGGGATCGATGAGGGCGGCGGTCATTTCTGTCGACAATATTGATGGAATATGCCTATTTAAGCCCTGATAACGGCGACTGTCAAGAATAAGTGTCGACACTTTTGCCAAAATGACTCGATCGCCAACAAGCTGGGCCGCCGCCGCTGGCTGGTTTGGGAGCGGGCCGAAACAGGTAAGGCCGAGGCCTGTTCCCGGAGAATGGACAGGCATTCGACAGTGGCCAAACAAGAGACGCTATGGCGTCCTGGGGGAGGGGATGAGCGCCCTCGCCCAGCTTCATGGTTCGGGCCAAGCGCTGAGTTTTGCGGTGCTCATAACCAGCCGAAAGGAGCCGGGCCTCGGCTGGAAAAGGCCATTTATAGTTCTTATAAAGAGAACAATAGTTGTGTTTTAAGTGATATCGTTCTCTATTAGAGAACAAATAACCGAGCTACAGCGCTCTGGCCCGGGAGCCGCCGAGCGCTATTCGAGACGATGAGAGCTAGGGTGAGGGCTGTAGTTTCAGAGACGTATCCCCTCACCCCTATTCATGGGGGTGAGGGAACCAAAGGGTTAGACCTGCCCTGTTCCGATGTCGGGCACGGCCTTCATTCGCCTCCGCTCAGAGCAGCAGGCGTCGGATGTCGCCGAGCAGGGAAGCCAGATAGCCGGTGAAGCGCACCCCTTCGGCGCCGTCGATCACCCGGTGATCGTAGGAGAGGGAGAAGGGCAGCATGAGCCGGGGAACGAACTCCTGGCCATTCCAGACGGGGCGCGTCTGCGACTTGGAGACGCCGAGGATGGCGACCTCCGGGGCATTGACGATGGGGGCGAACTGGGTGCCGCCGATACCCCCAAGGCTGGAGATGGAAAAACTCCCGCCCTGCATGTCGCCCGGCAGGAGCTTCCCTTCACGGGCCTTGGCGCTGATTTCGCCGAGTTCGCGGGCCAGTTCGGCGATCCCTTTGCGATCGACGTCCCGTATGACCGGCACCACCAGTCCTTTGGGGGTATCCACCGCCACCCCGATGTGTCGATACTGTTTCAGAATCAGCTGCTCGTTGTCGGGGGCCAGCGAGGCGTTGAACCTGGGCATCGCCTGCAGGGCCGTCGCGCAGGCCTTGAGCAGGAAGGGCAGCAGGCTGAGCTTGAGTCCGGTCTTACCGAGGACCTCCGCCTGTTGCTTGCGGAAGGACTCCAGGTCGGTGATGTCCGCCTCGTCGAACTGGGTGACGTGGGGGATATGCAACCAACTGCGGTGCATATGGGCGCCGCTGAGTTTCCGGATGCGTTCGAGCGGCACCTGTTCGATAGGACCGAACTTGGCGAAATCGACCACCGGCAGGCTTGGCAGCGCCAAGGCACCGGGAGGCGCTGGCGCCCGGGCGACGCCTCCCCGTAGCGCCTGTTTGATGAAGCCTTGGACATCCTCCTTGGTGATGCGGCCCTTGGGCGCCGAACCCATGACCAGGGCCAACTCCACCCCCAACTCCCGGGCAAAACGACGTACCGCCGGACTGGCATGGGGTTTCCGTCCGACGGCGATGGCTACCATGTCCTCGGGCCGGGGTAGCACCGGCGGTTGTTGGTGTTCCTTTTCTCCCGGCAGGCGACGGGCTGTCGCCTCGGACGGCTCCGGTTCCGGCGTTG
The DNA here is from genome assembly GCA_052035915.1 of Pseudomonadota bacterium. GTDB lineage: Bacteria > Pseudomonadota > Gammaproteobacteria > Chromatiales > Chromatiaceae > JBPOHE01. The sequence continues at coordinate 9,863 of JBPOHE010000178.1, forward strand.
GCCTGGGGGGTGCGACCGCGGTCGACTGGGCCTCCGGTTGCAGATAGGCGAGGAGATCGCCACGGTTGACCTTGTCGCCGATCTTGACCACCAGTCTGGTGATGACCCCGGCCTGGGGCGAAGGGATCTCCATGGTCGCCTTGTCGCTTTCCAGAGTGAGCAGGGAGCTGTCGATTTCGACCCGATCCCCCGGCTTGACCAACAGCTCGACGATACCGACATCATGAAAATCGCCGATGTCCGGCAGGAGCAGCTCGACCTCCGCCGGGCTGGCGATCCGGGGCGATGGCGGTGGCGTCGGTGAGGTCCGCGGCGGCGATTCGGGGGCGGATGTCTGCACGGGGGCCGCTTCGGGCTGCATGAGCAGGATGAGATCACCCTTGCTCAGCTTGTCGCCCAGCTTGATCTTCAGTTCCTGGACCCGACCGGCGAAGGGCGCGGGGATCTCCATGGTCGCCTTGTCGCTTTCCAGGGTGATCATGGAGGCGTCCTTGGCGACCCGATCCCCGGGGGCCACCAGGATTTCAATGACGCTGACGTTGGCGAAATCGCCGATATCCGGCAAACGGACTTCTGCTTCGGTTCCCACGCTAGGCTCCATTGTCATTAAGCCCTTGTAGGGTCCGCTACGCGGACCATTTCATTGTCGGTCGGCAATCCACCAAGGTCCGCAGAGCGGACCCTACCCGGCTGTGTACCGCACGCCCTTCTTGATCGGTGCGCCGTGCGCACCCTACGAGCTTGAGCTTGTGTCGATCTCATGGCGAGTCCTCAGACCTTGGCCGGATTGGGTTTTTCCGGGTCGATGCGATAGCGGCGGATCGCCTCGGAGACCTGATCCAGCCGCAGCATCCCCTCGTCCGCCAGGGATTTGAGCGCCGCCAGGGTGACGTAGTAACGGTTGACCTCGAAGAATTTGCGCAACTGGGCACGCATGTCGCTACGACCGAAGCCGTCGGTACCCAATACCAGGTAGCGGCGCTGTCCCAGATAGGGCCGGATCTGATCGGCATAGGTGCGGATATAGTCGGTGGCCGCCACCACCGGCCCGGGATGCGCTCCCAACTGGGTCTCCAGGTAGCTGTGTCTGGGCTGGGCCTCGGGATGCAGCAGGTTCCAACGCTCGGCCTCGATGCCCTCGCGGCGCAATTCATTGAAGCTGGTGACGCTCCAGACGTCCGCCGTCACCCCCCAGTCCTTCTCCAGCAGTTCGGCGGCGGCGATGACCTCGCGCAGGATGGTGCCGCTGCCGAGCAGTTGCACCCGTGGCCCCGCGCCCGTCGCCGCTTGGTAGAGATAGAGACCACGGACGATCCCTTCCCGCACCCCGTCTGGCATGGCGGGCTGGGGGTAGTTCTCGTTCATCACCGTGACATAGTAGAAACAGTTCTCTTTCTCCTGGTACATCCGGCGCAGGCCGTCCTGGAGGATGACCGCCAGTTCGTAGGCGAAGGTCGGGTCGTAGGCGATGCAGTTGGGGATGGTGGAGGCCACCACCTGGCTGTGGCCGTCCTGGTGTTGCAATCCCTCGCCGGCGAGGGTGGTGCGCCCCGAGGTGCCGCCGATGAGAAAGCCGCGGGACTGCATGTCCGCCGCCGCCCAGGCGAGGTCGCCGATGCGCTGGAAACCGAACATGGAATAGAAGATATAGAAGGGGATCATGCTCAGGCCATGGTTGGCATAGGCGGTGGCGGCGGCGATCCAGGAGGAGATGGCGCCGGCCTCGTTGATGCCTTCCTCCAGGATCTGCCCCTGTTTGTCCTCCCGGTAGTACATGACCTGATCGGCGTCCACCGGGCGGTAGAGTTGCCCCACCGAGGAGTAGATGCCGAGTTGGCGGAACATGCCCTCCATGCCGAAGGTGCGCGCCTCGTCGGGGATGATGGGGACAACCAGACGCCCCAGATGTTGGTCCTTCACCAGGATGTTGAGGAAGCGCACCAGGGCCATGGTGGTGGATAGCTCCCGGCCCTCGCTGCTGCCTTCGAGCAGGCTCTGGAAGCTTTCCAACGGCGGGACCTGGAGCACCGCGGCCTCGTCCTTGCGGCAGGGCAGATAGCCTCCCAGGGCCTGGCGACGCTTGTGCAGGTATTCCAGCTCTGGACTGTCCGCCGTCGGCTTGTAGAAGGGGGTGGCGTTGATCTGGTCGTCGGAGATGGGGATGTTGAAGCGATCGCGGAACTGGCGCAGGGCGGTCTCGCCCAGTTTCTTCAGCGAGTGGGTGATGTTCATCCCCTCGCCGGATTCGCCCATGCCGTAGCCCTTGACCGTCTTCGCCAGGATCACCGTCGGCTGCCCGATGTGACGGGCGGCGGCGGCATAGGCGGCATAGATCTTGGCCGGGTCGTGACCGCCGCGGTTGAGGCGCCAGATATCCTCGTCGCTCATGTTGGCGACCATCTCCGCCAGCTCCGGGTATTTGCCGAAGAAATGCTCCCGGGTGTAGCTGCCGCCCTTGGCTTTATAGGACTGGTAATCGCCGTCCAGGCATTCCTCCATGCGCTTCAGGAGCAGGCCCTTTTTGTCCCGGGCGAGGAGCGGATCCCAATAGCTCCCCCAGACCACCTTGAGCACATTCCAACCGGCGCCGCGGAATACCGCCTCCAGCTCCTGAATGATCTTGCCGTTGCCCCGCACCGGGCCGTCGAGCCGTTGCAGATTGCAGTTGACGACGAAGACGAGGTTATCCAACCGTTCCCGCGCCGCCAGCGAGATGGCGCCGAGGGATTCGGGCTCATCCATCTCGCCGTCGCCGAGAAAGGCCCAAACCTTGCGGCCCTCGGTGTTCAGCAGCGCGCGATCATGCAGGTAGCGCATGAATCTGGCCTGATAGATGGCCATGATGGGGCCAAGTCCCATGGATACGGTGGGGAATTGCCAGAAACCGGGCATCAGCCAGGGGTGGGGATAGGAGGAGAGGCCCTGGCCGTCCACCTCCTGACGGAATTGGTAGAGCTGCTCCTCGCTGATGCGACCTTCCAGGAAGGCGCGGGCATAGACCCCAGGGGCGGAATGGCCCTGGAAAAACACCAGATCGCCGCCCTGGTCCTGGTTGCGGGCCTGGAAGAAGTGGTTGAAGCCGACATCGAACAGGGTCGCCACCGAGGCGAAACTGGCGATGTGGCCACCGAGTTCGGTGGACAGCCGGTTGGCCTGCACCACCATGGCCATGGCGTTCCAGCGGATGATGGAACGGATGCGGCGTTCCATGGCGCGATCGCCGGGGAAGCGTGGCTGCTGGGTCACGGGGATGGTGTTGAGGTAGGCGGTGTTGGCGCTGTAGGGCAGATAGGAGCCGGTGCGCCGCGCCTTGTCGATGAGACGCTCGATCAGATAGTGGGCGCGCTCCGCACCTTCGGTTTCGAGCACGGCCTCGAGGGCGTCGAGCCACTCCTGGGTTTCCTGGGGATCGATATCTGGTTTTGCGGCCATGGGCAATCTCTGTTCTCAAGGCGAGCTTGGTGGGGCTCGGTGCCGGTGAATGAGCCGGAAGGCAAGGAAAAAATTAATAGTATGGATTAAAGAGATTCATGAAGAAAAATTCAAGGGCCAAACAAGTGGGGGCGAGAGGCCCGGGAAGGGCTGGAAGGCCCTGTGCCTCTGGAAGGGGCCTGGTTCGGGTTCCTGGAAGACGGGGCTTCCGGGCCTGGGGTCGTTGGGCCGCTGCTTTGTTCTCGAATTAGGAAATATTATTTCTATTTAGACTTAATTGTTCTCGAAAAAAGAACAAAAACCGGCCATTTTCGCTCCATGCCCGGAGCCGTTGGGGGTGATGATTCGCCGGATGGCTCATGAACAAGCCCGCTCGCGCGGGCTTGGTTCTTTGTCAGCGAACCGCCTGGCCGGGGCGGAGCGCCGGCTCGATGGCGGCTACTTCTCTTTGGTCGTGGTCGGGGTCTGGGCAGCCGGTACTACCACCTGCGGAAGGTAGGCGTAGGACTGGACCAGGCCATAGTAGGGATAGCCGAAGAAGGGGTAACCCCCGTAGTAGGGCAGATAGGGGTAGCCGTAAGGGTTGTAGCCATAATAACCATGGTGCCAATAACCCGGCCCGCCCCACCAGCCGGGGCCGCCCCAATAACCCGGTCCACCCCAGTAGCCGGGACCCCACCAGCCGGGGCCGCCCCAGCCACCGAAGCCACCACCGAAGCCGAAGCTGAAGCCGCCACCGAAGAAGCCGAAGAAGGCCTGGGTCTGAGCGGGGAGCCCCAGCAGCAGGGTAGCGAGTAGCGCCGTCACCAACACAGAACGCCGTTTCATGGTACACCTCCACTTTGCGTCTTCCGCCCGCGAACCACTCGGGCGGTTCAATCGCGGTTCTGCACTACAAGTCTAGTATATTAGTCAAGGCTTAATCTTGGCGGATCGGCGCTGATGGCTTCCCCAAGACCGGCTCGCCGAGGCTCGGCCATCTGGGAGAAAAACGAGCCGGGCGGCGGGCGGTGATTCCCCGCCGCCCCTGGCTGAGGGCCGCGCTATTTTTTCGCCGCTTCGGGCTTGACCGGCTCGATATCGGCATAGAGGGCGGCATACATGGCGGTGATCTGATTCATGTTGTCCATGATCTTGTCGGCGGTGACGAAGACGATAAGCGGCAGATTGTTGTTCGTCACGTCCACATAGATTTTTCTGAAGGTCTCCCACAACTGATCGACGTTGGCCAGTTCGGTCTGGAGTTGTGGCGTGTTTTTCGGCTGCTCCTTGAGCCAGCGCAGGGCGTTTTCAAAATCCCTCACCGACTTCTGCAATTGCTGCACCGTATTCGGATCCTGGAAACCGGCCTTGTGAGCGATGTAATACTTGGCCACCCGTTGCGACAACATGCGTTGGCGACCGGCTATGTTCACCGCCTCCGCCGTCTTGAGCTTGGATTTGGCCTCGAGCTGCTCGACCACGTTTTGGCTGGCTTCGAGCATCGCCTCGCTGAGATCCAGCATCAGCGCCCCGTTGTCGGAGGTATAGGGTTTTTTCGCCACCTTGAGGAATTCCTCGAGGCTGAGATCGACGAATGTCAGCATGTCACGGATGCCGCGGTCGCTGATCTGCTGTTTCAGATCGGCATGATTCTTCTGAAATTCCGCCAGGCTCTCGTCCAACTGGGCACGGGCCCGACTCTCCTGGAGTTTGAGCCCCACATAGAAATAGTCCTTGGCGATCCGTTGGGACAGCATGCGCTGTTTGCCGGCCTTATTGATGAGTTCCCCCATGTTCTCGACCGCCTGGACGAGCTGGACGTTCAGGGCGGCCAGAGCGGCCAGGAAAAGGATGGCGATGATTTTAATGCTGAATTTCATGGTGGTTTCTCTGTGTTATTGCGCTTGAAGGCTTTCGTATTGAGCGGTGATGGCGTCCATCTTCTCCAGAATCTGGTCGGCGGAGCGGGCGATCAAGGTGGGTATATAGCGGCCGGATTCCGACTTGGCCATCAGCTCGAACCAGGAAAAATCCTTTCTCACGGCTTCGAGCTGGAGCCTGATCTCGGCGGTCGTCAGGGGTGAGTCCATCAGCTTTTGCTGCGCCGAGCTGAACTCCGCCATGGTCTGGCCAGATCCTGAGTGAAGCGGGGATCCTCGACGCCCCAGACCCGCAGCAGATAGAGGCTGGCCAGACGTTGGGACAACATCCGCTGCCGCCCGGCGAGAGTGATGATCTCGCTGTTGGCGCTGCCCGAAGCCTTGGCGATGGCGGCGGTGGCCTGCTCGCAGGCTTTGAGCAGCGCTTCCATGTCGTCGCGTAATCTCGCCATCTTTTCGCGCTCGGGACTGGCCTTCACGACAGCGCGGATCGGCGTCCAGAGCTTTTCGACTTCCTGGAGTTCCTTGGCCGCCGCGGCGGCCAGCGGGGACGACTTCAGCTGCTGTAGATTCTGATCGAAGAGAGCAACGGCTTTTTCCAGGTCCTGGACCGGATCACCGTATTTCACCTGCATCCCTATCAAGGCGTATTTGCTCAGGAGGCGTTGGCTCAGCATGCGTTGCTTGCCGGCGGTGTTGATGAGCTGTCGATTGGAAGCCTCGGCCGCTTGGATGTCGGTAGTGGCTATCCATAACCCGAGGAGAGCCAGGACAAGGCCATACCCCCCTATCCGGGGAAAGAATTTGTGCATCGGCGGATACCTCTGTAGCAGAACGAGATGGAGAACCAATCCTGGTTCGGTTTTCCCTCATCGGTGGGCGAGCCCGCATTTCTCACCAATCGTCTACTGCGGACGCCGATTGGCTCGCTGTGTCGGGACGTACTCAAAATCGCCGCCTCGACGTAGTTTCAGCTACGCCTTCGCCGCCGATTGCTCCGTGCGCCCCATCACAGCGGCCCCTCGACGCCCTCGCTACGGCGCCCGGTGAGAAATGTGGGCTAGGATGGGATGAGCGCGGCGAGCCGCGTCCATCTCCGAACCCCGAGATATATTTCAGCTATTTCGGTAAAGAGTATCAGGTTGAGGCTGGGAGAACAGTGGTCGGGGTTGATCCCCCGGCTCCCGCGCTTCCGGGCCGGGGCGCGGTGGTCCGGTTTTCTGTTCTCTTCAGGAGAACAATATGAAATTTCAAGAGGCATTGTTCTCGAAAGAAGAACAAAAATTCGCCATTTTCTGTTGATGCCCGGAACCATCGAGGGTGCGGCCTTCATATAATGTATCAAGCAAAGACTTCTGCTCCGAACTGATCAATCTTTTGCCAGAATTGAGACCAACGTCCCCTGGTTTGGCTGAGGGAACGAAGACTGAGAATGATCTTGGC
>JBPOHE010000021.1:0-31104 GCA_052035915.1 Pseudomonadota bacterium
ACCCTCACCGATCTCGGCGAGAATCCCAACATCAGCTTGCCTGCGGTCGCAAACTGATGACCTTCCCTTCCTTGCCAGAGTCGATGACCTTCTGATCGCTTCTTACACCACGTGCTGGGACACGATCGGTTGGCGGATCTCATTCGCCTGAGACGAGATGCGCTTGTAAAGCGGGTAAGGCTGGGCCAGTCTTATCCTGAAAGGCGCGGTTGCATGGAAAGATAGGGGGCTTGTAAAGTGAAAGCCGCAGTGTCGTCTCATGTCGAGCGATCGAGAACAGGGATCGCAGCATTACAACAGCATCTGGGGAGATAGCAATGAAGGTTCGAAAATTTCGGGTGTCTATCCCGGCCACCCTGGCCATTCTGGGTGTGACTACAGGCTGGGCGGAGGACGCGCTCGTATTCCAACCCCGGCTTTTCGGCGGTATGGGGAATTATTCCTTGGCCTCCGGAGATTTTGATCTCAAGGTGACAACGGTCGATGGGGGCACGATACGAACCAAAGGCTCGGCCACCCTGGACTGGTACGGCAACAGCAAGTTGCAAGATGTTTCCCCCATTTTGGGCGTGGGTGGCACCCTCGGCTGGGGTAAGTTTTTCGGTGACATCTATTATCAGTCGACGGCCTTGGCGAGATCTCATGGCAGTGCGTTCGGCGTGACAACCTTCCCGGATCAGAGTCAGTTACTCGCCCAGTTCGGCGAGGTGGATTTCCGGCATGAGGATTGGGCCCTCTCCCTGGGCTATGCCTTGAACTCGAACTGGTCCCTGTTCGGCGGCTACAAGGGTGGAAAAACCCAATGGGATCAGCGGGCAACCCAGCAAGGATTCCTTCCTGGCGCCACTACGCCGCTGTTCACGGAAATCGATAGCCTCGACGGGCGGTTCGAGCAGGATGGCCCCTTCATCGGCGTCGCTTTCTCTTATCCGCTCGGGGGCGGTACCCTGACCTTGCGCGGGGCTTATGCCTATCTGGACGGCGAATATGCCTGGAAAGGGCAGGCCAAGAGTGCCGCCACGGGTGAGGTATTCCAACGCTCCACCATCAAGCTCGACGGCAACTCCGATGGCTACTCGCTGGGAATGTCCTGGACAAAACAGTTGGAGGACAATCTCGGCCTTTCCCTCGGGGCGGCTTACCACTGGTATGACTTCGATATGTCGGGTTCCGGATCGGCGGGATTGGAAGGGAGTCCAGGCGGGATAAGCAATCTCCAGTTCAGCGGTGGCACCCTGACCGAGCGATTGTTCACCGCGACGGCCTCGTTGCTGTACACCTTCTAACCCTCAAACCGCGGTCGAGTTCGGTTTTCGCACCCTCGCCGAACCCGGCGGGGAACTCCGGTGACCAGGGAGGGTCATCAACCCAAGGGTTCGAGGCTGGAAAAGGCCTTGCCCGAGAACCCGGCGGCTGGTTACCAAAACAAGAGGAGTGCTTCTTCATGCGACAAAGACTCGTCACCGCTCTCATCTCTGGCGCTTTGGCCTTTGTTGCCGGAACGGCAGTGTCGGCGGAGGAATCCTGGCTTTTGGTGACCTCGGAACCGCCCGAGGCCAGGATCTCGGTAGACGATATTTACCGGGGGACGACACCGCGAACCCGAGGCGACACCTTGCGTATCGCCGTGCCGGTGGGGAAAAGACAACTGAAGGCGGACTGGCACCTGGGAAGCCGCGTCGAAAGCGATCAGAAGACGATCGAGGTGAAACCCTCCAAGGGGATGGCGGTGCATCTTCGCTTGAAGGAAGAGCCCATCGAACCGACGCCGATGGTGCCGGTCGTGAATGAAGCGGCGGTTGGATTCACCGGTCCGGCGGTGACCTTCGCCTTGCCGAAGCTGCTTGTCCCCGGCCGGAATTTTTAGGCGATTGCCTTAGTCTGTGCAGACCAGTGCGCGTGGCGCACTGATCGGGAAGGGGAGGGCGGTGCACCGCCGGGGGAACGAAGAATCAGGCTGGGGTCGAGGCGTCAGTCGGAACCCTGCTGCTTGGCGTGGATAACCTACCACAGGGCTCGGTAAGGGAGACACACCGCCCGCCAGGATGGTGCGCCATGCGCACCCTAGGACACTGAGAAACCCCGAGGGACCGATCAAGCGCCCTGACTCTTCAGCCAGCCCAATGACCCTCTTCGCTTCGGCGAATTCGGGGTCGTCGCCTCACCCGACAATTGGATTCAGAAATCGCCTTGGTAGCTGTTTGGAAAGTCTCGTTACAGCCTATGCGCCTCTGGGCCGAGGTCTATTCTTGCGATTGTCGTTCTCATTAAGAGAACAATAAAGGATTTATTGCTTTATTTGTTGCTAATAGGAGAACGGAAAACGAGCCTTTTCGCTCGATGCCCGGGAGGTGAGGATTTCCAAACAGCTTCTTATTTTGCCGGCACGGACGAGGTGGCTGGATTGGTTTCCGCTCGCTTGGGCTGGGTTGTTTCGAGATAGCCGCGGAAGCGGTTTTCGATCTGGCGGACCGACTCGCTCCGGCAATGCTCCACCCCCATGGCCGATTCTTTGCACTGGAGATCCAGAAACAAGAGAACATGGCTACCATCCTTGCTGGCGATACGGGAGATGGTCAGGCTGGTATCTTTGTCCGTTGCCGGGGGGTAGGTGAGGATAAGTTGCTCGGTAACCATCTGGATGGGGGTGGTGGAGAATTCCTTGACGAAGGCCACGGCATTCTCCCAACCCCGGCTACAGGCGGCCGCGTCGACACAGGGATAGACCCGCGGCAGATCCGTGACCATGCGCTTCTTGACCTCACCCTGGACCGGCGCAGTAGCGCGGAGTTTCTTGAGGAAGCGAAACCGCTCCAGATCCCCATCATACTTGGCCCGCACCTCGTTCTTCTGTTCTTCAGACCGCAGGATCAGGCTATACCCCTCCCGCAGGCTGCGGCGGGTCTCTTCGATATCCTTTTCCAGATTGTCCGGGGTCTTTTTCCCCTGGCGTTCATACTCGGCGGCCTTTTTCTGTAAGTCCGACAGTTTGGCCTTCAAACGCCGGTTATTGCTGGCGGTGACCTGCATCTGCACATCGACGGCGGCGATCTTGCCGTCCCGGGTCGACTTGACATCCTCTTCGTTGCGGTAAATCTCCAGCAACCGGTTATCGGCGGTTTTCTGCTCCTCGATCAGTCGTTGCTGCTCCTTGCGCAACACCTCGATCTCCTTTTCCCGGGCGATCTCTTCCGGAGTCTTGGCCGCCTCCACATTGCGGACTTCGATGCCTTTGGCATTGAGCTGGCTGTATGGTCGAGTTACCTGAGTCGGTGGAATGGAGTCGGTAAAATGGACATTTCCCTGTTCATCGACCCAGCGGTAGAGTTTTTCCGCCGACTGGGCGCCGGTCATGACCAGGAGCAGGGTAACAGCGGTGAAGGTAAGCGATCGCATGGGCATCGGGCGGAGATGGATGGTCGGCTGATCAAAGAATTCCATTATCTTACTTGATCCGAAGGAAAAGGCGTCGCCTTCGACAGATTGGGAACCATTCAGGCCCCCGGACCCGGGAGGCCGTATCTGGAGCGATAGGCCTGGATGGACGACAGGAGTTCCGGCTGGGTCCCCTGCTCGATGAGGTAGGCGACCAGATGATCGAGCTGCACGATACTCTCCACCGGGATCCCGAAATCCTGTTCCACCTCGGTGATGGCGGACCGCCCTTGCGGCCCCTGTTCCTGGCGATCGAGGGCGATCACGACGCCGGCGGGCTCGGCGCCATGGGCACGGATGAAGTCGACCGATTCCCGCACCGAGGTACCGGCGGTGATGACGTCATCGACGATCAGCACCCGTCCCTTGAGCGGAGCCCCGATCAGGCTGCCGCCCTCGCCATGGTCTTTGGCCTCCTTGCGGTTGAAGGCGAAGGGCAGATCCAGATAATGATGCTCGGCGAGGGCGACGGCCGCCGCGGCGACCAGAGGGATACCCTTGTAGGCCGGGCCATAGAGCAGGTCGAAGTCGATATCCGAATTCCTGATCGCCTCGGCATAGAATCTTCCCAGTCGGGCCAGACGGCCCCCGGTATTGAACAGCCCGGCGTTGAAAAAGTAGGGGCTCAGACGCCCGGACTTGAGTTGGAACTCCCCGAAGCGCAGTACCCCGACTTCGATGGCAAAATCCAGAAATTCCCGTTGATATGTCTGCATCTTGATAGGCGAGCCAGGCTGGTATGGATGCGGGCATTGTCCGCAAGCCGAGGCAAGAGGACAAGCGGAGGTTCCAACCCTCAGTGGCGCCAAGCCTCCCGGCTGAATAGCTGTCTGAATCCCTGCCAGAGATATCCCAGGTCCTTGGCCAGGCTCCGCTGCCGGGCATAGAAGGCATCACTGATGAGTCGTTCCTCCAAGGGCGCCTCCATGGTCAGGGTCAATTGGGTGGGGCCCAACAGACCCACGGGGGCCAGATCGCGTACCTTCTCCCATTCTTCCACTCTGGAAGCGGATTGCTCAGGGGTCAGAGGGGAGACGCCGACCAAACGGATATGCCCCTGGACCACGGCCAACAACCAGGGTAGATAACGCAGTACCGGGATCCCGGTGCGCCAGTTCCAGGCGATAAAGTGGCGATCGCCGCTGATCCCCCCCAGCGGCGGGGGTGGGTTGCCTTCGAGTATCCGGGATTCCAGCCAGTCCCCCGGGCCACCGAGAGCCGCACCCACTACCGCCAGGGGCCAGAGAGGCAGCGACAGCAGCAACAGTGCCCCGCCGCCGATCCGGTGGAGCCAGCGACCAAAGCCGCCGCTGAGGGCCGGGGAGCTGAGATCGGCCAGCAGAAAGGCGTCACTGATGTGCACTATGGCCCCGGTGTCGACGCGGATCAGCCGATTGGAAGCCACGATGGCGTGGCTGACCTCGACCAACTCGCCCACATAGGTCTTGGGCAAGATGAGACTATCGCGGATGGTGGCGGCGCTGTCCACGACGACATCCTCAGAGATGACCACCTCGCCCAGGAGTTCGGCCTGGGGATGCACCCGGCTGTTGGCGCCGACGAAGGCCACCCCCTGCTTCAGGCTCCTGGGCGATGCCTTGGCCCGACGGCCGAGACTCAACCCCAGGGCCAGGGTGCGTCCAGGGATACGGAGCCCTGGGATACGGCCGGCCACGCCGTCCAGATTGGCTTGGTGATAGGCCCGGAGATCCTCGAGACAGGCCAGGGCCACCTCCCAGGGCCGTCTGCCCTCCAGTCCCTCACAGGCCAGGGGTTGGGACCAACGTAACATCGAGAGACATTCCGGGCGCTCATCGCTACCTGGTCTGAGCAGGATCGCCGCCCCCCGGGGATCGGCGGGGACGCCGACCAGGCTGGTCCCGGCCAAACCCTGGGCCAGTTGCAGAAATTTCTCTATCCCGGCCCCTCGCAGCACATCGCCGCGCAGCACCAGGACGGGGTCTTTATCGCCGAGGGAGAGACGACGCCACATCTCCGCCGGATCTTCTTCGCCACGGCTGAGCACAAAGCGGAAGTTTGCCCCCCAGCGCTCGCCGCGGCCAAGAGCGGCCTCGATCTGCTCCGCATGGGCGGAGACCACCAGGGTCAGATCGCGGATACCGGCCGCCACCAACTCCTCGATGCCGTGGATGAGAACGGCCTTTCCCACCACCGGCAGGAGGGCGACCGGCATCGTCTCGGTGAGTGGTGAGAGTTCAAGACCCTGGCGATCGGCAAAGACGAGGGCGCGCATAGTTCGATGAATCTCCGGGTTTGTGGCGGGCTGGTCCGTGCAAAGGGGGAAAGGCCGCCTAGTAGGCCCCTTTCCCCAACAGCAGGGCGGGGATGGTTTTGAGCAGGATCTTGATATCGGTCCAGAAGGATTGGGACTCGATGTATTGCACATCCAGCTCCACCTGTTGCTCGAAGGGGATCTCCGAGCGCCCGGATACCTGCCAGATACAGGTGATACCGGGGATGACCTCCAGGCGCCGACGATCCGCGAGGGAATATTGATTCACCTCCGAGATCACCGGCGGACGGGGGCCGACCAGGGACATCTCCCCCTTCAAGACATTCCAGAGTTGCGGCAGCTCGTCGATGGAGGTCTTGCGGATCAGACGACCCACCCGGGTGACGCGGGGATCCTGCTTCATCTTGAAGATCACCCCGCCCGCCATCTCGTTCTGCTGCAACAGCTCGGCCTTGCGGGCCTCGGCGTCGACATACATGGAACGGAATTTCCACATGGTGAAAAGCTGTCCCCAGCGTCCCACCCGCATCTGCTTGAAGAGGATGGGGCCGGGGGATTCCAGACGGATCGCCAGCGCGATCACCCCGAACACCGGCAGCAACAGCAACAGGAGTAAGAAAGAAGCCAGGATATCGAAGAGCCGCTTTACCAGATAGGAGCCCTGCACCACCCCGGCCCAGCCGGCCCGCTTGAGGTGGAAGCGCAAGCGGTGTATCAGGGTCGCCCGCCCCAGGTGGCTGTAGCGGGCCAGCAGGAGTTCCCGCATCTGTTGTTGGTGTGTCTTCTCGCTCATGTCGCTTCACCCTGTCCCGCGTCGGCGTTTGTCTGATCCGCCACCCTCTTCTCCCTTCCAGGCGGCAGGGGAAAGCGCTCCGGCTGCCGCGCCTGACGCCATACCCGAAACAGAAACAATGGGTTGCCGATCACATAGCGGCGCCACATACGCCCCGGCTCCTGTTTAAGTCGCCAGACCCATTCCAGCCCCATCTCCCGCAACCACTGGGGGGCACGGGGAATACGCCCGGAGTAGTAATCGAACAAACCTCCCACCCCCATACAGACCCGGGGCGCCAGGCTCGAGCGCAGGCGGTCGATCCAGAATTCCTGTCTGGGGACACCGAAGGCCACCAGGAGCACCGCCGCCCCCGAGGCATTGATCTCCGCCAGCACGGATTCCTCCTCTTCGGCACGGAAATAGCCGTCCCGGGTACCGGCGATACGCAGGGCGGGGAAGCGTTGCTGCATATTATGCGCCGTGGCGGCGGCGATTCCCGGACGAGCCCCCAGGAGATAGAGCGACAGCCCGGCATTCGCCGCCGCCTCGCACAGCAAGGGAAAGAGGTCCGTCCCATTGACGTTGGCGCGCAAGGACTGACCCAGCATGCGACAGCCGAGATGGATACCGATACCGTCGGGCAACACCAGGTCCGCCCGCCAGAGGACGGCTTTGTAGTCGGGATTCCCATAGGCGATATTCAGGCAATCCGGGTTGACGAAGGCCAGTCGTCCGGGAAGCTCTCCGCGGGCGCGGGCGAGAATCCAGTCCACCGCCTCCGCCATACTGGTATTCACAATGGGAACACCGAAGAAATTCAGTAGCGGCGGACTCTCTCCTCCCCCACGGCCCCCCAGTGCCGAGGTGACCAGGGAGCGGGCGGCGAGCCCCATATCGCCGCCAAAACTTTGGGCGTACACATGCTCACGGTCGACGGCGGACTCCCGCTCATAGGCGATGCCCACCCGGCGGCGCAGGCGGAAGGCGGAGACCAGACCCGGGCGCACGGCAAAACGCACCAAGTCTTCCACCGGCACCATCCGCGCCTCTTCCGGGCTCAACGCCCGGGGACCGACAAAGGCCAGGTCGCCGCGCAGGATATTGAACAACACCGCCAAGCGGCGAAACCGCCCGCTCCCGGCAAACTCGAGTCGATAGAAGGGGGAGCGGAAGCGCCCGATCAGTTCCATCGGGGTGAACAGCCTTCCGGTCTCCCCTCGGCTGCGGAAACCACGCCACAACAAGAGCGGCGACAACAGCAGCAGGGCGGCGAGACTCAGCAGCAGATCGAACAGCCGCGGCAGCAGTTCGCCGAAGACGAGGAGGAGCGGGTACAACCAGCGTCCCAGGAGGACGCTGAACCAGCGACGGGAGGGTCGTACCCCGAGGGGACCGGGGATATGAAGCGGTGGCTTGCCCATCAGCGCCCCGCCCCGCTCAGCCGCGCCCGCTGACCCTGGGTCTGATACCACCAGAGCCAGAGCCGTCGGGCCTGATTCAATCGCTGCCGACGCTCCATCTCCCGGGCCAGACGCGGTAGAGCGGCGAGAAACCCCGCCAACATGAAGAATTGGACCGTGATGTAGGTTTGTCTGAACAACCATTCCAGCCAAGACTGCATCCATAGGGCCAGCATCGCCATCAGGATACCTATGGCCATGAAACTGATCACATTGTCCTCCCGCCGCAGGATGAGTCGGACGCCCAGGAGCATGAAGCGCCCGATCATCAGCAAAAACACCACCAGGCCGATCCAGCCCATCTCGCTCGCATGCAACAGGTAGATGTTATGCACGATACCGCGATCGCTTTCGAGCGGGATGAAACGGGTATAGCCGGTATTGTTGATGACATGGGAATAATTATTCAGCCCCACCCCGAGGATGGATTCACCGGCCATGGCATAGGCGGCGTCATTGGCCTGATGGCGGCTGAGTTCCGAACCCTCGGGGGCGGTCTGAAAGCGCTCGATGATCGCCGGCGCCACCTTGATCACCACCGGCAGGGCCAACAGAAACAAGAGACCAACCACATGAAATTTCTGCCCCCGCGCCCGATCGAACAGCGACAACAAAACGATGAGCCCATAACACAACACCATCACCAGCAGCGCGCCGCGGGAAAAGGTCGCCAAGACGATCAAGGTCCCCATACCGAAACAGGCCCAGTACACATATTTTTGGATTCCGGGTTTCCGATCCGACAGGATAAAGGAGAAGAACACCATGTTCATCATGTTGATATAGACGGCCAGGGTGTTGGAATGGGGGGTGGTCCCCGGCGCCCGATAGATGCCGCTGGCCCGTTGCAGCAGCACCAGGGCGAACTCGAAGGCGACGATGGCCGCCAGGATAAAAAGAAAAAACCGCAGGTCTTCTTCGCTGCGGAGATAGTTGTAGGCCACCCAGTACACGGCCATGGCGCGCAGGATCTTGAACACCCCGAAGGCGGAATAGACGGGCACATAGGCCACGAAGACACTGGCCAGCGCCACCAGGAAATAGATGATCATCAGGGTGGCATTGAAGGGAAAGACATCGGGACGCTTCTGCTCCCAGCGCGGCGACTTGGCCATGACGATGATCAGGGTGATGATCATCCAGTCGGTGATGCCGAACTCAAAGCCCTTGGTATCCCCGCGATACCACTCCATCGACAGGATATTGATGTCGATGAGATAGCAGGTGGAAAAAAAGGCGCCGGCGACCAATAGCCGCTCGGCCCAGCGGTAACGGATACCGAACCAGGCGGCGCAGGGGATGAAGATCGCCGTCATCCCCAGAAAGATCCAGTGTTTCAGCTCCATCGCCGCTCAACGCCCCTCGCCACCCGCCACGGGATTCCCCTCTGCCGGATAAGAGTATCGCACAAGGTTGGCGCGGAAAAATCATGCCTGGGGAATCCTGCTGCGATGGGGCTCACCAGGAGAAAAGGTTACTCAGGCCACCAGGTGACGCCCCGACGAAGACCCGGAAAGTTCAGCCCGAAACTTGGCATTGAAGGGGTGGTGGTTCTCTCCGGCTGACTCAAGGGCCGGGGCCAAGGCCGATTGGCTCGGTTATTGTTCTCATTAAGAGAACAATTGGCCTTATCTATCCTTATTTGTTGATTGTAAAAGAACGTAAATCCGGCCTTTCAGCCCCATGCCCGGGACAGCGACGGCGCCAGGCCCGGCGCGGATGTCCAATCCCGACTCCTACCAGGGCTTGTCAGCTATTGGCCTTAAAGGCTTCATGGAAACTGACATGAGCCCGCGGAAAGTCGCCATCGAACGAAAGAGCGAAAAACACCTCTTGTGGAACGCCTTCGAGAACAGGCCCATCCGGGTTCCTAAACCCGAATCTTGGGTAGTATTGCGGATGCCCGACCAGACAGCCGCCTTTGGCGGACAGATCTTTCAATCGCGACAATCCTTCCTGTATCAATGCCTGGCCAATACCCTGCCGCTGATACTCGGGCAACACCGAAACCGGGCCGAGGCCATACCACTGTCTGGTACCGTCGGAGAGGGTCACGGGGGAGAAGGCAATATGGCCGACCACACGGCCATCGACTTCCGCCACCAGGGATAAAGTCAGCGCTTTCGCGGCACGCAGGGCCGCGATAATGCATTGCTGGCTGATCTCGAGCGTTTTGAACGCGGCGATGGTCACTTCGGCTATGGCGCCGACGTCGGCGTACGTCTCGTTTCTATCCCACCGAAGCAGAATCCTCCGAACACTGGCCTTAGGATAAAACCCTCGATAAACTCCGCCATCTGGTCGAAAAGGCTTTTCTTCACCTGAAGCGATGGTACGGCCTCGCCACAAGATAGGCCAAAAACACCGCTTCCGTCCTCGCTGACGTTCAGATCAGAAGCATTGCACTTTGGACTGAAATCTCGTGACTACACTATTTTATTAATTCGTTTTTTTCGCGTTTTTTGCGTTTTTCGCGGACCCAACCCAATCGAGCATTCAACGAACAACACGAGGAATCCCCAATGCCCCTCCGCGCCCGCACTCCATACCCCTTCACCCCGCACCTGACCCTGGGTGTTCTCATCCTGGCCATCTCCACCGCCGCCTCGGGCGGCGGGCTGATGCTCTATGAGGTGGGCACGGCCGATGTGGGCTTGGCCTCGGCCGGCTACAGCGCCCGTGCCCAGGATGCCTCCACCGTGCTTTCCAACCCCGCCGGCATGACCCGGCTCCCCGGACGGCAGCTTCTGGTGGGGGCGCAATTGCTCTACGGCGACATCGGCTTCAGCATCGATAGCGGCACTTCGCCCACTCTGGGCCAGGGCGACGGCGGCAACCCCATCGGTTGGTTCCCCGGCGGCGGGCTCTTCTACACCCAGCGCATCTCGCCTGAGCTGACCGTCGGCTTCGCCTCCACCGGCAACTTCGGCCTGGCGGAGTCCTTCGACAACGACTGGGCGGGCCGCTACTACATCCAGGAGTCCACCCTGATCGGTGCCTCGCTGCTCCCCTCCATCGCCTGGCAGGTGAATCCGCAGCTCTCCCTGGGGGCGAGCCTCAACGCCACCTACGGCGTGCTGCGCAACCAGGTGGCGGTGAACAACGTCCATCTGGGCGCGGCGGACGGCCAGCTTGAACTCAAGGACGAGGTATGGGGCTTCGGCGTCAACCTGGGGGCGCTCTACGAGCCCAACCCGGGGACCCGCCTCGGCGTCACCTACAACTCCAAGGCGGACCTGGACTTCGGCGCCCGCGCCAACTTCTCCGGCCTGCCCGCCGGCATGGAGGCGCTGCTGGGGGCCGCCGGGGTGCTGGGGAGCCGGGTGGACCTGGGGATGAGCATCCCCCAGGGGCTCAACGCCAGCTTCTTCCAGCAGATGGACGACCGCTGGGCCCTGCTGGGCAGCGTCGGCTGGCAGGACTGGTCCCAGTTCGGCCGGGTGGAGGTGGGAATCGACTCCAACCACCCGCGCGACATCACCACCGACCTGAGCTTCAACGACACCTGGCACCTCGCCCTGGGCGCTCAGGTGAAGGTGGCCGCGCCCTGGACCCTGAACCTCGGTCTGGCCTACGACTCCGCCTTCCAGGACAACGGCAACATCTCCCCCATGCTGCCTGCAAACTCCGCCTGGCGCTTCGGCGTGGGCGTGCAGAACCAGGCCAGTCCCGACTTCGAATGGGGCCTGGCGGCCGAGTACATCTACGGCGGCGAACTGGACGTGAACAAATCGGGCGAGCCGCCGGCCCTGGGCGGCCGCGGCAACCTGGTGGGGAGCTACGACGCCGACATGTATTTCCTGAGCGCCAACTTCATCTGGAAGTTCCAATAGTCAATCTAATTCACTCACCGGGAGGAATCCGAACATGACATTCCGCAAAAAACTGCTCGTCGCGGCCCTGACGGTGGCGTTCTATGCCACCGGCCTCCAGGCCGCCGAAGAGGCCACCCCCGCCGCGCCCGCCGCCGAGGTCCCAGCCGCCCAGCCGTCGGCTCCGGTGATAGAGGAAAAGGCCGCGGCCACCCTGCGCAAGATGAGCGAGTTCCTCGCCAAGCAGGAGAAGTTCAGCCTCCACGCCGCCCGTACCCTGGACCTGGTGCTGGACAACGGCCAGAAGATCCAGGCCGACAGCGCCGCCGAGGTGGCGGTGAAGCGTCCCGACGGCCTGCGGGTGAACCGCAAGGGCGTCGCCTTCGACCAGTCGCTCTACTTCAACGGCAAGGAGTTCGCCCTGCACCGCAGCAACGGGATGTTCGCCACCGCCGAGGCCCCGGCCACCCTGGATGCCTTCCTGGACAAGGCCATCGACGTGCTCGGCGTGATCCCGCCCGGCGCGGACCTGCTCTACTCCGATCCCTACAAGGCGCTCACCGAGGACACGGTGGAGGGGATGTACGTGGGCATCGCCCTGATCGATGGCGTGCGCTGCCACCACCTGGCCTTCCGCAACAGCGCGGTAGATTGGCAGATCTGGGTGGAGGAGGGAGAGCGCCCGCTGCCGCGCAAGATGGCGGTCGCCGCCCGCGACGACGGCGCGCCCCAGTTCGTCGCCTACTACTCCAAGTGGGAGCTGAACCCGAAGTTCGGCGAACACGAATTCACCTTTACACCGCCCAAGTCGGCGGTGCGTATCGGCATCGTCGAACTCAACGCCGCCGCCCAGGCCAACTGAAGGAGAATCCCATGAAGATCCGTAATCTCAGTGCACGGAACAAGGTCGCCGCCTTCATTTCCTTCGCCGTATTGCTGGCCCTGCCGGCCCAGGAGCTGCTCGCCCGCGGCTTCGAGGGACGCGGTGGCGGTGGATTCGAGGGTGGCGGCTTTGGCGGACAGCGCTCTGTTCAGAGCGCCGCTCCCTCCTCGGTGCGCGGCAGCCGCAACGTCAATGCCAACGTCAACCAGAACGCCAACGCCAACGTCAATCGCAATGCCAACGTCAACCAGAATTACAACGCCAACGTCAATCGCAATGCCAACGTCAACCAGAACTACAACGCCAACGTCAATCGCAATGTCAACGTGAACAGTAGCTATCACGTCGATTATCACGACGACTGGAGCAACGGCGCGGCTTTCGTGGCCTGGGCGGCGGTGGGCGCCATCACCGGGGCGGCGGTGGCATCGGCCAGCCAGCCCACCACCGTGGTGGTGGCCGCTCCCGTTACCGGTACTGTGGTTACCACCCTGCCCGCCGGCTGCGTCTCAGCCACCGTCAACGGGGCGAGCTTTTTCCAGTGCGGCTCGGTCTACTACCGCCCGCAATACAGTGGCAGCTCCATCACCTACGTCGTGGCGACGCCCTGAACCTAGCCCGGCCAGCGATGCCGTCTCTCCCAAGAGATGACATCGCCGTCGCCGCCACGGTGGGGCGCTGCCCATCGGGCGGCGCTACGGCCTCGGCGGGTGGGCCGAATCCGCTGGAAGACCTTCCTATTCACTCTGGTCACCCTGTTGTTCTGCGTTCTGGAGGAGATGATCCCGGTGCTGCTCCGCCACGAAGGGATGGAGGCCGCCCTGCGGGCGATGGTCCGCGAGATTCACTGGCCGCTGTTTTCGGTGCCCAACCTCTGGATCGTGGGCGGCCTGCTGCTCTATAGCCTGGCCGCGGAGTTTTACCATGCCCTGGGGGCGGAGTGGGTGAAGGGGCTGCTGTTCGGCGACGACGAGGAGGCGCGGTGAGCGGAACCCGCTACGCCTTCATCGTGGAGCCGGACGGCACGCGCCGCCCGGCGGACCACTACGACGCCCCGCTGCTGACGGCGGATCAGAGCCCGGTGCAGTTCCATGTGATGGCCAAGCCCGCGGGCTCCGCCTGCAACCTGGATTGCACCTACTGCTTCTACCTGAGCAAAGAGAGCATCCCCGGCGGGCCGGGGGCGGGATTGATGTCGGACGAGACTCTGGAGCTGTTCGTCCGCCAGTATATCGAGGGGGTCAGCGCCGAGGAGGTGGTCTTTACCTGGCAGGGGGGCGAGCCGATGCTGCGGGGGCTGGAGTTCTACCGCAAGGTCATCGCCCTCCAACGCCGATACGCCAAGCGCGGCCAGCGCATCGAAAACGACCTCCAGACCAACGGCGTGCTGCTGGACGAGGCGTGGTGTGAGTTCCTCAAGGAGCATCGGTTCCTGGTGGGGCTCAGCATCGACGGCCCGCGGGAGCTGCACGACCCCTGGCGGATGAGCAAGCGCGGCCGCCCCACCTTCGACGAGGTGATGCGCGGGGCGCGGTTGCTCCAGCGCTACGGGGTTCCCTTCAACACCCTCACCTGCGTCCACCGCCACAACGCCCGCCGGCCGCTGGATATCTACCGCTTCCTGCGCGACGAGCTGGGCTCGACGCGGATGCAGTTCACCCCGGTGGTGGAGTATCGGGGGTTCGACCGCCACTCCATCCGGTCCGTTTGGAGTCCGCGCCTGGGCGCGGAAGTCCCGACGCCCGGCCTCAGTGCCGGGCTCCAAGGGACGACGCTGCCCAAACCGGACGACCCCCGCGCCCGTCCCGGCCACCCCGACTCCATCGTCACCGACTGGTCGGTGGACCCGGAGGATTGGGGCCACTTCCTCAACCGGGTGTTCGACCGCTGGGCGGGCCGAGACCTGGGCAAGGTCTTCGTCAACCAGTTCGACAACCTGCTGGCCCGGCAGCTCGGCCAGCCGTCGCAGATGTGCGTCTACGCCGAGGTTTGCGGCAAGGGGCTGGCGGTGGAGCACGACGGCGGGCTCTATGCCTGCGATCACTACGTCTACCCGGACTACCGCATCGGCAATCTGCACGACGGACGGCTGCGCGACCTGGCCCTGTCGCGGCCCCAGGTGCGGTTCGGCTTCGCCAAGCGCGAGGCCCTGCCCGATTACTGCCGCGCCTGTCCCTATCTCGGGCAATGCTGGGGCGAGTGCCCCAAGAACCGGCTCCTCGCCACGCCGGACGGTGAGCCGGGATTGAACTACCTCTGCCGCGGGCTCAAGGCCTTCTTCGGCCATGCCATGCCGGAGGTAAGAAGGATCGCGGCGCGGATGCGGCCGGGGGCTGGTTACGCTTAAGGAGCGGCGTCACACATGATTAACATGACAAGAAACCGTTTGCGATTTGCCGGAGCCATTTGTCCGCGCCTTGCATCGCTAATGTCGACTGGCCAGCGCGATGATCGAAATCTCTTTTCGTGAGCCAACATCCTTCAGGAGGATCAAAACAATGACTCGAACCAACCTTCTAACCCAGGCCGTCCGTCTCGGCTGCGTGGCCCTGGCCCCGGCCTCGTCGATGGCCGCCAACGAGCCGGCCGCCCCGCCGGCGCTGGACCGCACCATGCTGCCCATTCAGCCGCCGCCCCGACCCACCTATACCGAACTGGATATCCGCCAAGTTCCTACCCCGCCCCATTTTGAGGTGAAGGCCCCGGCCAACGCCCCCAACGTGGTGATCATCCTCATCGACGACCTGGGCTTCGGCGCCACCAGCGCCTTCGGCGGCCCCATCGCCACCCCCACCCTGGACCAGTTGGCGGCCAGCGGCCTGCGCTACAACAACTTCCACACCACGGCGCTCAGTTCCCCCACCCGCGCCGCGCTCAAGGCGGGCCGCAACCACCACACGGTGAACATGGGCTTCATCACCGAGATGGCCACCGGCATGCCGGGCAACACCGGCCAGATCCCCGACGCCACCGCCCCGGTGGCGGAGATGCTGCGGCTCAACGGCTACAGCACCGGCGCCTTCGGCAAATGGCACGAGACCGCGGTGTGGGAGACCAGCATCTCCGGCCCCTACGACCGCTGGCCCACTCACCAGGGCTTCGACAAGTTCTACGGCTTCATCGGCGGTGAGACCAACCAGTGGGCGCCCTTCCTGTTCGACGGCGTCACCCAGGTGGAGCTGCCGGACGACCCCAACTACCACTTCATGAACGACATGACCAATCAGGCCATCGCCTGGATGAAGCACCAGCACGCGATGACCCCCGACCGCCCCTTCTTCAGCTACTTCGCCCCCGGCGCCACCCACGCCCCGCACCATGTGCCGACGGAGTGGATCGCCAAGTGGAAGGGCAAGTTCGACCAGGGGTGGGACAAGCTGCGCGAGGAGACCCTGGCCCGCCAGATCAAGCTGGGCGTAGTCCCCGAGGGGACCAAGCTGGCCGCGAAGCCGGAGGCGATCAAGGACTGGGACAAGCTCTCGGCTGACGAAAAGCGCCTTTTCGCCCACCAGGCCGAGGTCTTCGCCGCCTATCTGGACTACACCGACCACGAGATCGGGCGGATGATCAAGGCCATCGACGAGATGGGCGAGCTGGACAATACCCTGATCTTCTACGTGGCCGGCGACAACGGGGCCAGCGCGGAGGGCGGCCCCAACGGCATGTTCAACGAGTACACCTACTTCAACGGCGTGGCGGAACAGGTCCCCGACATGCTCAAGCTGATGGACAAGTGGGGCGGCCCGGAGACCTACCCCCACATGGCCGCGGGCTGGGCGGTGGCCTTCGACTCCCCCTTCGGCTGGACCAAGCAGGTCCCCTCCGACTTCGGCGGCACCCGCAACGGCATGGTGGTCCACTGGCCCAAGGGGATGAAGGCGCGCAACGAGATTCGCACCCAGTTCAGCCATGTGATCGACGTGGCTCCCACCATCCTGGAGGCCGCCGGCCTGCCCGAGCCCAAGTCGGTGAACGGCACGGCCCAGATCCCGATGGAAGGAACCAGCCTGGTCTACTCCTTCGACGACGCCAAGGCCAAGGAGCGCCACACCACCCAATACTTCGAGATCGCCGGCAACCGCGCCATCTACCACGACGGCTGGCTGGCCCGCACCATCCACCGCGCCCCCTGGGAGAAGACCCCCCGCCGGGCGCTGCAAGAGGACATCTGGGAACTCTACGACGTGCGCGGCGACTTCAGCCTCGCCAACGACCTGGCCGCCAAGGAGCCGGCCAAGCTCAAGAAGATGCAGGCTCTGTTCATGAAGGAGGCGGAGACCCACCACGTCCTACCCATCGACGACCGGGTCTTCGAGCGACTCGACGCCCACGCGGTGGGACGCCCCGAGGTGATGGGCAAGCGCAACTCCATCACCCTGGCCGAAGGGATGACCGGCATGATGGAAGGGGCCTTCCTCAACGTGAAGAACAAGTCCACCACCATCACCGCCGAGGTCGAGGTCCCCGCGAGCGGCGGCAACGGCACCGTGATCGCCCAGGGCGGGCGATTCGGCGGCTGGTCGCTCTATGTGAAGGACGGCGCGCCGGCCTACGACTACAACTTCCTGGGGCTCAAGCACACCACCATCGCCGCCGCCAAACCCCTCCCGGCGGGCAAATCCACCATTCGCTTCGACTTCACCTATGACGGCGGCGGCCCAGGCAAGGGGGGCAACGGCGTCCTGTTCGTGAACGGCGACAAGGTGGCCGAAGGGCGGATCGAGCACACCCAGGCCGGTATCTTCTCCGCCGACGAGACCGCCGACGTGGGGATCGACCTCGGCACCCCGGTGGTCGAAGCCATCGGCGCCGAGCACAAGTCCAAGTTCACCGGCCACATCCCGAAGGTGACGGTGGAAGTGAAGTAAGGCCAAACCGCCCGCCGAAGTGCAAAGGCAAAGCCTTTGCACTTCGTTCCTCAGTCGGCAAACCGACAACCAAGGGGTTCAATCCGGGAAGAAGATTCAAACCAAACTACAACGGCCACGGGCGCGGGCGCGCGCTGGGCGTCGCCTGTGGCGCCGTGCCGGCCCCTCCATCGCGGAGGTGAAGGCGATCGCCGAGGAGGGGTTCGTCTATAGTCACGAGATTCCGGTCCAAAGTGCGATGCCTCTGATCTGAACGGCAGCGAAGAAGATAGCGCCTCAACCCCTTTGCTCTGCGGAGGCCGGCCATGGATTCAGAGAAGAATGGTGTATGCCCGGGCTGACCCGTGGCACGCACGCTGGCAATCCCCGGATCAAATCCGAGGCGGCGCTTATACCATTTCCTATTAGTTTATCCGCCTGAAAGCCATGGGGTAGGCTGGCGATGAGCGAAGCGAATCCCAGCAAGAAGCTGGGTTTCAGCGCTTCGCGCCTCAACAGCAGCCTACGAATATCGATAATACCTATCGAGAAATGGTATTACACCCCGCATAGCTCCCGGGCACGGGCGTTTGGAGCCGGTTTTTGTTCTCTAATTGAGAGCAATGTAGAAAAATATAGTGGTATTGTTCTCGAAAAAAGAACTACAAATGGCCATTTTCAGTCGATGCCCGGAGGGCTCGATGAGGCGGCCTTTCTCTTGAAACCTTCTCCCGGCAACGCATTCGGGGCTGGCCTCCGACCACTCGAAAAATAAATCTGATTAGCGAGTTAGCTCAGCCAACTCGCGAATCAAAAAGAAGAATGGATTGCTTCGGATCGGTAAACGATTATGCGGGTCTAAATGCCTTCCCGACACCGGGAAATCGGTCAGGGACGAGTATTCCCGGCTGTATGGCGATGGCGGTGGGCCAGGTTGGCGGCGATGAGTCCTTCCCGGTCTTCCAGGAAGGGACCGATGGGGCCGTCATAAAGCAGCCGGTGGTCTTCCCCCAGCACCAGGGCCCGACCGCCCAGTTCGGCGGCGAGGCCGAGATTGTGGGTGGTGGTGAGGATGGTGATCGGCAGTCCGGCGAGGAAATCCACCAGCCAGGCCGTGCTGCGGGGGTCGAGGGCGGCGGCGGGCTCATCCAGCAACAGCAGTTTGGGTTCCATGACCAGGAGGGCCGCCAAAGCGACCTTTTGCTTCTCGCCGCCGGAGAGGCTGAAGGGTGGACGCTCCATGAGGTGTTCCACCCCCAACAGTGCCGCCCAGTGCCGCACCCGTTCCGCCGTATCCCCGAGTTGCCATTGTCGGGGACCGAAGGCGATCTCGTCCTCGACGCTGGGATTGAACAACATCATATCCGGATTCTGAAACAACAGCGCCACCTGCTGACGAAAGCGCCGGCGAAGTTGGGGTTGTTTGAGCCGCTGAGGGGTGATGTTCTCGCCCTCGTACTCATAGGTGCCGCGGCTGGGGGTGATGAGCCCGGCCAGGATCTTGAGCAGGGTGGACTTGCCGCTGCCATTGGCGCCCAGCAGTACCAGTTTTTCGCCGGCGCTGACGCTGAAGCCCAGCTCGCTCAGGCCGGGACCATCGCCATAGGCGTGGGATAACCGCTCCACCCGGATCACTGGAAAAATCCCCGCGCCTGCATGGCCTGGGCCGCTTCATGGGCGTTGGCGAGGCTGCGATCCAGGAGCCAGACCGTGGCGGCGGTGGTGAATCGATAACGATCGCGCAGACTCGGTGAGTGCGGGCAGCGGCTCTGGAGCGCCAGGCGAAACTCCTCCAGCGTTCGTCGCAGGGACAGGGATTGACTCATGGCCAATACCAGCAGATAGCTCAGGCGGGGGGAACGGGCCAGCGCCTTGAAGAGGTTGACCCGCCGCATGAGAAGAAAACCGAGCATGGCCATGAGCAGCACCCTCAGGTTGAGGCCGATCAGCCAATCCAGGGGGAGCCGATCCAGTAGCCACCAGGAGTAGCCGAGGTAACTCAGGGAGATGGTGCCGCTGAAGGCCAGGGTGGCGAGGAGGGCCCGGCGCAAGAGGCTGACCAGCTCCTTCCCCGCCAGGAGCGCCGCCAATAACAAACCAAGCAGCAAGGGGAGGGGGGCGGTCAGCCAGGAAGCGGCGACGAGACCGATCAGATACAGCCACAGCTTGAGGCGGTCGTCAGCCATGGGAATAGCGTCGACGCAGCCGTGCCACCAGCCGCCAGCCCAGCAGGGTCAGCACTCCCTCCCCCAGACCCAGCAGGGCATGAGGGATGAGTAGGGCCGGTAGAGTTATCTCCAAGCCGAAAGGAAAATACTGGGGTGAGCCCGTCAGGCTCCGGGCGATCAGCGGTTGCACACCCAGGGCCAGGGCCAGCAGCAGGGCGGGCAGCACCAGGCCCAGCCAGCCGGCCAGGAAGAGGCCCAGGTCGTGGTGGCGGTGGCGAAACAGCCGATACATTCCCCGGGCACCCAGGGCGCCGGTGAAGCCCATGGCCAGGGCATTCAGCGGCAGGGTGGTGAGGCCGCCGTCGCCGAACACCAGGGCCTGGATGATGTAGACCAGCGAGGCCGCCATGAAGGCCGGCCAGAGCCCGAAACAGACCGCCAGCAAGGCGACCCCGGTGACATGGGCGCTGGTCCCTCCAGGCAGGGGCAGGGCGATGAAACTCATGGCGAAGGAGGCGGCGGTGAGGGAGGCCAACCAGGGCAGACCGGCCTCGTCCAGTTCCCGGCCGATCCTTTTGGCACCATAGCCCCAGAGCCCGGCGGCCACGCCGTACAGCGGCAGATACATCTGGGGGGCGATAAAACCGTCGGGGATGTGCATGGCCGGGCGCTCAGAACAGGGCCGAAAGGGTCAGGATCAAACGATAACTCTCCTTACCCTCCGCCCCCTGCTGTTGGTCTTCTTCGTTGAGATGGGTCCACAGCGGCTTTTTCAGTCCCAGCGCCAGACTCAGGTTGTCTTGATACAAGCGCACCCCGGCGACGCCATAGAGGATATCCCCGCCGGTGGCGGTCTCGGGACCGTCCTGGCTCCGGTCCCGCCCCAGACGCAGATAGTTGGCCTCGAGGGTGCCGTCGAGGCGGAAACGAGATTCCGGGAGGGTCAGCAGACGGTAGGTCAGAGCGGTATTGGCCCGGGTCTCGGTACCGAAACGCATAGTCTGGCCATCGTCATAGCGGTATTCCTGAAAGCGGATCTGGCCGAGGTCGAACACCGCGGTGGCGTTGTCGGACACCTGCTTGGAGGCGGTGGCCCCGAGGGAAAAGGCGGGTTTGCCGAAACCCAGGGATTTACCCGGATCGATGCTGCCGTCGCTCAATCGATGGTTGGCGTCGCCGGTCGGCAGACTGAACCCGCCGTAGAGGGTGAAATGCCAGTCCATGAGATCGTCCAGACTCTCATTGGCCGGCACCAGACGCCAGCCATCATCGTATTTGAAGCCGAGCACGCCCATCAGCGAGAGATCGGTGAAGCCCCGGGAATCCAGCCCACCCGGCTCGTCGATCTTGATGTTGTAGGGTTGGAACAGATAGAGCGACAGCCAGGGTTTGAGCCCATAGCCCAGGCCGAGCATCCAGTATTGGTTGTAATCGGTCTCGGGATTGGTGGGGTCCGGATCATAGGTCTTGAACTGGGCGTGATCGACCTTGAGATAGGCGAGCCACTTTCCCTCCGGCAGGGTCGAGGAACTCGAGGTCTCGATGGGTGCCCCCGGACCTTCCAGACCGGCGGCGCCGAGGGAGGCGACCCCATGATGGGCCAGGGCTGGGGCGATCAGGCTTGAAGACAAGATGAACGCACTAATTGCTTTTCGAATCATTTTTTTTCCTTATGAATAGGCGCAAAAAACCGAAGACCCCCAGGATCAGGGCCATGCCCACCACCACCCGCCCGTAGCGTTCGTAGAGAGGTCTGTCCACCCCCTGGACCTGGGCCTCGGCCTCGGTGGCGATGACCACATCCAGCCCGTGCCCATCCTCCGAGATCACCTTGAGACGCCAGCGACCGGCCCGATCCGGCAGAAAGGCGATGCGCCCCTGGGCGTCGGTCCGCCCGACCTGAACGGGGAGGCGTTCGCCTTCGGGAAAGATCTCGTAGCTCTCGAAAGAAAAAGGGCTGGCGTCGGCGTAGAAAAGCGTGATGACCACGGCCTGATGGCGGCTCAGCTCGTATTGCAGATCATGTCCCCAGGCGGGCGGGCCGCCGAGCCAGGCCAGCCAGAGCAGACCGGTTCGCAGTCGGTGAAGTAGCGACTTCATGGCTGCTCGAAGTGCAGGCTACTGCTGTGGATGGTCTTGTCCGCCCGGCCGTCGTCGAGGGGAAGCGTCAGGCTGGCCTGGATGAGTTGGAAGCCGGGCTCCTGGAGACGGATATTCACTGCGCCATGCTCATCGGTCACCCCCCTGGGCTTGCCGAAATAGGCCACCGTCACCCCCGCCGTCGGCCGGCCCTGGAAAAAGGCCATGAGGTGGAGCTTATCGCCGGGTTTCAACACCAAGGGGTTTTCCTGGGGCACCAGTTCCAGGTGCGGGGTCAGGGGTCGTTGCAGATCCTGGCTCCAACGGTCGAGACGCTTGACGGCCTCGATCGAACGCCAGGAGTCCATCACCCCGGCGGCTTCGGTCTTGGGCAGGTTCTTGGTGCCATAGGGGGTCTTGCTCCAATAGCCGCTGGAAGTCAGGAACCAACTCAGGGCGCAGTCGCCTGGCAGCTGCGCCGGATAGGAGCGCCGCCAGGTCGCTCCGGTATCCCGTCCGCTGTCGTCAAAACAGCGCGCCTCGAGCACCCGCTCGGGCGGATACTCCAGGGTTTTCACCCCTTCATGACCGGAACGTTCATGGCCGTAGATCAGGCTGTGGGTCAGGCCGGCGCGCTCGATCCAGAGATCGTGGGCGAGGGCCGGAGCGGCCATCAGACAGGCAAGCAGCAGGATTCGACTCGACATGGCGGACACTCCTGAAAGGGAATGGCACTAGGATAATAGGCAGTATGAAATATTCATAATACATCATATTGATCCGGGCTCACCGGCCTTTCCATGTCCCCGGGCAGGGCCTGTTTTACCCGTTTATTTGTTCTCCAATAAAGAACAATGACCCTGTAAAATGACTGATAGTTCTCTTTGAAAGAACGGAAAAGGGCTGTTTTTGGTCGATGCCCGGAACAATCGAGCGCGATCCCGAGGCGGAGAGAGCGGCCCGGCGGTGGAGGTTGTATGATTTCCCGTACCCTAGAGGTGCCCCGAACCCAGATCGCCGGTTTCAACCTTGACTCGCATCCAGATCCTCCCCCCGCAACTCGTGAATCAGATCGCCGCCGGCGAGGTGGTGGAACGCCCGGCCTCGGTGGTCAAGGAGCTGGTGGAAAACAGCCTGGACGCCGGGGCCGACCGGATCCAGGTCGATCTGGAACTCGGGGGCATCAAGCTCATCCGGGTGCGGGATAACGGCTGTGGCCTCGGCCGGGAGGAACTGGCGCTCGCCCTGGCCCGTCATGCCACCAGCAAGATCGCCAGTCTGGAGGATCTGGAACGGGTGCGTAGTCTGGGCTTTCGTGGCGAGGCGCTGCCCAGCATCGGCTCGATCGCGCGGCTGGTCATCAGCTCCCGTGGCCGGGAGGCGGATCAGGGCTGGAGCTTGGAGGCGGATGGTCGGGGAGGCGGGGAGATCAAACCCGTGGCCCATCCACCCGGCACCAGCGTCGAGGTGCGGGATCTGTTTTACAACACCCCGGCGCGGCGCAAGTTTCTGCGTTCCGACAAGACCGAGTTCGGGCATGTGGAGCTGTTGCTCAAACGTCTGGCCCTGTCGCGGTTCGATGTCGGCTTCAGCCTCAGACACAACCAGCGGGAACTCTGGTCGCTGCCCCCGGCGGCAGGGCGCGAACGTTGGGAGCGTCGTCTCGCGGAACTCTTGGGAGGCGCTTTTCTCGAACATGCCCTCTTCGTCCAACACGAGGCGGCGGGACTCGGGCTCTGGGGTTGGGTCGCCCGGCCGACCTTTTCCCGCAGCCAGGGGGATATGCAGTATTTTTATGTCAATGGTCGCATGGTGCGGGACAAGGTCATCACCCATGCCGTGCGTCAGGCCTTCAAGGATGTGCTCTACCAGGATCGGCAACCGGCCTATCTGCTCTATCTCGACCTCGATCCCCTCGGCGTGGACGTCAATGTCCATCCCACCAAGCAGGAGGTGCGTTTCCGCGAGGGGCGGCTGGTGCATGATTTTTTGTTCCGCAGTCTGAGCGAAGTGATCGCCGCCGACATCCCCGGGACCCCGTCCGTCGGTCAGGTCGCCGGGCCTCCCGAGTCGAGGGTCGCACCCCGGGTCAGTCAAGCCACCCCCGACTGGACGCAGACCCACATCCCCCTGGGGACGCGGGAAGCGCCCTCGATCTACCGGGCCAGCTTTGCGGCCCAGCAACCGGATCCCCAACGGCCCCTTCCCCGGCCCGAGGCGCCCGGTGCCCCCCCCGAGCCCGAGGTGGAGAGACCTCTCGGAGAGGCGATCGCCCAGATCCAGGGCGTCTATATCCTGGCCCAGACGGCCCGGGGGCTGGTATTGGTGGACATGCATGCCGCCCACGAACGCATCCTCTACGAACGCCTGAAGACCTCCCGGCAGCAGGGGCGGATCGAGAGACAGTCCTTGCTGCTGCCGGTGCCGGTGCGTCTCAGCCGGCGCGAGGCGGATCTGGCCGAGGCCCAGACGGAGGCGCTGGCGGCGGCGGGGCTGGAGATCGGTCGCCTGGATGCCGAGACCCTCGTCGTGCGAGGGGTCCCGGCGATCCTGGAGGGCGTGGACGCCGAGCGCCTGTTGCGGGACATCATCGCCGATCTGGTGGTGCATGGCCGCAGTAGCCGGATCGAGGATGAGATCAACGAGTTGTTGGCCTCCCTGGCCTGCCATGGGGCGGTACGGGCCAACCGCCGCCTGAGTCTGGAGGAGATGAACCTCCTGTTGCGGGATATGGAAGGGACCGAGCGCAGCGGTCAGTGCAATCATGGCCGCCCGACCTGGGTCGAGCTGGGGCTGGCCGAACTCGACAAGCTGTTCCTGCGTGGACGCTGAGCCCGATCCCGACTGGCCGCCGGTCATCTGTCTCATGGGGCCTACCGCCTCGGGTAAGACCGACTTGGCCCTGGCCCTGGCCGAACGCCTGCCCTGCGACCTCATCAGTGTCGATGCCACCCAGGTCTATCGTGGGCTGGACATCGGCTCGGCCAAGCCGGCGCCGGAGGTGCTGGCCCGTTTCCCCCATCGTCTCATCGATATCTGCGATCCCGGCGAGATCTATTCCGCCGCCCGCTTCCGCCTGGATGCCCTGGCGGCGGTGAGGGAGATCATCGCCCATAAGCGGATACCCCTGCTGGTGGGGGGCACCATGCTCTATTTCCGCGCCCTGGAATATGGACTCTCGCCCCTGCCGGAGGCCGATGCCAAGGTGCGGGAACGCTTGCTGGCCGAGGGCCGGGAATTGGGTTGGGAGGCGCTGCATCGACGCCTGCAAGCGATCGATCCCCAGGCGGCGGAACGTATCCATCCCCGGGATCCCCAACGCATCCAGCGCGCCCTCGAGGTCTACGAGCTCAGCGGGCGTTCCCTGACCGAATTGCAACAGGCGAGCCGGGGAGAGGGCTGCGACTACCCCTTGATCAAGCTGGCCCGCGCCCCGTTGGATCGCGCCGAGTTGCACCGACGCCTCGCCGAGCGCTTCCAGCGGATGTTGGCGGCGGGGCTGGAGGAAGAGGTGCGGGGATTGTTGGCCCGTCGTGATCTCTCGGCGGAACTCCCGGCGTTGCGCGCTGTCGGTTATCGGCAGGTGGCGGCTTATCTGCGGGGGGAATGTTCCAGGGAGGAGATGATCGAGCGGGCCATCGCCGCCAGTCGGCAGCTCGCCAAGCGCCAATTGACCTGGTTGCGGGCCGATGCGAGCGTCCACTGGCTGTGGGATGAGGCGGGCGATTCCCTGGGACAGGCATTGAAATGCCTGTCTGAAGCCATTACATGGAATACTGATAAGCCTCCCGCTGAATGAAGAGCTTCTAAGATGATATATTCTTGTCTCCGAGGGCCGCGATGGCGGTCCGACGGCGCAAAGTCGGGACCTCAGGTACAAGTACAATAAGGAGAAACAACATGTCTAAGGGGCAAAGCCTCCAAGACCCATTTCTCAATGCTCTGCGCAAGGAGCGCGTGCCCGTATCTATTTTCCTGGTGAATGGAATCAAACTTCAGGGCCAGATCGAGTCTTTCGATCAATTCGTGGTGCTCTTGAAGAACAGTGTCAGTCAGATGGTGTACAAGCATGCCATCTCGACCGTGGTGCCTTCCCGCAATGTCCGGATCCAGACCGGTGTTGGCGAGGGGCAGGAGCCAGGTAACTTTTGAGTCATCTCAAGGGGTGATCCAAACCGCATCAGGTCAACGGCAGTCGCGGCTCGCGACGCGCTCGTTCGACCTGGGCGAAGGATCGGCGCGGCTTCCCGGCATGGCGCGGGATTGCGTCGCCCCGGCTTCGCTGGCCGGGAACGCCAGTCCGGCGGCCTTGCTTCTCTCCACCCTGATTCCAGTAACCCCGGGTGACCGAGTCGCCGGGGAAACATCACATCCTTATCTGGTTTGATCATGTTTGAACGTCCCCAAGCCGGCGAACGAGCGGTGCTGGTTCACCTGGATATCGGTGAGCTCGCCGCGGATGAAGAGTTGAGCGAGTTCCGCCTCTTGGCCGCCGCCGCCGGCGCCGAGGTCATCACCCTGATGCGCTCCGCCCGCCAGGCCCCGGATCCCAAGTTCTATGTCGGCAGCGGCAAGGCCCGGGAGATCAAGTCGGTGGTGGAATTCGAGGGAGCGGACCTGGTGCTCTTCGACAATAGCCTGTCGCCGGCCCAGGAACGCAATCTGGAACGGGAATTCGGTTGTCGCGTCGTCGATCGCACGGGGCTGATATTGGACATCTTCGCCCAGCGGGCGCGGAGTGCGGAGGGAAAGTTGCAGGTGGAATTGGCCCAGCTCGAACACCTCTCCACCCGGCTGGTGCGGGGCTGGACCCATCTCGAGCGGCAACGGGGCGGCATCGGCCTGCGAGGACCGGGTGAGACCCAGTTGGAGACCGACCGCCGCCTGATCGGCAAACGCATCAGCCACCTTGAGCAGCGTCTGGGGAAGGTGTCGGCCCAACGTAATCTGAGTCGTCGCTCCCGCGCCAAGGCCGAGGTGCCGACATTGTCCCTGGTGGGCTACACCAACGCCGGGAAGTCCACCCTTTTCAACCGCCTGACGGAGTCCGGGGTGTATGTTGCAGATAAGCTGTTCGCCACCCTGGACCCCACCCTGCGGCGACTGAAACTGCCCCAGGGCCAGGAGGTGATCCTGGCCGATACCGTGGGCTTCATCAGCCAACTGCCCCACGAACTGGTGGCCGCCTTTCGCTCGACCCTGCAAGAGACGAGTTCGGCGCAACTCCTGCTGCATGTCATCGACGCCTCCAGCCCGCGTCACGACCAGCAGATCCAGGATGTGGAGAAGGTACTGGGCGAGATCGGTGCCGCCGATATCCCCCAGATCCAGGTCTTCAATAAGCTCGACCGATTGCCGGAGACCGAACCGAGACTCGATCGGGACGAACAGGGGCAGGTGACGAGGGTATGGATCTCCGCCGTGACCGGCCAGGGGCTGGATCTGCTGCGGCAGGCGCTGGGGGAGGCGTTCCAGCGGGATCGACGGCGGCGTCGTCTGGTGCTCTCCCCTCTGGAAGGTCGCTTGCGGGCCAGGCTGTTCGAGGCCGGTCAGGTACTCGAAGAGCGGATCACCGAGGATGGGGGCTGGGAGCTTGAAATCGAGCTGGACCGACGGGATCTTGAGCAGCTAAAGGGGTATGGGCATGAGTGTTCCCAGCCGACAGCGAATGGAGTTGTTGCTAGCCCGCTGCCCGATACCTAGAATCACTGAATTTGCCCGGGCAGAGCTTGCCTGGATCCTTAATCACGGCTTGCCCGCTTCGAGGCAGGTAATGGGTTGGTAGCATTGGAGTCAATCATGGCCTGGAATGAACCTGGGGGCGGCGACAGAGACCCCTGGAGCGGGAAAAGCGGGAATCAGGGACCGCCTGAACTCGACGAAGTCGTCCGCAAACTGCAAGAAAAGCTTGGCGGGTTGTTCGGTGGCGGGCGCCGGCCACGGCCAAGCCCAAGCCCCGGGGGGGGCGGGCCTGGCGCGGGCGGCAAGATCAGCCTCAGCCTGGGGGCGGGGGTGTTGGTCCTGGTCTGGGTCGCCTCCGGGATCTATATCGTCGAGCCGGCGGAGCGGGGCGTGGTGCTACGCTTCGGCGCCTACCTCGAGGTGACCCAGCCTGGTCCCCATTGGCATCTCCCTTATCCGATCGAGGACAGGGTCAAGGTCAACGTGGACCAGATCTCCTCCTTCCGGCACAAGGCGCAGATGCTGACCGCCGACGAGAATATCGTCGACATCGAATTCACCGTGCAGTCAAGAATTCAGGATGCGGCGGATGTCCTCTTCCAGGATCAGAATCCGGAGAAGACCCTCAAGGATGTGACCGAGACCGCCGTGCGGGAGATCATCGGCAAGAGCAAGCTGGATTACATCCTCACCGAAGGCCGCGGTTCGATTCAGATCGACATCAAGGACACCATCCAATCCCTGCTCAGCCAATATCGGACCGGTTTGGAGGTGGTGAGCGTGAACATGCAGCCGGCCAAGCCGCCGGAGCAGGTCAAGGAGGCCTTCGACGACGCCATCAAGGCGCGCGAGGACAAGGAACGCCTGGAGAACGAGGCCCAGGCCTATTCCAACGAGATCCTGCCCAAGGCCCGTGGCGGCGCGGCGCGCATCGTCGAGGACGCCAAGGCCTACAAAGCCAAGGTGGTGGCCGAGGCCCAGGGGCAGGCGGATCGCTTCGTGGCCGTGATGAAGGAATACAACAAGGCCCCCGAGGTGACCCGGGAGCGCCTCTATCTGGATACCATGGAGACGGCCCTGGCGAAGACCAACAAGGTGCTGATGGACACTGGAAGCGGGAACAATATCCTCTATCTGCCCCTGGATCGGATGGGCGAATCCCGCCCCTCCCAGATTCCCATGGCCTTGCCGGGGAACCTGACTCCCCCCCCAGCCACGACTGATGCCGTCGAGAGCCCGGCGAAAACCCAGGTCGAGCGCGGCAGGAGGGTGCGTTGATGCCTTTCAGACCCAGCCTTATTCCCTTCGCGGCCGCTATTCTGGGGTTGCTGTTCTATTCCTCCACCTTCGTCGTCCAGCAGCCGGAGTTGGCCCTCAAGCTCCAGTTGGGAAAGATCCTCTCCAGTGACTATCAACCCGGATTACACTGGATGGTGCCCTTGTTGCAGGAGGTCAAGAAGTTCGATGGCCGCATCCAGACCTTCGATACCACCCCGGAGCGATTCCTCACCGTGGAAAAGAAGGATGTGATCGTCGATGCCTATGCCAAATGGCGCATCTCCAACCTGGCGCAGTATTTCCGCTCCACCCGGGGCAATCAGGCCGTGGCCAGCAAGCTCTTGACCGAGCGCATCAACACTAGTCTGCGGGACGAGTTCGGCAAACGCACCATCCAGGAGGTCATCTCCGGTGGTCGCACCGAACTCATGGAGCGCCTGACCAAGGAGGCGGACACTAAGGCCTCGGAACTCGGGGTCGAGATCATCGACGTCCGGGTCAAACGCATCGACCTGCCGCCCGAGGTGAGCGAATCGGTTTATGCCCGCATGCGCGCCGAACGCGACCGCGTGGCCCGGGATCTGCGCGCCAAGGGGGCGGAGGCGGCGGAGCGCATTCGCGCCGACGCCGATCGGCAGCGTACCGAGACCATCGCCAATGCCTACCGCGAGTCCGAGCAACTACGCGGCGATGGCGATGCCCAGGCGACGGATATCTACGCCAAGGCCTATCGCCAGAACCCGGATTTCTATGCCTTCTATCGCAGCATGAACGCCTACAAGGGCATCTTCGACCAGAGCAGCGACGTCATGGTGTTGCAGCCAGGTTCCGATTTCCTGCGCTTCTTCAACTCCAAGGCGGGAACCCCCACGCCCTGAAGAATAAGCCCACGGTCGGTGATCCGTCCGTGGGCTGCTGCCGGTTCGGCTTTCCCTTCATCCTGCCGGAGCCCGGTCCTCCGGGTGACTCTTTGCCGGTTGTCGGTCTGGGCGTCACCTGGGGGAGGGGACTGGTATATCACTACACCACAGGTCTGTAAGCGCGGACAGGCCCGCGCTGATCCTGGCGGCGGACGAGCGCCGATAGCTGACATCACGTCCGGGCAGGGGCTCTGTGGCCCGATTTGCGTTCTCCTTATGAGAACAATGCCTTTTATTTTGGCTTATTGTTCTCTAAATGAGAACGAAAAATGGCTACTTTCAGTCGTTGCCCGGAACAACCGAGCTGCGTAGGCTAGGCACCGCATAGCCTTACCCAGGTCACCAGCCAACCCAAAGAACGGTACGCGATGCGTACCCTTATATGTCGATTCTGACCTCCCCAAGAGGCAGAATCCCCGACTGATCATCGGGAGGGAGACGGGGAAGCCTGGCCCACCCTGAGGCTTCGAGCCTGTCACGTAGATTGGTCTCCCCGTCTCCCACATTCGCCTTCTCAGTTCGGACGGTATACGTAGGTCCCCTCTCGGGGGTGAACCTGGATCGCCATAAGGTTGAACTGGGCGTGTGGCCCTGGTGTTTTGATCGGTTCGTTCCGCTATTCATAACGTCTTCTTAAAAAAGAGAAAAACGATGATTCCTGTGATTGTTGGGGTAGATATTGCCAAGACCAAGTTCGATGTCGCCCGCTTGGCCGAGAGTACATACCGGCATGCGAAATTTGAGAACACGTCCGAGGGGTTGGCCCGCTTCGTCGCTTGGCTGGCCGCTTTCGGCGAGGCTCCCGCGCTCATCTGTATGGAGGCCACCGGCGCTTACAGTCGGCCACTCGCCGAGTATCTGGTTGAACAGGGTTTCAACGTCAGCGTCGTCAACCCCGCCACGATCGCCGCCTTCGCCAAAAGCGAACTGAGCCGGGTGAAAACCGACAAAACCGATGCCAAACTCATCAGCCGCTACGCCTTGGCGATGCAACCACCGCCCTGGACCCCACCACCGCACGAAATTCGCCAGTTACAAGCCCTCCTGCGTCGGGTCGAACATCTTCTGGAGATGGAGCGGATGGAAAAGAATCGCTTGGAGACCGCCGATCCAACCATCACCCAGTCGATCCAGTCCGTGCTCACCACCCTAGAGAAAGAGATCAAGGCCACTCGCGACCAAATCCACCAACACATGGACACTCATCCAGACCTGAAACGCCGACGCGACCTCCTCGACTCCATCCCGGGTGTTGGCGAAGCCACCGCCGCTTGGCTCCTGACCGTATTCAGCAAACACTACGCCTTTACCAACGCCAAGCAGGCGGTGGCCCATGTCGGATTGGCTCCCGTTATCCGCCAGTCCGGCAAGTGGACGGGGAAAACCCACATTTCCAAATCCGGCGATCCTTTGGCGGCGTAAATAAATAACTGTTAGCAACAAATAGATCTGTCCGGTTTAGTAGCACATAAACTGTCCGCTTTGATGTGCGCGGTGGGAAGGCGCGAAGG
>JBPOHE010000048.1:0-34055 GCA_052035915.1 Pseudomonadota bacterium
TTTCCCGTTGGAAAAGGATGGAGAAGGGGGATTTTCTGGCCTGAAGCCCCGCGGCCAGGATGGCTTTGTCAGGGATTTCGCCGCTGTGAACCCCCCTCAATCCCCCCTTATCAGGGGGGAAACAAACTGATAGGTGGCAAGGGATGGATGGGTTCCTCGGTTTTTCGGCGCTGGCTTCCTTTATAATGATTTTTTCTCAGCCATCCCTGCCAAAGAAAAACAGCCATGATCAAAAGACGAATCCTTTGTGGTCTCTCCACCTGTACCCTCTTGGGCAGTCTGCCCCTGTCCGCCCAGGAAACCCCGACCAGCCAAGCGGCGGATGGGCAGACGGTGAATCTGTCCTATGTGGGGGGATCGAGCCGGATCGGTGTCGGCGCCT
Organism: Pseudomonadota bacterium; assembly: GCA_052035915.1. Classification (GTDB taxonomy): domain Bacteria; phylum Pseudomonadota; class Gammaproteobacteria; order Chromatiales; family Chromatiaceae; genus JBPOHE01. The sequence goes on from JBPOHE010000048.1 coordinate 383, forward strand.
ATGTGGATCAAGAGTCCACCACCCATTTCCGTGGCGATCTGCTGCATGTCTTTAGTGAATCTCCCGGCAGCGCCTGGATCGGCGAAGGCTGGTTTGCCGATCGCGCCGGTGGCCTCAAGCTGAACTATCACTGGACCACCCCCTACACCAAGGGGGCCGAGCCCAGCCCGGTGCAGAAGCTCTTCATGGCCCTGGACCAGAACAAGGATCAGGATCGCAAACTCAGTCTCGGTTATGGCCAGGAAAACGAACACTGGTTTTGGGGCGCCAACCTCAGCAAGGGTCTGACCGGGGATCGCCGCCTCTCCCAGTCGTCTTCGAGCCAGGATGAGATCATCACCGGGGTGGAGAACGGTCACGAATTCTTCCAGACGATCACCACCACCACTACCACCAGGGTGTTTGAGAAGGCCTACGACTATGGTGTCGGTGGTCGTATCGGCCACTTCTTCCAGGATCACCTGGTCAAGGCCCACCTTGGGGTCGACTATGAGTGGGGCGACTATGGCTCGCGCCAGACCACCCTGTCGGTGGGGCTGGAGAAGTTGTTCCACAATTCCCCCCACAGCCTCGCCATCCTGGCCGAGACCTATGACAAATCGGGGGATTTCGAGCAGGCCAAGGACGACTCCCGGGTCAGCCTCATGTACCGCTACGAGTTCGGCGGCAAACCCAATTTCCGCGCGGAGACCGAGTATCGGGAAGTCAAGGTGGCCGCCGCCGAGGCGGCGCCGACGAGTGAAAAGCGCCTGGTCAAGACGACGGTGTCCATGGCGCCTGAATACTTCTTCGACCTCGACAGCGCCAAACTGACCTCCCAGGGCCTGCGCGAACTCGACAAGGTCGCCGGGATGCTGAAGGAGTCGGGTTTCGTCGGCAATCTGCGCATCACCGGCAATACCTGCGATCTCGGTTCCAGCGCTTACAACCAGAAGCTCTCCGAGCGGCGAGCGGCTTCGGTGAAGACCTATCTGGCCTCCCGGGGACTCGCGACCGAGGTCATGATCACCCGCGGCCTGGGCGAGACGGCGCCCAAGTATCCGGCCAACGCCAAGACCCGCTACAAGAATCGGCGCGTCGATCTCGAATATGTGTCCTATGAGTCCAACTGGCAGGAAGTCCCGCTCGCCAGCGAGCCCAGGATGCAGGTGCAGCGTGAGGTCATCGACCAGGAGCCCACCTGGGTCAGGCGCGCCCTGCACAACCCGGTGCCCCATAAGCAGATCGTCGATACCTACCGCTTCGAGAAACAGCGGGTAAGCGTCACCGAAGGGGAGAAGGTGTTCCTCAACAAACGCCCGGAACCCCAGGACGATGTCTACAGTCTGCTGGAAAATGCCCCGGCCACCCAATTGAACACCCTGGCGAACGATCAGGATCCGGATGGCGATGCCTTGACGATCGTGGCGGTGGGACAACCCAGCAATGGCAGCGTGGTCAATGGTGGGACCTCCCTGACCTATACCCCGAACCGCAACTTCGTCGGCAGCGATTCCATGACCTATACGGTGTCGGATGGTCGCGAGACGGCCGTGGCTACGGTGCGCATCACGGTGACCCCGGCCAACCGCTCGCCGGTCGCCGCCGATGACGTGGCCAGCACGGTTCAGGGGCAGTCGGTGAATATCTCGGTGCTGGACAATGACCAAGACCCGGATGGCGATCCCCTCAGCCTCCAGTCCGTCACCCAGCCTGGCCATGGCTCGGCCTCGGTGTCCGGCAACAAGGTGCTTTACACCCCGGCGGCGGGCTTTACCGGAACCGACAGCTTCAATTACAGCATTGCCGACGGCAAGGGCGGCACGGCGAGCGCCAAGGTGACGGTGACCGTGCTCGCGCCGGCGAACCGTCCGCCGGTAGCGGTCGATGACGTCGGTTCCACACCCTTCGGACAGGGGGTTCGTATCCCCGTATTGGAGAATGACCAGGATCCGGATGGCGATGCCCTCAGCATTCAGTCCGTCACCCAGCCCCGCCACGGCAGCGCCGCGATATCCGGTGACACTGTGCTCTACATCCCCCTGCAGGGCTTCACCGGCGCCGATTCCTTCACCTATGTCGCTACCGACGGCAAGGGCGGCACGGCGACCGCCACGGTCAGGGTGACGGTGCTTGATCAGGCCAATAATCCGCCGATCGCGGAGGACGATTTCGCCACGGTGCTGTGGAACCATTCGGTGGATATCGAGGTGCTGCTCAATGATCGGGATCCGGACGGGGATCGCCTGGAAGTGACCTCCTTCACCCAGCCCCAATCCGGAACCGCGGCCTATGGCCCAGGCACCAAGCTCAGGTACACCCCCAACCCCGGCTTCTGGGGCACCGATCAGTTCAACTACAGCATCTCGGACGGCAAGGGCGGTACGGCCTCGGCCAGGGTGACCATCTCGGTGGTCGATCCCTAAGGCGATTTCTGTCAAAAGGAATACCAGCCGGCGCATTCTGGTTTTTTTCCGGCCATCGCCTGAATCCTCCTCCGGCCCCCCGCCTGTCGCGGGCGGGGGCACGCCTCGGCCCAGGATGATCCGGGGTATTTCCGCCTTGTCGCCGGCGGCGAGGGCCTTGGTCTGGGGAAGGGAAGCGGATCGGGCAGAGGGGATTTCGATAGTTATTTCTGATGATAGGCTGTCTGATTATCAGGTCTATTCTTTATCATGTCCCCGATCCGTCGCCGCTGGCTCCTGGCGACTCGATCCTCCGGTCAGTCTGGGCCGCCAGCGTCGCCCTCATGCTGGTCGCCGTCCTGCTCCATGGCTGCCTATACTTCCCCAGATCCACCCTGGTCTACGATAGGGAATGCAAAACTTTTACCCGCCACATGGTCTTGGGCGCCGAAGAGATCGGCCCCTTCGGTCACTGCGTCAATGAGGGCTGCGTCGCCCTGCTCATAGGAACCGGGGTGGTCACGGCGGCTTCGGCGGTGGTCTCCGGCAGCGTCGTGGTCGTCGGCAACATCATTTACTGGCTCGAGCGGACGGCGCCGTGCTTGAAACAGGAACCATGAGCTATCCAGGTAAAAATAGAGGCATGGCCCGGAGCGGAAGTCGGAATCGTCCCGGCCTGGAGGGCGACCGAGCATGTTGGTGATCCTCTGGACCGATGCCTTGCTGTTTCGGCTCGGAGTCTTGGGGGTCGCCTTTATCCTTTTTGCCCACCGCCATGAACATCTCCTCGCCCCCTGGCGTCGTGTGGTCCGAAGTCCCCTGGCCATGGGCGCCTTGGTGGTTCTGGTGGCCTTCGCCATCCCCGGGCTGCTGGATTCGATCCATTACCGACCCCGCCTGCATACCCAGGAGGGTACCTCGGAGGTGCGCTATGGGGCCGAGATCCTGAGCGGGCTCGACCTTTTGCTCTCCTCGCTACGGGAACGCCAGGAAAAGACCTATTCGGCCCCGCTGGCGACCCATCTGCAAGCCATGGAGACGGTGGAAACGTCCGATGGACGCCGTCTCCGCGAATACCCCCGGCTGAGTCATGCCGGTCGGCATCTGGTCGATCCCGTGCGGGATTGGTGGCCGGATATCCGGGCCACCCTGATCAAGTCGGGTCTGGTGGCCTTGGGCCTCTGGGGACTCATGACCGGGCTGGTGGTCTGGCGGTTGGCGCGAAGGGCGGCCCTGCCGGTCGCGGTCGCCTTGGGAAAGTTCTGGCGCGGCGACACCAGGTTACCCTGGCGCACCCTGCTGGGGATGGTCGGCCTGCTGCTCTTGGTGGGTCTGCCCGCCGGTGCCTTGGCGCTGGATTATCATCTGCTCGGTACCGACAAGGTGGGCGAGGATGTGCTCTATCAAAGCCTGAAGGGGATCCGCACCGGACTCTTGATCGGCACCCTGACCACCCTGGTCATGCTGCCGGCGGCGCTGCTGCTGGGGATCCTCGCCGGCTATTTCCGCGGTTGGGTCGATGATCTCATCCAGTATCTCTACACCACCCTGAGTTCGGTGCCCGGGGTGCTCCTCATCGCCGCCGCCATTCTGATGTTGGATGTCTTTATGGAAAACCACCCGGACGCCTTTGCCAGCGTCACCGAACGGGCGGATATCCGCTTGCTCTTTCTCTGTCTCATCCTCGGCGTCACCAGTTGGACCTCCCTGTGTCGTCTGTTGCGGGGCGAAACCTTCAAGCTGCGCGAGCTCGAGTTCGTCCAGTCCTCCCTGGCCCTGGGCGGGAGTCATGCCTGGATACTCTGGCGGCATGTCCTGCCGAATGTCTTTCATCTGGTCTTGATCACCGCCGTCCTGGACTTCAGCGGTCTGGTGCTCGCCGAGGCGGTGCTGTCCTATGTCAATATCGGTGTCGACCCGGCGATGAATTCCTGGGGCAACATGATCAACAGTGCCCGCCTGGAGATGGCGCGGGAACCCATGGTCTGGTGGTCGCTGAGCGCGGCCTTCTGCTTTATGTTCGTGCTGGTGCTGGCCGCCAATCTGTTCGCGGATGCGGTGCGGGAAGCCTTCGATCCACGTTTGAGGGACGCCTTATGAATCAACCGCTGCTGCGGGTGGAGGGGTTGCGCACCGAGTTGGGAGTGAAGGGACGTCGCTTCCAGGTGGTGGATGGACTGGACTTCAGTATCCGGCCCGGCGAGACCTTCGCCCTCCTGGGCGAATCCGGCTGCGGGAAATCCATGACCGCCCTGTCGCTGATGCGCCTCCTGCCGCCGAACGGACGCATCGGCGCCGGTAACATCTGGTTGCGCGACACCGAACTCCTCTCCCTGCCGGAGACCGAGATGCGCCAGGTGCGCGGCGGTCGCCTGGCGATGATCTTCCAGGAGCCGATGACCTCCCTCAATCCGGTGCTGAGGGTGGAGACCCAGATCGCCGAGGCGGTGCGGGTGCATCAGGGATTGACCGGGTCGGCGCTAGCCGACCGGGTGGTGGAATTGCTCACCGCGGTCGGTATCCCCGAGCCGCGGCAACGGGCCCGGGACTATCCCCATCAGTTGTCGGGGGGGATGAAGCAGCGGGTGATGATTGCCATGGCCCTGGCCGGACGCCCGGAACTGCTCATCGCCGACGAGCCGACCACGGCCCTGGATGTCACCATCCAGGCCCAGGTCTTGGGCCTGCTGGCCGATCTGCAACGGGATAGCGGGATGGCGATCCTGCTCATCACCCATGATCTCGGGGTGGTGGCCGAGAACGCGGACCAGGTGGCGGTGATGTATGCCGGTCATATCGTCGAGCAGGCCGAGTGCCGGGAGTTTTTCCACGACGCCCGGCATCCCTATAGCCGCAAATTGTTCGCGGCCCTCCCCGGGCAGGAAAACCGCGATCGGCGGCTCGCCATCATTGCCGGCACCGTTCCTCCCCTTGACCGCCACTTCATCGGCTGCCGTTTCGCCGAGCGTTGCGATCTGGTCATGGATCGCTGCCGGGAAGAGGAACCGGCCTGGTCCACCTATGGTGAGTCGGGGCGGGTGCGTTGTTGGCGGGCGGCGGAACGCCAGGGCGAGGTTATTCCGGGAGAGCGCGAAGCCACCGGCCCAGGAGTTCCGGGGAGCGAGCCGCCCTTGCTGCAAGTGCGGGGGTTGAAGGTTCACTTCCCGGTGCGCCGGGGGCTCTTCAAACGGGTCGTCGGTCAGGTGCGGGCGGTGGACGGTGTCGATCTGGCGATCCCGGAGGGGCGGACCCTAGCCCTGGTGGGTGAATCCGGGTGCGGCAAGACGACGGTCGGCCAAGCCATTCTGCGGCTGATCCCACCGACGGACGGGGAGATCCAGTTCGCCGGTCAAGACTTCCTGGCCCTGAAGGGAAGCGTCCTTCGCCGCCAACGGGCGGGATTGCAGATCATCTTCCAGGACCCGGCGGGGGCCATGAATCCGCGGATGCTGGTGCGGGATATCGTCGCCGAGGGGATGATCGTCCAGGGAATGGAGCGGCAGCGGGCGGCGAGAGAGGCGCGGGTGATCGAGTTACTGGGGCAGGTGGGTCTGCCGCCGGAGTCGGCGAGTCGCTATCCCCACGAGTTTTCCGGCGGTCAGCGGCAACGCATCTGCATCGCCCGGGCCTTGGCGGTCAATCCCAGGCTGATCGTCTGCGATGAGCCGACCAGCGCCCTGGATGTATCGGTCCAGGCCCAGGTGCTCAATCTGCTGCGACGCCTGCAACAGGAACTGGCGCTCTCCTATCTCTTCATCACTCATAACCTGGCGGTGGTGTCCTATCTGGCCCACGAGGTGGCGGTGATGTATCTGGGACGCATCGTCGAGCGGGGGCGGGTGGAGGAGGTGTTGTCGGATCCGCGCCACCCTTACACCAAGGCCTTGTTGGCCGCGGTGCCGGAGGTAAACCCCGAACAAACACGGCAACAGCTCCGCTTACAGGGGGATCTCCCTTCGCCCATCGAGCCGCCGCTGGGCTGCCATTTTCATCCTCGATGCCAACGGGCGGAAGGGCTGTGTCGCTCCGCCTATCCCGGGGTCCAGGAGATCAGTCCCACCCATCGGGTCAATTGTTTTTTCGCCCAGGGCCGAGGGACAGCATCTGCTCCATGATCGGCGGGGGAGGGCCGCGAATCGCATCCATCGCTGTATCCTGGGCCGGATGCGGGTAACTCTCACCACCTATCAGTTTTGGCGAGCAAGGGCTCCTCAGCCTCTTCCCCGTTGGAAAAGGATGGAGAAGGGGGATTTTCTGGCCTGAAGCCCCGCGGCCAGGATAGCTTCATCAGAGATTTCGCCGCTGTGAACCCCCCCCCTCAATCCCCCCTTGTCAAGGGGGGAAATAAACTGGTAGGTGGCAAGGCGGGTAACTTATGAAGTTGGCCCCGAGTGCCGCAAGAAGCCTCACGGCTGGCCTGGGTGTTTCTCAAGGCTCCCGGGCCTCGGTATTTTTAGGCGGTTTATTGTTCTCCAATAGAGAACAATGCCTATTTATCCGAGCCATTGTTCTCGAATAAAGAACGAAAAACGGCCATTTTCAGCCCAGGCCCGGAGCCATTGGGGGCTCATACCACATAATCATTCAGTTCCCTCGCCCCCTTCAGGGGAGAGGGCGAGGGGAGTGATAGGTCTTTCTCTCGGCGCTGGCACCCGCGTCCGACGACGCGCAAGCCGGAGACCGATTGGAGACTTCTCCCTCGGCTCAGGCGATCTCCCAATCCATGGCTATGGGCTGCATCGGCTGATTGGTCTGGTCGAACTCGCTCCAGAGTTGCGCATAGCTCTTGCCTGTGCCGGGGTGCACTTCTTTGCCGGCCACCTCGGCGAGGGGGCCGAGAACGAAGGCGTAACGCAGGATCTCTTCCCGGGGCAGGGATTGGCCGTCGACGACATGGATAGCTTGTCCATAGGTGAGGAGATCCATGTCCAGGGTGCGGGGGGCGAATTTGTTGCCGGTACGCACCCGGTCATGGGCGTCTTCCATGGCCCGGAAACGGGTATTGAGTTCAGGGATGGACAGGGCGGTATCAAAGCCGACCACCAGGTTGTAAAAAGGCGCCCCCTCGAAGCCGATGGCGTCGCTTTCGTACACCCCCGAGAGCCTGAACGATCCAAAGGCCTCCCGCAGTTCCTGGACGGCCCCCCGAATATGGGTAACGCGGTCGATATTGCTGCCGATACTTACCCACACCCCGGGCATCTCAGTCCCTCCGTCCGCGCTCGATGATCACGCCGACGTCCCTGGCATGGCTTAGGGCACCGATTTTGTTCACCCTCAGGCGCACCCAGGGCACCCCGAATTCATCCTGGATGATCTCGGCACAGCGTTCCGCCAGGGTCTCCACCAACTGGAAACGGCTCTCGCCAATAAAGGCCAGCAGGCGTTTGGCCACGGATTTGTAATTGACAGCATCCTCGATGCGGTCGCTGGCCGCGGCCTTGGCTACATCCGTGCCCATTTCGATATCCAGGATGACCTCCTGTTTGATGCCTCTTTCCCAATCATAGATACCGATCACCGTCTCTACGCGGAGATCGCGGATAAAAACAATATCCATGGCCTGTCTCCCCAGACGCTGGCCGGGACTCTCCCCGGACAGCCCCGACCGGTCTGTCGATTGATCATAAAGCCGTTACAATACCCCGAGCCGCCGCCATCCTGAAACCCATCCCAGCCGGAATGCTTGATGCTGATTGACATCCCCTTGATCCTCGCCGCCTACCTCCTGGGTTCGGTATCCACCGCCATCCTGGTCTGTCGCCTGATGCGATTGGCGGATCCCCGCACCCAGGGCTCGAACAACCCCGGAGCCACCAATGTACTGCGTATCGGCGGGAAAAAGGCGGCGGCGCTCACCCTCCTGGGGGACAGCCTCAAAGGTTTGTTGCCGGTATTGTTCGCCGATGCCCTGGCACGGGAACCCTGGGTCGTGGCCGCCGTGGCCATGGCGGCTTTCCTGGGGCATCTCTATCCCATTTTCTTCCGCTTCCAGGGCGGGAAAGGGGTCGCCACGGCGTTGGGTACCCAATTCGGCCTCGGTTGGCCGATCGGTGCCGCTATCGCCGGGATCTGGCTCTTCATGGCCCTGATCGTCCGGGTTTCTTCCCTGTCCGCCCTGGTTTCCATGGCCTGTGCCCCCTTCATCGTCTGGTGGTTCCGACCCCAGCCGCCGGTCGTCATCATGTCCCTGGTCATGAGCTTGTGGTTGTTCTGGCGCCATCGGAGCAATATCCGGCAACTGCTCCGGGGTACCGAGGATAAGATCACGAGCGATCGGGATCGAGACTGAAAAACCTCAGTGAAACGGCGGCAACTCATCCAGCCGCCAGCGTGGATTCACGTTGAACCGTAACGCTTCCGCCTGACCGGCCAGCAACCGCTGGGCGCCAGCGTAAGCGATCATGGCGCCGTTGTCGGTACAGAATTCGGGGCGCGGATAAAACAATCGCCCTCCTTCCGCCTCCATGGCGATCGCCATGCGTTCCCGGAGCCGGCGGTTGGCGCTGACTCCGCCCGCCAGCACCAGGGTATGGATGCCGGTCAGCCTCAAGGCCCGCCGGCATTTGATGATCAGGGTGTCCACCACCGCCTCCTCGAAGGCCCGGGCCACATCCGCCCGGGTCTGGTCGTCGGGGGGGAGGCCGCCTTGTCCGCCCGCGTTTTGCAGGGTGTTGAGGGCAAAGGTCTTGAGGCCGCTGAAACTGAAATTGAGCCCGGGCCGGTCGGTCATGGGGCGCGGAAACCGATAGCGCGCGGGATCACCCCGGCGGGCCAAGGTTGCCAGTTGGGGTCCTCCCGGGTAGGGGAGATGCAGCAGCTTGGCGGTCTTGTCGAAGGCTTCGCCGGCTGCGTCGTCTTCCGACTCCCCAAGCAAGCTGTAGTCACCCAGCCCGCCGACCCGCACCAGCTGGGTATGGCCACCGGAGACCAACAAGGCGACGAAGGGATAGGCGGGCGCGGGATCTTCCAGCATGGGCGCCAAGAGATGGGCCTCCATGTGGTGCACACCGATTCCGGGCACAGCCCAACCCCAGGCCAGACTTCTCCCGATCGCAGCCCCCACCAGCAAGGCACCAACCAACCCGGGGCCGACCGTATAGGCGACGCCATCGATGGCCCCGGAGCCGAGCCCCGCCTGGCGCATGGTCTCGCGGATCAGGGGCAGGGTCTTGCGCACATGGTCGCGGGAGGCGAGTTCCGGGACCACGCCACCGTATTCGACATGAATCTCGGTTTGACTGTAGACCGCATGGCTCAGCAGTCCCCGCTGAGCGTCGTAGATTCCTATGCCGGTTTCGTCACAAGAGGTTTCGATGCCGAGAACACGCATGACTCATCTCCAGGTTTAGCCCTTGGCCCGGCAAAGTTTTGCATTGGGGATGTCGGGCAAGTAAAATTTAGCGTTTCGATGCCGATCGAAAAACCATGTGTCGAATCGAGTTTTTATTTCTAACCCAATGAGGTGGCTGCACGCATGCCGAATGTACGAGTCAAAGAGAATGAACCCTTCGAGGTCGCTCTCCGTCGTTTCAAGCGCTCCTGTGAGAAGGCGGGTGTTCTGGCCGAGGTTCGCCGTCGCGAATTCTATGAAAAGCCCACCGCCGAAAGGAAGCGCCGTGCTGCTGCTGCCGTCAAGCGCCATCTGAAGAAACTCCAGCGCGAATCCCGCCGTTGGGAACGTGTCTATTGAAATCCCACCCTCCCGGCACAGCCTCCTCTCTCAATCTTTCCTCCTGCGGCTGTGAATGAACGAGTTCCCTATGCTTAAGCCGCGTATTCAAGACGACATGAAAGCCGCTCTCAAAGCCGGAGAAAAACGGCGTTTGGGGGCCATTCGGCTGATTCTGGCCGCCGTCAAGCAGAAAGAAGTCGATGAGCGCCGGGAAATGAGCGATGAAGACATCCTCGTCGTGCTTGACAAGATGATTAAGCAACGACGGGAATCCATCGCTCAGTACGAAATCGCCAAGCGCGCCGATCTGGTGGAACAGGAAAACTTCGAGCTGGACATCATCAAAGGCTACATGCCGACCGCTCTGGCCCAGGAAGACCTGGAGGCCCTGATCGCAGGGGCCATCTCCGCGGTTGGAGCGCAAAGTATGCGCGACATGAGCAAGGTCATGGCCGTCCTCAAGCCCCAGGTACAGGGCCGGGCGGACATGGCCGCGGTGAGTGCTCGTATCAAGCAATGGCTGACCCCCTGACATCAGGGGGTCCTTCTCTCGAACTTTCGTCTTTGTCCTGGTGGGATGGCCTCGCGGCTGAGGATGGATGGCCGGTAAAATCCCCGCGCACTTCATCGATCAACTCCTGAGCCGGGTCGATATCCTCGACATCATCGGCAGCCGTATCGCTTTACGTAAGGCCGGGAGCGAGTACCAAGCGTGCTGTCCCTTTCACCAGGAAAAGACACCTTCTTTCACCGTCAGCCAGAGCAAGCAGTTCTACCACTGCTTTGGTTGCGGCGCCCACGGTACGGCTATCGGTTTCTTGATGAATTACGATCGCCTGGATTTTCCGACGGCCGTAAAAGAATTGGCGCAACGTGCCGGGTTGGAGGTGCCAGGGGAGGACGGGGCGACTCAGGAAGCATCTATCCGCCCCTTGTTCGAGATTCTGGAGCAAGCCAATGAGTTTTTTCGCCAATGCCTGCGCGAGCATCCCCAGGCCGGGCGTGCCAAGCGATACCTACAAGGCCGTGGCTTGGATGCGGATATTGCCGGCACCTTCTCCATCGGTTATGCCCCTCCGGGCTGGGATAATCTGTTACAGGCCCTAGGACAGCTGCCGGCCACCCAGTCGCTCCTGCTCCGCGCCGGGATGCTGATCGAGACCGAGGACAAGAGGTATGATCGTTTTCGCGACCGCATCATGTTCCCCATCCGGGATCTCCGCGGTCGAATCCTGGGATTCGGCGGTCGGGTGCTGGGAGAAGAGGTGCCCAAGTATCTCAACTCCCCGGAAACCCAGATTTTTCACAAGGGCCACGAACTCTATGGCCTGTACGAGGCCCGTCGGGCCCTCGTTCAGATCAACCGACTCTTGGTAGTCGAAGGCTATATGGATGTGGTCGCCCTCGCCCAGCATGGTATTCCGAATGTGGTCGCCACCCTGGGTACCGCGGCGACTTCGGAACACATGGTCCGCCTCTTTCGCAGTGTGCGCGAGGTCGTGTTTTGTTTCGACGGCGATGAAGCGGGGCGTCGTGCCGCCTGGAAAGCGCTCAACAATGTCCTTCCCGAACTCAGGGATGGGCGGGAGGTACGCTTTCTTTTTCTGCCCGAACATGAAGACCCCGACTCGCTCGTCAGGAGCGAAGGGAAAACGGCCTTCGAAGCCAGGTATCAAAACGCCTTGCCCCTCTCGGATTACCTCTTCAAGCAGCTCGCTCAAGGCGTCGACCTGCAAGGGGAAGAAGGGCGGGCGCGTTTGGCCGACCAGGCCAAGCCCCTCCTCAACCGCCTGCCTCAAGGCGTCTTTCGCGATCTCATGTTCGAGCGCCTCGCCAAACAGATTCAGATCCAACTCGAACCGACTCGCCTCTTGTCGTTGGAGCCGCCTCCAAGACCTCCCCAGGGCCATGTGGCCACTCGGTCGCCGAAACCAAGATCGGCCATTCAGCTCGCCATTGCCCTGTTGGTTCAATATCCGGAACTGGCCCAGACAGTTTCACCTCGGATGCAGTCCTGGCTGGACCTCGATGCCCCGGGTATGCCCCTGCTTCGCCAATTACTTGAATTGCTGAAAACAGAACCTAACCTTAAGACAGCGGGAATTCTGGAGCGCTGGCGAGATGACGAGAACGAACGGTCTCTGGGAAGGGTGGCGGCCTTGGAGCTGAAAATCCCAACGGATGGTCTTGGCGACGAATTCAGGGGCACCCTCCTGCGTATCGGTGAGCAACAACGGCACCAGGAAATCGATCGGCTCGTCAGGCGACAGGCAATCGGTGAGTCATCGGAGGAAGAAAAACACCGACTACGCTGGCTCTTGATGAACCCGAGCCCTAAAGTGGGCGAGGTAGATTAGTAAATCACAATATGTTACGCTAGGCGATTCTTTCCGGTTCGCACGGCCTCAATCGATCACAGGATGACGATGGATCAGGAACAGCAACAATCCCAGATCAAGCAGTTGATTGCCAAAGGCAAAGAGCAAGGCTTTTTGACCTATGCGGAGGTAAACGATCACCTTCCGGACAGTATTGTCGAGCCGGATCAGATCGAAGAAATTTTCCGCATGATCAACGACATGGGCATTTCTGTCCATGAGTCGGCGCCGGATGTCGACGAACAGGTCATCACCGACGCCACGGTCTCGGCCGATGAGGATGTCGCTGAGGCCGCCGCTATGCTCGCCAGCGTCGACAGCGAGTTCGGCCGGACCACGGACCCGGTCCGGATGTATATGCGCGAAATGGGTGCCGTCGAGTTGCTCACCCGTGAAGGCGAACTCAAAATCGCCAAGCGTATCGAAGAAGGACTGAACCAGGTTCTCATCGCCCTCTCCTCCTATCCCAGCAGCATTGGGCTGGTGCTCGATCTATTATCCAGAACCGCAACCGGCGAACTGAAGCTGGCTGACGTCATCAGCGGTTTTGTGGAGCCGGAGGGAAACGCCATCGAGGCCAATCCGCCACCCTTACCAAATCTCGAGCCGCTCTTGGCGGAAGAGGTCGCCGAGTCGCTCGATGACGAAGAAGCCGAGGTGGTCGAAGCCGAAACGGGAACGGTCGAGCTTGATTACGGCCCGGATCCTGAAGAAGCGGCGCGCCGGGTTCAGTCCCTACACGAGGGATACGACGACTGGTTGCGCCTGATCCATGAGCTGGGCAAGGAGAGTCCGCTGACTCACGAGGCCAGTGAAAAGGTCTCCTCCGCCTTTCTTGAATTCAAATTCGTACCAGCCACATTCAATGCCTTGGTGGACAATCTCCGGGGGACCGTCGAGCGTATCCGTGGGCAGGAAAAGCTGGTCATGGATTTGTGTGTCAATCGGGCCGGCATGCCGCGACGGGATTTTGTCACTTCTTTTCCCAGCAACGAGACCAATCTCGATTGGCCAACGGCTCAAATCCAACGTGGGCGACCCTTTAGCCACCACCTCGAACCCTTGGTACCCGAGATACGTCGGATCCAAAAGCGGTTGCGAGCCATAGAGCAGGAGCATTCGCTCAGTATCAGCGAGATCAAAGAAATCAATCGCCGCATGTCCATCGGTGAGGCCAAGGCTAGGCGGGCGAAGAAAGAAATGGTGGAGGCCAATCTTCGCTTGGTGATCTCCATCGCCAAGAAATATACCAATCGTGGTCTGCAATTCCTCGATCTGATCCAGGAAGGCAACATCGGCCTGATGAAGGCGGTGGACAAATTCGAATATCGCCGCGGCTATAAGTTCTCCACCTATGCCACTTGGTGGATCCGCCAGGCGATCACCCGCTCCATCGCCGATCAGGCGCGCACCATCCGTATCCCGGTGCACATGATTGAAACCATCAACAAGCTCAATCGGATCTCTCGCCAGATGGTGCAGGAGATGGGCCGGGAGGCCACCCCGGAAGAGCTGGCGATGCGGATGGACATGCCCGAGGACAAGATCCGCAAGGTATTGAAAATCGCCAAAGAACCCATCTCCATGGAGACGCCCATCGGGGACGACGAAGATTCGCATCTCGGTGATTTCATCGAGGACGCCACCATCGTCTCTCCCATCGAGGCGGCCACTTCCGCCGGTCTGCGCGAGGCCACTCAGGAGATGCTGGCCGGGTTGACATCCCGTGAAGCCAAGGTGCTTCGCATGCGTTTCGGTATCGACATGAACACCGATCATACCTTGGAAGAGGTTGGCAAGCAGTTTGACGTTACCCGTGAACGTATCCGCCAGATCGAAGCCAAAGCCTTGCGCAAATTGCGTCACCCTTCCCGCTCGGAACGCCTTCGCAGCTTTCTCGACGGCGAGTGAGGAGCGATCCTCTGTACTCGGTGCATAACAGGGCCCTTAGCTCAGTCGGTTAGAGCAGGGGACTCATAATCCCTCGGTCGTAGGTTCGAGTCCTACAGGGCCCACTAAAAATCAAGGGGTTAGCTCGCAAGGCTAGCCCCTTCGCATTTTCGGGAGGCTCTATATGGGCTTTGGGGTCTTTTTGAACAGAACTCCCAGCAGTGATGAAAGCAGGCGCTTGCCGCGCCTTTTGAGATTGTAGACGAACTCGAAAAAGGCCAGGTAGAGCGGCAGCTTGTCCTGCGAAATGCCCCGGTGGGGGCGCAGCCAGGAGCGCAGCCGCGACCACAGGCCCTCCATGGTGTTGACGTGGACTTCGTGGAAGCCGTCGCCGTCCTCGTCGCGGGCGTACTCGCCTTGGGAGTGGTTGACCGTCGTGGGCTCGAAGCCCCACTCAGGCAGGCGGTCGTAGATGGCCTATTCGTCGGTGCGCTGGACCAGGCCGAAAATGGGCGGTTTCTCGCTGGCCTTGGTGCCGCGCCCCGGGCCCCCTTCAGTCGGCGGCGGCGCGCTGGCCGCCCCACCGCGGCGACCCTGTCCGGCTGGCCCTTGTGCCCGGCGACCACGTAAGTCTCGTCGCACTCGACCGCGCCCGCCAGCGTCACCGGCTCTTTTTTTGGGCGATGCCGTTGCGCAGGCACTCTGCCATGGCCGGCACATCGTCCTTGTTCAGATCCAGCTCCTGGGCGATCTGTGCGTTGGACAGGTTCAGGCCCATGAAGTACAGGCACAGCACCCACGTCGACAGCGGCTGGTGATGGCCCGACAGCACCGTCCCGCTCAGGTCGTCAAAGCGCTGGCCGCACGACTTGCACTCGTAGCGCTTCGAGGTGGACGCGCAAAGTCGGCGCGCCGCTCAAGCTTTTCGTTAAGCGGCGCTTCGCGCCGGATTTCCGTTCTTCTCAGGAGAACAATAGCTTCTTGCTCAAGCTATTGTTCTTCTTTAGAGAACGAAAATCGAGCCTTTTCAGCCGATGCCCGGACCCGCGCTTGATGAAGACGAGCATCAAGGGGCTGTCTTGCGTCGCCGAGCGCCTCCTCGGCGCTCAATTCAAGGGTCTGAACTCCACCCGCCGGTTCACTCCGTCATTGGGATTGGTTCCCGGCAGGGGTTGGTTCTGGCCATAGCCCCGGGTTTCCAGGCGATCAGCGCCGATGCCATAACGTTGGACCAGATAGGTCTTGACCGAGCCTGCCCTGGCTTCGGAGAGTACCTGATTTTTATCGCTCCGCCCCGTGGCGTCGGCATGTCCGGCGATGAGCACCCGTGTCTTGCCGGAACTGTCGAGTTGCAGCATCTCGCCGACGCTGTTGATGTAGGGGAGGGTGGAGGGCAGGAGATCGGAGGAATTGGTGGCGAACTGGATATTGAAGCCCACGGTCGTGCCTTTGCCCGCCGGGGGGGCCACTGGTTGGAGCTGGGCGGGAGGCGGTGACGACTTCGCTCCAGTAGTCGAGGCCGCGGCGGGATAGACGTCGGCCTTGGCGCTCGTCTGTGTGGCCTCAGCCGCTGGCTTGCGGGCGGTTTCGCACTCGGGGCAGGGATTCTGGCCGGCGGCGCCCGTCCCAGGCACCGGCGGGACAGCCGGGCCGGAATAGGTGGGCACCACCGAGATGCCTCGCATCCTCGGTTTGGGCGGCGCCGGTTGAGATTCGGGAAACATCAGGCTGCGGAGCTGCTCCGCGCTCGGTGGAGCCTCGCGGAACATCACAACCCCTTCCTCGGCAGAGAGAAGGCCGCTCCAACCTATGGCGAGGCTGATGCCTGTGGCGGTGACAAGACCATGAATACGCATGAGATCCTCCATTAACCGCGAAACTGTCGATACATCTCTACTTAAAAACTGTGGGCGGAAAATCCGATTTCCAATTTCTTGGCCCGCCCCTCCCGGGGAGCCAACAGGAATATCAGGGGATAAGATACCATCCCCGATCGTCCGTCGGGGCAGGTGTCGACCGGCCCCTTGCCGGAAGCGGAAAAAATCTTGTTTTCGTTCACCCCATTCCCCTTCTGTCTGCGTTTCTCAGGATGGCACAATGATCAACAGGAGAAACCACATGCCACATCCATTCAGACTCGGTTTGATAATCGGCGGCCTGCTGGCGCTCGCCGCCTGTGATCAGACCATGCAGCGACCTCAGGAGGGGGGACCCGGCCGCGGGCCGGCCCTGATCCAGTCCGAGGCGCCGGTCTCCCAGCCGCCGCAACCAGTCGCGCCACCGCTCCTGGCGCGGCAAGAACTGGATCAAGGCCGTCTGGCGGGTGGACGGCCCCCGGCCTCGGCCCCTGCCACGCGGGACGGGAGCGCCGCCAAGCTCGCGGCTCCATCCAGCAACCTGATCGCCCTGCGGCCACCCAGCGCCGAGGTCAACCGGGACAAATTCGGCGTCATCGACGACAACCCGGTACACTCGACCCAGGAGCAGCCCATCTCCACCTTCAGCATCGATGTCGATCGCGGGGCCTACGCCCTGGTACGACGCTTTCTCCGCCAGGGGCAACTGCCGCCCAAGGATGCGGTGCGGGTGGAGGAACTCATCAACTATTTCGACTACGCCTATGCGCCACCCAAACAGCGGGAACCGCCCTTCAGTCTGATCACCGAGATCGGACCCACGCCCTGGAACCCGGGGAGCCACCTGCTCCACATCGGTATCAAAGGCTTCATGGTCCCCAGGGATCAGCGTCCCGCCGCCAATCTGGTGTTTCTCATCGACGTTTCCGGCTCCATGAACAGCCCGGACAAACTCCCGCTGCTCAAATCCGCCTTCAAGCTCCTGGTCAACCAACTCGAACCCCGGGACCGGGTCGCCATGGTGGTCTATGCCGGCGCCTCCGGGGTGGTGTTGGAGCCGACGCCGGGCGACGAGAAAGGGCGTATGGTTGCCGCGCTGGAGCAGCTTTCGGCCGGCGGCTCCACCCATGGTTCGGCGGGTATCCAACTCGCCTATGCCATGGCGGAACAAGGACGGATTCCCGGCGGCATCAATCGGGTGATCCTGGCCACGGATGGGGATTTCAATGTCGGCACCGTCAACCACGAGCAACTCATCGATCTGATCGAGAAGCAGCGCGCCGGCGGCATCGGCCTGACCACCCTGGGCTTCGGCCAAGGCAACTACAATGACCGCCTGATGGAACAGCTCGCCGACAAGGGCGACGGCCACTATGCCTATATCGACAATCTCCAGGAGGCCAACAAGGTGCTGGTGGAAGAACTCTCCTCGACCCTGGAGACCATCGCCCGGGACGTGAAGATCCAGATCGAGTTTAACCCGGCGCGGGTGGCCGAGTATCGCCTGATCGGCTATGAGAACCGTCGGCTGGCGCGGGAGGATTTCAGCAACGACAAGGTCGACGCCGGCGATATCGGCTCGGGTCACAGCGTCACTGCCCTCTACGAGATCAGCCTGCGGGGCGGAGATCGGACCAGGCTCGAACCCAGGCGTTATGCCCAGCCCCAAGGGAAGGGAGGCGACAGCCTCGGCGACGAACTCGCCTTTCTGCGTCTACGCTACAAGGCGCCTTCCGGCGATGCCCCCAGCCGCCTCAGCGAGCGCCCGATCCACTGGAGCGAGGCGCATCGGACCCTGGCCGAGACCAGCGACGACTACCGTTTCGCCGCCGCGGTGGCGGGATTCGGGCAGTTGTTGCGGGGTGGACGCTATACCGAGGGGTTCAAGTACGAAGACGTCGCCGAACTGGCCCGGGGCGCCAGCCGGCAGGACCCCTTCGGCTATCGTGGGGAGTTTCTGGGGCTGGTGCAGCTCGCCAAGGGACTGGATCGCCGTCCGGGCGATTGATCCGCGAGCCAGGGGCCGATGTCCGTTACCTTCCTCGGCGCGGAGACCCTCGTCGGCGACGAAGACCTCTATGAGCGTTTTCGTCGCGGCGACAGTCGCGCCTTCGAGACCCTCTACCAGCGATATCGCCCCCAGCTCTATCGCTATCTCCAGCGCCTGCTCGGCGATGAAGGCGAGGCCCAGGATCTCTATCAGGAGGTCTGGTTGCGGGTCATCCATGCCCGGGAACCCTTCCGCGCCGGGCTGTTCCGCCCCTATCTCTATCGCATCGGCCATAACCTGGCGATCGATCGGCGGCGTCGCCGACACCTGCATCTGGTGTCCACCGATGACGAGTGCCGGGAAGCCGTTGCCGATCCCGGTCCCACCCCGGAGCGCCGGGTGGAGGACGCGGACTGTCGCGAGCGCCTGCTCAAGGGATTGGACAGCCTGCCCCAGGAACAACGGGAGGCCTTTTTGCTCAAGGAAGAAGGCGGTCTCAGCCTGGAACAGATTGCCCTCATCGCCGCCGTGGGTCGGGAGACCATCAAGAGCCGGCTACGTTATGCCATGGCCCGGTTGCGCCAACTCCTGGAGGACTGTCTATGAAGGCCGCCCCATCGGATCCGCCGGACGATTCGCCCCAGGACCCCGGCCTCAGCCGGCTCTACCAGAGTACCAGCCGGGACGAACCCCCGGACTGGATCGACCGGCGCCTGCTGGCGGAGGCCAGCCACGTGGCGGCGAGTTCCAGACACCGGCGCTGGGTACTGCCGATAGCCACCGCGGCCCTGGTATTGCTGGGTCTCAGCCTGAGTTACCAGGTGTTTCGGGAGACGGCGCCGCCTGCGGTCATCCGAACGGAAAGCGATGGGGATCTGGCCCGGTCCCCGGCCATGTCGGCCCCTGCTCCAGCCCCTCTAGCCGACACCGCCTCCCAGCTCGCTGTCCCGCCAGCGGCGCCCAGACTGCCGGCGGAAGCGGCGAAGACCCGGGCGGCCGTGCCGAAACTACAGGAAATGGGGCGGGAACAGGGGGTGGTCGCTATCCCCGAGTCGGCGGAGGTCCCAGCGTCCCTGGCCGGACGCGCCGCCAAGTGGCCGAGCCGGGAGGATCTCCTGACCCAGATCCGCGCCGCCATCCGGAACGGGGAGACGGCCAAGGCGCATGCCTTGATCGAGCAACTCCTACTCGCCCAGCCTCGGCAACCGCTCCCCGAAGACCTGCAAGGCTGGCGCCGGCAACCAGGTGGCGACTCGCCCAGATAATAAGGGTTCTTTGGTTATCCATTGCGCCCGATCAACCCCGGCTCGATATCGGCTGGCTACAATGCCTTTGAAAACACCCAAAACATCAGGGGTAAACCAGCATGTTACACATCCACCCGGAAATGGTCTGCTTCATTATCGCCAAGGCCTACGAGTTCCAGAGCAAGGAAGAGGTGGTGATCCCCGAAGTGCCGAATAGTCCGAGCGACGACTGGGCCTTGCAGGTCCTGGCCGATCATGTCGATGACATGACCTTCCAGGAGGTCAAAACCATGATCGACGACCTCAGCCTGGAGCAACAGGCCGAACTCGTGGCGCTGATGTGGCTGGGAAGGGGCGATTATGATCTGGATGAGTGGGATGAGACGGTGGAATCGGCCCGGGAAGAGATGACGGATCGCACCGCCGAATATCTGCTGGCCCACCCCTTTGTCGCCGAACACCTGGAAGAAGGGCTGCTGCATCATGGGTACGATTGCGAGCGTTAGGAGCTCGGAGTTGGCCGATCGCCGCCATGTTTGATCTCCCCTGTCGCCGTTACGCCCGGCGCATGTTGAATCCCTTCCACGGCATCGCCAGCCTGGTCGAAACCGCCCGTGCGGATGCGGTGAGTCGCGACGGTCTCAACTGGACCCTCTATATCCAGGGCGAACGCAGCTTGGAACGCGGCGATGACGGTATCAGTCGAGCGGTGCAGACGCCGGACATCAAATACGGTACCTGGAGCCCGAAACAGGGCCTGATCCGCGCGCCGGTGAGATCCATGGCCGACTATGCCCAGGTCGAGCAGGAGGGGGCCGAGTTGCTGCGGGCCATCGAAGCCTCTCTAACCGGGCTGCCCTTTCCCCTCGCCGACGGCTACGAACTCTGGCTGCTGGACGGCGAGACCGACCTTCCCCTCGCCCTTATCGACAGCGCCTGCCCACTGGAGGAACTGAGTCGGGACCGGGAGCCCCGCTGGAATCCGGGCCTCCAGGCCCGCCAGTCTTTCGGCTCGCCGAGTCTGGCTCAACAC
The DNA here is from genome assembly GCA_052035915.1 of Pseudomonadota bacterium. Lineage (GTDB taxonomy): Bacteria > Pseudomonadota > Gammaproteobacteria > Chromatiales > Chromatiaceae > JBPOHE01. The sequence goes on from JBPOHE010000048.1 coordinate 20,836, forward strand.
ACTGGAGTTGCCCCGGGGAAGGCCCATGCCGAAGTCTTGGCCAGAGTGGTGGCGGATGCCTCCGGACCCAGACCCCGGGCGCAATGGTTTGAACGTGGGGGCGATGGGAGCGGCGTCGGACTCGAGGGAATCGCCCTGCCTCCCCATCTTCGCGGACGCCGACTCAACCCGGGTTGTTTTCCCGAGCTGCTGTTGGCGGAGGACTGGTCGAGCCCCTGGATCAAGGCCCTGGTCGCGGACTTCCTCGCCTGGCAATCGCCCTGGCTGCTGTTACTGCAACATCTGGAGCCCGCGACCCGCACCCGGCTCGAGGGCCTGGCCGCCGGTCGCGCCCAGGAGATCGCCCGCCAATACCGCCTCTATCCCGAGGTGGTCAACCCCAAAGGACTCACCGCCGCCCTGGTGGAAGTCAGGTTGCGGGCCGCTTCGGCGACCGAAAGCCCGCGACTGGAAGAAGAACTCTCTCCCTTCTATCTCGAAACCTAGCCGGTCAGCCGGGTAACCCTCGCTGGCCCTTACCAGCGTGCCGGCAGTCGCTCCTTCAACAGGATGCGGCGATCCTCCACGTCGATATAGCCACCCAGTTTCAGGTCCTTGAGGATCTTGGTCACCATCTCCCGGGAGGCTCCGACCATGTTGGCGATATCCTGATGGGTGAGGCGATCGGTGACGCGGATACCTTCGTGCTCATGGGATTGGCTGAGGAGTACCTGAGCGACACGACCATAGACATCGAGCAGCGCCAGACTGGAGACGATCTTACCGAGGGAGCGCACCCGACGCGCCAACTGGGCCATGAGGTTGTCACCCATCTTCGGATTGCGTTGCAGACATTCACGAAAATCCGCCCGTTGGATGATCACCAACTCCGTGGCTTCGGTTGCCATGACCGAGGCCATGCGGGGCGCGGCGTCGAGCAGGGCGAGTTCGCCGAAATAGTCTCCCGGCCCAATGAAGTTGAGGATGACCTCCTTGCCCTCATCCTCGCTCATGTAGACCTTGAGCTTTCCCGAAGCCACCAGGTACAGGGAATGGGATTCGTCCCCCTGGACGATGATGACCGCCCCCCGGGGGAAAGTCCGCCGCTTGGCGACCGCCGCGAGGCTGGTGAGCTGGTCCGGCGACAGACCATCGAACAATTCCACTTTGTGCAACAGATCGAGCAAAGACTCCACCTTTTCTTTTTCCTCAGACGGGTGATCCGAATACCCTATATTTCACCAGATTTGTGATCCAGTGAGCAGTATCGGCGTCACACCAGCTCCTGCTTCGGTGCGGCGGGCGCCGAAGGCCTGAGGAGCTGTTTGGAAAGTCTCGTGGCAACTTCCGAGTTCGTAGGGCGGCAACCCCTTGCCGCCATTTGATGTTGATCAGGGAGTGTCGGCAAAGGATTGCCGACCTACTGCTGCTGTTTGGAAATTCTCGCGCAACTTCCGAGCCTCGGGGCCATGTCTATTTCTGTGGTTATTGTTCTTTTTTATGGAACAATATAGGTTTTATTTCTTTATTTGTTGTGTATAAGAGAACAAAAACCCGGCCTTTCCGCTCGATGCCCGGGAGCCGAGGGTTTCCAAAGGGTTTCTTAGTCGTTTTCCCGTCTGGCCTCGACCAGGGGAAAGCCTTCCTCGTCCAGCTCCAGACGGATCAGGATCGGCTGGCAACAGAGGCGACAGTCTTCCAGGTACTCGCAGGCACCCAGGCTGTTGTCGACCAGGGTGGTGTTTTCGGCGCCGCAATAGGGACAGAGAAAGTCGATGGCTTCCAGTGGGTTCATGGCCGGCTCAGGTTTCAACTCGTTTCATGGTCTGCCTGATTGTAGCGCCATTCCAACTTGGTGCCAGGATGCAACAGGGATCTGGGTTTCAAGCCTCTCACTCTCCTCGTCCGGCCAATGGTAAAATGACGTTCCGATAGGCTACCCAAAGCCGCCTTTTCCCAGTATCTTTAATGGTCTTATCCCAATTGGCCGCGGCCTGCCGGGCTGGAAGCCGCCGGGGTGGCGGATCACCCGAGCCTCTACCTCCATGGCGATCGAAGATGTCACGAGTCAAAGAAGCAACAACCATGCTCTCGCGCAACAGCTTGTATCCGTCCGGCCTGCCGAGCCTCTCCGACGCCGGGTCGGCAGCCGTTTTGCCGGGGGCGGGGACAGCGACTACCCGATCCCATCGTCCCCGCTTTGGCCCGGGGTTCCTGTGCCTCCTGGTTGCCCTGCTCGCTTCCCTTGCGGCCCTTCCCACCTGGGCCGATCAAACCACCGAAACCAAGGGAATCATCCAGTCGTATATGGAAGAACTGGGTTTCAACCAGCGCTTGACCCTGGGCACGACCAAGATTGCGGCGGTGACCTACCTGCCCGAGTTTTATCAGCGGCTGGATTACGAGCCGGCCTGGAAGGATGAGCGCAACATTCGGGATCTGTTCACCTTGATCGACCGGGCCGAGGAACATGGCTTGAAACCCGAAGACTACCGGCGTTCCGGCCTGCGGGATCTCTATCAGGCGCTCGGCCCTCAGCCCAGCCCCGAAGCCCTGGCGCGACTCGATATCCAGCTCACCGACGCCCTGATCAAGCTGAGCTGCCATCTCGCCTTCGGCAAGGTGGATCCGGGGCGGCTCATGCCGCATTGGAACTTTCCCCGCAACTTCAGCGATGCCGAGCCCATGATCATGATGCTCCAGGCCCTGAAGGATCGCACCCTGCCCCAGTTCATCGCCGGATTCACCCCGAACCTGGAGCTCTACCGTGAACTGCAAAAAAGCTTGGCCGAGCATCGCCGCATCGAACGCGCCGGCGGCTGGCCCAAGATTCCGGATGGCCCCAAGCTGACGCTGGGTTCCCAGGATCCCCGGGTGAAACCCCTGCGTGAGCGTCTGGTCATCTCCGGCGATATGGCTCCGACCAAGGGCGGCGAACCCCAGAAATTCGATGCCAAGGTCGAGGCGGGAGTCAAAAGCTTCCAGCATCGCCACGGGCTGGAAACCGACGCCGGCGTCGGGGCCAAGACCCTGGCCGCCCTGACCGTGCCGGTACAACAACGGATCGATCAGATCCGGGTCAATCTGGAACGGATACGCTGGGTGGCGCGGGATCTGCCAGCCGACTTCGTGTTGGTCGACATCTCCGGTTTCCATGTCTATCTCTACCGCGACAATCAGATTATCTGGGATGCCCGCGCCCAGGTCGGGACCCCCTTCCGGCAGACCCCCACGTTGCGGGCGAATATGTCCGTGGTCGAATTCAATCCCACCTGGACGGTCCCGCCCACGGTCCTCAAGGAAGACTATCTCCCCAAGCTCCGGCAGAATCCCAACTTTCTCCGCGAAAAGGGGCTCAGCCTGCTGGGTCGGGATGGTCATGCCCTCTCTCCGGACGGCGTCGACTGGTCCGGTGTATCCGCCAGCAGGTTCCCCTACATCCTGCGACAGGACCCCGGCCCCCGGAATGCCCTCGGCCGGGTGAAGTTCCTCTTTCCCAATCCCTATTCGGTCTATCTCCACGATACCCCCAACCGCCACCTGTTTTCCAAGACCGAGCGGGCCTTCAGTTCCGGTTGCATCCGCATCGACAAACCCTTGCAGCTCGCGGAACTGCTGCTTGACGATCCCAAGCGCTGGGGGCCGGAACGCATTCAACAGGTCCTGGGTGCCCAGACCACCAAATCGGTGAGCCTGACCAAACCCATCCCGGTGTTGGTGCTTTACTGGACCGCTCAGGTGGATAGCAAGGGCCAGATCGTCTTTCGCAACGATATGTATGGTCGCGACCAGCCCCTGCTGGCCGCCCTGGATGGGAACGCCACCTCGGCCACGAGCCCGTCCAAGCACAGCCTGGCTTGGCAGGCCCACTGAACCCAGACCCCGGATAACCGGGGAGTAATCATGCAGTCTCATCGCCCCTCGTGGGAGAGGGCGAGGGGGCCAATCCTTGAAACGACGGCCCTCACCCGCAACCCCTCTCCCGCAAGCGGGCGAGGGGAGCGAAGGGTTACACCGGGGTCAGTTACCCCGGAAGCGTTGCATCCAGTTCCACTGCCGCCAGAGCACCAGTCCACCCCAGACCCCGGCCGCCAGCATGGCCAGTAGGCCGAGCGTATAGGCCACGGCGGCCAGCCGGTGGTCATATTCGAGCCAACCCAGGCGACTCAGCAGATTGTGCCAGTCGTGATAGTTGGGGGCATCGTTGCCGGTGAAGCCGCCAAGGAGGAGCATCTGCCCCGCTCGCGCATCATGGATATAGGGAGCGAGGTCCATAAAACTCTGCCCCAGCCACCACAAACCGATGGAAGCGGCGAAGGGGTCACGGTGCCAGAGAAACCCGGGGATCAGCATGGCGGGTATGAGGAGCTGGGCCAGGCTTCCCCCCAGTACGCCCATGAATTCACCCAAGGGGCGGAACAACAGATGTCCGGCCTCGTGGAAGACCAGGTTCACCCCGTGCAGGAAAGAGGTATTGATCTCGGGCAGACCGCCATGGAGACGGCCATAGTCCATGAGCCCGAATTTGAGTCCCCAGAGCAGAAACGCGGCCCAGAGCAGTGCCCGTCCCAGTACCCGGAATTTTGTCGGCTCCAGCGGTTCTTCCAGCAATATGGCCTTCAGGTCGAGCCCCTTGGAGACCGATTGGCCCGATTTCGCCGGTCGCCGGACCGCCGCTTCCCCATGCAGCTTCTGTTGTAGCCATTTGGCAAACACCAGTCCGCAGGCTGGACAGCGATCCCGAGGCGTGGAATCGCCGGGAAGGCGTTTGTGCCCGCATTTCGGACAGACTTGGTAAAACACTTCCGACATCTGCTGGTCCTCCTCCTGTCGATGGGTCGGTTCCAGGGGCTGGCCGGTCCCCGGTCGGGAATCCGGTCCCACTTGTCCCGATCCCGAGGATAGGCACCTGCCTACCTGGCTCAACCCATATCCTACACCGCCCTCATCCGGGGCCAATCCAGGCACAGTGAGCCGTGCCTCTCAGCGCCCGGAGTTTCCGGGTCTCGTCTTGCCGAGGTTGAACCCAAGCCCGTTGCAGGGTATATGAAGGGACTTTGCCCCGTCTGGCCCGCTGGAGAAACCCTCCCCGGCGTCCGGACGGGAAGACGGCATCCACATCCAAGAATTCCTGGCTATCAAATGAGGCAAAAGGAGGCCCATGAATCTCGAAAAGGTCCTGTTCGCCTTTTTTATCGTCCTGGCCCTCACCCTCAACGTGGGCTTCTATCTCGGCGAGATCCACAACCCCTCCCACCACAGCGGCTACGCGCTGTTCGCCGCCGTGGTGGTGAATCTGATCGCGACCGTGCTCAAGTTCGGCGAGCGCACCCAGATGGGGGCGGTCCTGCTCGCCACCAGCCTGGTGGCGGTGTTGCAGTTGTTCGCCGCCTCCCTGGTGTGGACCATCGCCGTCTATGGCCTGGGCATCGGGCTGACCGAACCGGTGATGGTCGGCGTGGTGTCCCTGGCGGGCGCGGCCGTGGTCGCCAACATCGTCTCGGTGGTGTTGTTGATCATCGAGACCGTGATGCTGCGGCGTTGATGGACAGGGGAGGGCGGACCTTGACGGGATTCCTGGGGGAGGGCCTATGCACAGCGTGATCCTGCTGGTATTGCGACGCATCCGGGCGCCCCTGATCGCCCTCATCCTTTCCTACGCCATCGCCGTGCTGGGGCTGGTGCTCATCCCCGGGCAGGACGACAAGGGCCAGCCCTGGCAGATGGATTTTTTCCATGCCTTCTATTTCGTCAGCTTCACCGCCGCCACCGTGGGCTTTGGCGAGATCCCCTATGTCTTCACCGATGCCCAGCGCATCTGGGTCACCTTCTCCATCTACCTGACGGCGGTGGTCTGGATCTACTCCATCGGTACCCTCATCAGCCTGTTGCAAGAGCCCGAGTTCCGCCAGGTACTCACCGAGCGGGGCTTTTTCCGTCGGGTGCGACGCCTGCACGATCCCTTTTATCTGATCTGCGGCTACGGCGGCACCGGGGCGGCGCTGGTACAGGGGTTGACCAATCACGGCCAGAAGGCGGTGGTGCTCGACAACCGCCAGGAACGCATCAACGACCTCTATGTGGAGGATCTGCGCCAATATGTCCCCGGACTCTGCGCCGATGCCATGGAGACCCGCAACCTGATCGATGCCGGGTTGCAACACCCGTCCTGCGCCGGTGTGGTAGCGGTGACGGACTCCAATGACGTCAATCTGCATGTGGCGATCACAGCCAAGTTACTGCGCTCGGAACTCATGGTCATCTGTCGCGCCGATACCCAATATGCCCAGATCCGCATGCTGTCGTTCGGCACCGATTACGTCGTCGATCCCTACGACACCTTTGCCGCCCATCTGGCGACCGCCATCCATTCGCCTTGGATGTATCTCCTGCGCGAATGGATGATGGGTCTCTCGGCGAACGAATTGCGGGAACCCCTGCTGCCTCCCAACCAGGGCCTCTGGGTGATCTTCGGCTTCGGCCGCTTCGGTCGCGCGGTGCATGGACGCTTGCAGGAGGAGGGAGTGGAGACCCTGATCGTGGAAGAAGACGGTCGTGCCGAGGATTTGCCCAAGGGCTCCATCGTCGGTCGGGGTATCGACGTTTCCACCCTGCAGGATGCCGGCATCGAGCGGGCGGTGGGCCTGGTGGCCGGCACCAACGATGACGTCGACAACCTCTCCATCATCATGAAGGCCAGGCAGCTCAATCCCAGGCTGTTCGTTATCCTGCGTCAGAACCTGAAAAGCAACGATCCGCTGGCCCAGGCGGTCAAGGCCGACATCATCATGCATCCGAGCGCCATCATCGCCGAACGCATCCGCATCCTGCTGGGCACGCCCTTGCTGGGGGAGTTTCTCAACCTCATCCTGGAGCAGGAAGACGATTGGGCGCGGGTATTGATCAATCGCATCGTCGGTCTGGTGGTGGACGAAGAACCCCGGGTCTGGGAGATCCGCATCAACAGCTCCCGCGCCCTGGCCGTGACCACCGCCATCCATGAAGGGCGCTCGGTGCTTTTGTCCGATCTGATGTCAGACCCCCGGGATCGGGAGGAGCGCCTGAATTGCCTGCCCCTGATGCGGCAACACCAGGGTACGCAGCAATTGCTGCCGGAGATGGAGACCGAACTCCAGGCCGGCGACCGGGTGCTCTTCTGCGGCGTCTACGGCGCCCAGTCGCGCATGGCCTGGACGCTGCAGAATGTGCATGCCCTGCATTACATCCTCGACGGGCGCGCCGCCCATCACGGAGCGGTCTGGGGCTGGTTGCGGCAGTATCTTCATTGAGGTGTCGCGGGAAGAGGGAAGCCCGTTGGAGCTTGAAGCCGAGCCATAACAGAGAGTGGGAGGTCGACCACGACAGGCGGGGGTATCGTCGTGGTTGGCCCCTCGGTCTCTGAACGTTTCCGGGCCTGGGCGTTTTTACCCGGTTTATCGTTCTTCAATAGAGAACAATAGCGCTTCTTATAGGGCTATTGTTCTCTAAATAAGAACATAAAATGGCCGTTTCCAGCCGAGGCCCGGAACCGGTCAAATCCCTGATGGGTCTTTACTCACGGCGTCAAGGACAACCACGGCTGGTGGAAATCGATCCGCGGCCAGGCCCCTGTCCGCCCCGGCCTGCAATCGATCGCTATCGAGGCTCAGGGGTCGATGATTCCGGCGGCGGGTTGCGTCGGGTTCGGGACATAGGGGTTGTAGTGCTTGATCTTGCGTCGGATGTTGCGCTGGACGATGACCCCGAGGATCTGGAAATCCAGGCCGCCGAGGTCGATCTCGGGATAGAGATCATTGAGGGCCAGCAGTCTCTGGTGGCCGTCTTCAGCCGCTGAAAATTGGCGGAACCAACGTACCCCCTCGACCTCGGCAAAGACGAAGGCGCCGTCGGCACATTGGCTGGCCGGTTCGATCACCACCACACAGCCCTCGGGAAACTCGGGCTCCATGCTGTTGTCGAGCACCTGCGCGGCCCAGAGTTCGTTGTAGCTACAATCATTCGTCATCGTTAGCTCGCTTTGTATTCAGGATCGGACAGGGAGCGGCTACAGCCCGCGGCCTCGCGGGAGATGGACGAGTCGGCGGCCCGCTCCCATTTCCGTTACAATCCCCCAACTTCACGGGGCGACCAGCTCTCTTCCATCGGCATGAATCATCGCTACGAGCCCGCCGAACCTCTGCACCAGGACCGACGGGATGCGTTCAATCTCCGCAAGCTGCGGCCCTTTCTCTGGGAATACCGTGGGCGGGCGCTGATCGCCCTGGCCTCGCTGGTGTTGGCGAAATTCGCCAATGTGGGGGTACCTCTGGTGCTCAAACAGGTGGTGGACCAGCTCGAACACAGCGAACAGGGCCTGCTCACCATGCCCATCTGGCTGCTGCTCGCCTACGGTATCTTGCGGCTCGCCAGCGCCCTTTTCAACGAGTTGCGCGACGCCGTCTTTGCCCGGGTGCGCTATCACGCCATGCGACGCCTGTCGACTCAGGTGCTGCGACATCTGCACGACCTTTCCCTGCGCTTTCATCTGGAACGCCAGACCGGGGCCATCAGCCGGGATCTGGAGCGGGGCACCCGGTCCATCAGTTCCATTCTCAATTACCTGGTGTTCAGCATCCTGCCGATGTTGGTGGAACTGGGGCTGGTGGCTTTGGTGTTGCTGACCCAGTACCAACCGATGTTCGCCCTGGTGACCTTCGGCACCGTGCTGGTCTATGTCGCCTTCACCTTCGCCATCACCGAATGGCGCATGGAATTCCGCCATGCCATGAACCGTCTGGATTCCCAGGCCAACACCCAGGCGGTGGACAGCCTGATCAATTACGAGACGGTCAAATGCTTCGGCAACGAACGCCTGGAGCTCGAGCGTTACGACCGCACCCTGGAGGAGTGGGAGACGGCGGCGGTGAAGACCCAGACCTCCATGTCGGTGCTCAACTTCGGCCAGGGGGCCATCATCGCCGTCGGCGTGACCCTGGTGATGATCTACGCCGCCAAGGGCGTAGTCGAGGGGAGCCTGAGCATCGGCGATCTGGTGCTGGTCAACGCCTTCCTGTTGCAGTTGTTCATCCCCTTGAATTTTCTCGGCATCGTCTATCGGCAGGTGAAATATTCGCTGGCGGACATGGATCTGGTGTTCAAGCTCCTGGAGCGTCGTCCGGAGGTTGTGGATGCGCCGCAAGCCGTTCCCCTGGCGCTGAGCCGGGGAGAAGTGCGTTTCGAGCGGGTGAGCTTCGCCTATCAGCCGGATCGCCCCATCCTGCACGAGGTGGATTTCGTCGTCGGCGCCGGCCGCAAGGTGGCGGTGGTGGGCCATAGCGGAGCGGGCAAGTCCACCCTGGCACGACTCTTGTTCCGTTTCTACGAGGTGAGCGACGGCCGCATCCTCATCGACGGCCAGGATCTGCGCCAGGTGACTCAGGAGAGTCTGCGCGCCCAGATCGGTATCGTGCCCCAGGATACGGTGTTGTTCAACGAGAGTATCTACTACAACCTGCAATACGGTCGGCCAGACGCCACCCGGGAGGAGATCGAGGCGGCGGCCCGGCTGGCCCATATCCATGACTTCATCCGCTCGCTTCCCAAGGGCTACGATACCCTGGTGGGCGAGCGCGGGCTCAAGCTCTCCGGTGGGGAGAAACAGCGCATCGCCATCGCCCGGGCCATGCTCAAACGTCCGCGTATCCTGATCTTCGACGAGGCCACCTCCTCCCTGGACACCAAGACCGAGCAGGCGATCCAGGAAACCCTGGCCGAGGTGGCCGAACATTACACCACCCTGGTGATTGCCCACCGACTGTCGACCGTGGTGGATGCCGACCTCATCCTGGTCATGGATCAGGGGCGCATCATCGAGCGCGGTTCCCATCGGGAGTTGCTGCAACAACAGGGGCTCTATCATCACATGTGGCAGTTGCAGCAGGAGGATGGAGGCGGACCATGACCGAGGCCGATGCGGTGAGGACCAGCCGCGACAAATCCGGGAGTCGCCAGCCGCTCCAGGACCGGCGACCATGTTCCCGTTGTTGGTTGGAGCGGCATGGCGCGGCGAAACTCTGGGTCGACGCCGGTTTGCTCTGGCCCCTGGCGCTACTGATCACGGCCTTGGCGATGGCTCTGCTGGTGACGTTGAGCCAACCCGGGTCGGAAGAGACGGCCTTCTTCGGGCTCATGGGTCTGGCCGCGGTCGGGCTCGGGGTGTTTCTCCGCCGCTTCGTCACCCGGCTGTTGCAACCCCTGGTCCTGGTTCGCTCCGAGCTGACCCGGCTCTGTCAGGGCCAATCCGGGGGAAAGCCCGCGAGCGACAGGCTGGGGGTGTTGGGCGATATGGCGGTCGACATCCAAAGCCTCAGCGAGGAACTCACCGGCCTCTACGACGACATGGACAATCGGGTGACCCGGCAGACGGCCCGTTTGGCGCAGAAGACCGCCTCCCTGAAGATCCTCTACGACGTGGCGGCGAGCATCAACCAGGCCTGGACCCTGGAGGAACTCCTGCTGCGCTTTCTGCGCCTGCTCAAGGAGATGATCAACGGCAAGACCGCCATGGTGCGGCTGTTCAACCCCGACGGTAGCCTCCGCCTGGTGGGGAGCATCAACCTGGACAACCAGGTGCTGCGGGAGGAACAGATGCTGCCTATCCCGCTGTGTCGCTGTGGACGGGTGCTGGTGCCCGGCCACATCCTCTGCGAGCTCGATACCGAAACCTGTAGCCGCCTCAACGGTCGACCCATGTTCGGGCCGGACCGCATCGACCATATCCGCATTCCCATCGAGTTCCAGGGCCGCATCCTGGGCGAATACGATGTCTTCGTCCCCAAGACCGGGGTGGCCGCCCGCGAGGATATCCGCGAGTTGCTCGCCACCATCGGCAGTCATCTCGGCATGGCGGTGGCGAAACAGCACTCGGATGCCGAGGCGCGGCGACTCTCGCTGATCGAGGAGCGCACCAGCCTGGCCCACGAACTCCACGATTCCCTGGCCCAGACCCTGGCCGGACTGCGGTTTCAGGTTCGCATGCTGGAGGAGACCCTGCAACAGCAGGGGGTGGCGGAACACGCCATGCACGAGCTGGAGCGTCTGCGCACCGGTCTGGACGAGGCCCATACCGAATTGCGCGAGTTGCTCACCAGCTTCCGCGCCCCGGTCAACGAGCGGGGTCTGGTGCCGGCCTTGGAAAAACTGGTGCAACGTTTCCGTAGCCAGACCGGTATCCCCACCTTCTTCCAGCGGGATTGCCGCCAGGTCGACCTGACCTCGGCCGAGGAACTCCAGGTGTTGCGCATCGTCCAGGAGTCCCTGAACAATGTGCGCAAGCACGCCGCGGCCCACACGGTGCGGGTGCTGCTGCGCTGTCGCGCCCCCGGGCAATATCTGTTGCTGGTGGAGGACGACGGTGTCGGTTTCGCGGCGCAGAATCGTCAGGGTCGACCGGGCGAGCACATCGGTCTCTCCATCATGGAGGAGCGGGCCAGGCGCCTAAGGGCCGAACTGCGGATCGAGTCCGAACCCGGGGAGGGGACCCGGGTGGAGCTGAGTTTCCGTGCCAATGATCGGGGGGTCTCTTCCAAGAGCGAGGGCTGAACGCATGCGGGTGTTGTTGATCGACGATCATGCCCTGTTTCGCATCGGGTTGCGGGAACTCTTGGAACGCCGGGGAATCGATGTCATCGCCGCCGAGGGGGATTGCCGGGAAGGCGTCCGCCTTGCCGTTCAGGCGGCGCCGGATGTGGTCCTGCTCGATATGCGCATGCCGCAGATGCGGGGACTCGAAGTGCTCAAGCGTATCCGCGATGGCGGTGGCCGCATGCCGGTGCTGATCCTGACCACCAGCCGCGAGGAGCAAGACCTGGTGGAGTCCCTGCAACAGGGCGCCCAGGGTTACCTGCTCAAGGACATGGAGCCGGAAGAATTGATGGCGGCGCTGGAAGAAGCGGTTCGCGGTCATACGGTGATAGCCAAGGAGCTGACCGGTGTCCTGGCGCGGGCGGTACAGCGGGAATCCCTGGAGGAGCTGGCGCCGGACTCCGGCTTCGGCGATCTGACCCCGCGGGAGCGGGAGATCCTCTGCCTGCTGGCGGAAGGGCAGAGCAACAAGGTCATCGCCCGCAATCTGGGCATTACCGACGGCACCGTCAAGCTCCATGTCAAGGCCATCCTGCGCAAGCTCAGCGTGCATTCCCGGGTGGAGGCCGCGGTCTTGGCCGTGGAACGCCAACTCTGCGGCAAGCGCCTGAGCTGATCCGTAAGGACGACTGAGAGGTTGTGAAAAATCGTCGCGAGCGGTCCGAACACTAGACGCCCCGCAGCGAGTCCCCGAGACATATCAAGTAGATAGGCGAGGGGTGAGCGAGGACGCAACGCCGTGATCGGATCGCGCAGCCGATTTCTTCACAAGCTCTGAGTCCGGCTTGATCATCCTCATGGGCGATCGTCCGTCTTCTCCCCTATGCTGATTTTTTCTGTTGTACGGGCCAAGCCGATGAAACGTTTCATGGAACTGATCCGGGACTGTCTCACCGAGGTACGCGAGATCATGCCCTGGGATCTCGAAGAGCGGCTCCGGGACAATCCGGACATCTTGCTCCTCGACGTCCGCGAGCCATACGAATTCGACGCCATGCACATCCAAGGCTCACTGAACGTGCCGCGCGGGATCCTCGAATCCGCCTGCGAGTGGGACTATGAGGAAACCGTTCCGGAACTGGTGCGGGCCCGGGAGCGGGAGGTCGTCATCCTCTGCCGTTCGGGCAATCGCAGCGTGCTGGCGGCCCATTCGATGCAGGTGCTCGGCTTCAAGAATGTCGTTTCCCTCAAGACCGGGCTGCGCGGCTGGAAGGACTATGAACAGCCTTTGTACACTGGGGCCGGAGATCCGGTGGATCTGGATCTGGCCGACGACTATTTCACCCCCAAGGTCCGCCCCGATCAGTTGCGGCCAAAGGATTGAGGCTCAGGGCGCACCGATTGAGAACGCTGTACGGTGCAGGGCTTGGCAAACTCCCCAGATCCGGGTTCCCAAGCTTCAGCTTGGGAACCAGCATGAACGTAGATACTGTTATCCGAATCAAGCTCCATGAAGCGCTGGGTTGAAGGGTTGTCCCTATTTGAGCACACAAAAAGCGACATGGATGAGCTTTCGCATCATGGCGCCGATGATCACCATAGATGGTTTTCCGGCGGCGGCCAGACGATCCCGGAACGCCTTGCCCCAGCCCGTTTTGGTGATCGTCACCATGGCCGGC
>JBPOHE010000030.1:0-52524 GCA_052035915.1 Pseudomonadota bacterium
ATCTGCGGGACCTGCTCGCTGGTGATCGACGGCAAGCCGCACGGTCCGCCCCCACAAGGCGATCTATGTCGACGGCGAGTCGATTCATCGGCTCGCCGTACCACCCCGGGAGGCGGCGCCGGTGTCAGCGCCAAGCGGGGATTTTCCGTTTTGATCCTGGAGGATGGGCAAGGCCTGGCCGGCCCATCGGCTTGGGGTATCGATCAGGGTGGCCTATTCCGCAACCGAACCTCGGTCGTTAGGCCGTTGCCCGGGCCGGGGTAGCTTGGTTTGGTTTTGTGTTCTCCAATGGAGAACAATGCTCATCCTGTCGAGCTATTGTTCTCCTGGAAAGAACGAGAAATGGCCTTTTTGAGCCGAGGCCCGGTTCTTCGGCTGGCGAGATGAGCGGGGGCCTTCTTCAGAAAGTCTTTCTCACCCCCAGACCCAGCAGGTGGACATCGGCTTTGTAGTCGCCCTTGTAGGCGTCGGTGCCGTTGGGTTCCCGTCCATGAGCGCCAAATGGGACGCTACCCTTATAGTTGCGATCCTCGAAGAGGACATACATATAGCCGGCTTCGATACCCCAGCCCGATCCCAAGTCCTGATCCAGACCGATACTGAACAATTGTCGATCCGCATCCGGGATGCGGGCACTGAAATACTCATTCCCCTGCGGGGTCTCGTCATAGGTGTAACCGAAACGAAGCTGAAATCCGGGCATGAGTCGGTAATTCACACCCAGGCGGTAGGCGGAGCTGTCATGCCATTCGTTGGTGCTGGTGGTGAGAACGGTGCCTGAGGGCAAGAGGCCGCGGGCCTGGACGACGATGCGATCGAAGGTGGACCAGCCGGTTCTGGTGATGTCGAATTCGACCCCCAACTGCTGATTGGCCTGATAACGTACCCCCGCCTGCAAGCGCCAGGGAAGATCGAGATTGGCTTCCGCGGGGATGTGCGTACCGGCTGGAATCCCGGGAATAACCGCCAATTTGGGTTGGAACTTGCCTTCGGCGGTGAGGCTGGTGGGGGAGTGGTAACTGAGCCCCAAACTCCATTGATTGTACTTATAGAGCGCACCCAGATTGAATCCGTAGGCGTCCCCCGTGCCATCGATGTCAACCGCGGTGGTATTCATGTTTAGACTGCGTGCCCGATAGTAATCGAGTCCGGCCGCCAGGCTGAGGGAGTCATTGATTTTATAGGCGAGGGAAGGGCTGATGGCGATCAGTTCGAGCTTACCCAGGGTGGGATGCAGGGGGGCGGTCGTCGGTTGACTGAGTTTGGGGAAGGTGCCCAGGTCCCATTGGGTTTCCAGCCCGTAAGGGGCGCCGATGCCGAGACCCAGGGTCCAATCCGGGGCGAATTGGTATGAGCCGTACATGAGGGGTACAGCGAAGCTGTCCTGGCCTTGATTGTCATGGTTTCCCGAGGCGGTTTTCACGCTGAGATCGGTCTTGATTCCCATCAGGCCCAGACTGAGATTGGTTCCCGGATGGAAGGACATGGCCGCCGGGTTGTAGATGAGCCCTCCGAGGTCCGTTGTATTGGCCACCATGGCATTGGATAAGCCGATCCCGGCGATGGATTGTTCAGGGATGCTGAAGCCCGAGCCTCCAGCCAACATGGGAAGGCCCGTGGTCAGGGCGCCGAAAAGAAAGATCAAGCCTTGTCGGATCGCAGACATCGTATGGGTTCTCTTTATCTAGTGTGCTTGCCATAAAAGGGGTGAATGGAACCGAGATCATCGTCCAACACGAATACATCCAGAACGATGACTCATACTGTATGCGGGAAGCCCCTTGTGATTCAGCCCGGAGAAAAGCTTGGCTCGTTGTAGGTCGGTAGCAAAACAAGCCGAGGCGGTCGTACGCATTTTGTCATCGCGGCTGGGCATAATAGAAGAATAAGGAGAAAAAATCAGGTGTTGTCGGCTCTGGTCGGCAGCCATGGGAAGCTCTGGCCGAGCGTTGACGCCAGGATGGCTCTAGATCACTATTATGAGAGCTAATGACCAATAACAATGCGGAACAGGGGTGGCGATGCCGATCCGACCACCCCGCCACAGCCGGACGGAGAAGTTGCATGTCTAGTAAGCCCCCTGCCTTGTTGTCGTTCTCGAGCGTTTTCATGCTGTTCTTCTGGGCCTGCCTCGCCCTGAGCCAAGCGGAGGCGGCGGAGAAGATAAAACCCTTTGTATTGGGTTCGTCCATGTCGGGGGATCCTAAACAGGCGCTTGCCCAGACAAAGAGTCTATTAGCGGCCCAGGGTTTCGAGATCCTGGGGGATTATGCCCCCTATGAAGGGGCCCATGTCATGGTCGTTACCAATGACTTCTTGAAAAAACTCGCCACCGAAGAAAAAGGCGGGGCTTATTTCGCCGTGCAACGGGTCTCGGTGACCCAGAGCGGCGGTATGGTCCAGGTGGCCTATGCGAATCCGGAATACCTGAAATACGCCTATCGCATCAACAAGGATGTCTCGCCGGTGGCCAACAAACTGCGAGCGGCCCTGGGGGCGGAGACGGAGTTCGGCGCCGAAGGGCTGACCCAGGCCAAGTTGAGGAAATATCAATACACCTTCGGCATGGAATATTTCGACGATCCCATGAAACTGGCTTCTTATCCCACCCACAAGGAAGCCGTGGACGCCATCGAGAAAAATCTGCTTGAACAGGCCGCCAGCCTGGCCAAGGTGTATCGTCTGGACCTCCCCGGGGGAAACCTGACGGTGATCGGGGTGGCGTTGAAGGAAGGGGCTGGTAGCGACAAAGGGATCATGGAGATCATCGATGCCGGTCAGTTGAAGCACACGGCGGCCTTACCTTATGAATTAGTCGTGTTCGATAACAAGGTCGAGGCCCTGCACCCCAGATTTCGCATCGCTATCAACTTTCCCGACCTGAAGATGGTTGGCAAAAACAGTTTTGGCCAAATCACCCGGGCACCGGATGCGATCAAAAAGACATTGACCCTGGTGGCTGGTGGGACCTGGGAGGATTCCCAGACCAGCGGCGGGTTTGAGGTCAGATAAAAGCACATCGGCCAGGGATGGTCGGTCCGCCACGCCCAATGCTCACTTGGCGCAGGCGGGATGGTGACGATTTATTTTCAAACACCCCCCTTACTACCAGACTCTCGGCGATTTTCTTCAGCTCAGACTCTGAGCCGCTTGTCTCACCAGTCGTTTACTGCGGGCGCCAGGTAGCTCTATGAGCGCTCGGCTGTTCCGGGCCTCGACTAAAAATGGCCAATTCATGTTCTGATTTCGAGAACAATACCTCTTTAGATAAGGCCATTATTCTTTTCCTGAGAACAGAAAAGCGGACTTCAGAGCCCGTGCCCGGGAATGGCGACAGATGTTCTGATCATGTAATACCGATTCCTATTGGTGTATCCGCCTGAAAGCCATGGGGTAGGCTGGCGATGAGCGAAGCGAATCCCAGCTACCAAGAAGCTGGGTTTCAGCGCTTCGCGCCTCAACACCAGCCTACGAATATGAACAATAACTATCGAGAAACGGTATAACACCGAAGAGGAATGGTATCAGGTCGGGCTGTAGTGGGCCGGATTGGCGCCCCGGAGGTAGAGTAGCGCCCCGGTGCGGGAACGCACCAGGCCGTGGGGTACCCCTTTTGGGGCGAGGTGGAAGTCCCCAGCTCGCACCCGGACTCCGCCCAGCTCCGCTTCTCCTTCGAGCACTAGGCATTCCTCGTCCATGGGATGCTCGTGGGGCGGCAGCACGGCGCCCGGATGGAGTCGCAACAGGAAGCAACGACTGTCCCGATCCTGCCGCAGAATCTTCATCTCCACCTTGGGACCGAGCCGGATCCATTCTCCGCTGTCGGCACGGACGGTCAGGAGGGCCGGGGCCGGACTCCGTTCGGCGCGGACCCGTTCGAGGAGGCGGATCTTGAGTTGCTGGGCGCGCTCCGGCTCGGGTCTGACCTCGGCTTGGGCCAGCAATAACGCCTCGACCAGATCGGCGGCGATAAGCGGAGGATCGGAGGCCGGGTGTTTCATGGGGTCACCCCTTCAGTGCTCAGGACGGCTTGCAACGAGAGCATGGCCTTGCGGATGTAGGTCTTTACCGATCCCAGGGGGAGGCCCGTGTGCCGGGCGATCTCCTGATGGCTGAGGTCGCGGTAGAAGGCCAGGGCCAGGAGTTGTCGCTGCAGCGGGTTCAGGGTTTCCAGGGCGAGGTGCAGGGCACTCTGACGTTCCACCGCCAGCAGGAGGTCGACGGGGTCGGACCGCTCGGCGGGGACGGGATCGGTCAAGGTCTCGGGTTCTGGATGGGAGCTAGCCTCGTCCCGACGCCGCAGGCTGTCCAGTGCCCGGCTCCGGCACAGGGTCAGTAGCCAGCTCAGGGGGTGCCCGCGCTGGCGGTCGAAGCGTTCCGCCTGCCGCCAGGCTTGGTAATAGACCTCGGCTACCACATCCTCGGCCGCCGCCGCCTGACCGGTGATACGCAAAGCCAAGCCATAGACCTTCCCCAGGGTGATCTCGTACAACGCCTCCAGCGCGGTCTCATCGCCCTTGGCCATGCGCGCGATGAGTTCCGCGAGGGCCTCGTCTTCGGTCGGCGGGGCGGGGAAGCCGGCTGATTCAGCAGAAGTATCCATGGAAGAGGATTGTATCCCAGATTCCACCCGGCCCCGTTCCTGGGGTGAAGATCTGGCCGCGAGCCGGTGATCCCGGGCCGAGGGGAGCCTTCCAGTCGGGGTCGACATCCAGTCCTTGGACGTTTTCGGGAAGGGGCGGGAGACGATGGTCATGGACTGGGGCGGCGACATGGAAGGATTCACCTGCAAGAGAGCCTCTTTTCCCTATTACGCAGCCGATGCGAAAGAGGATGTGGTCACATCCAATTCCGGCCCGGCTGCGTATTGGAGGAAAGCCACTCATGACCTACCAAGGAGAGATTGGAATGCCTATACCCTTGCCAGCCATCAGTCACCGGCAGATGCCCGAGACCGGCGATGTCTATCTTTGGCGCACCCGCTGGGTGATCGAGACCTCTCCGGAGAAGATCTGGGAGGCCCTCTCCCAGCCGGAGGACTGGCCCGGATGGTGGTCCTATCTGATCTCGGTGCACCAACTCAGCGCGGGTGATGCCGAGGGGCTGGGTGCGGTGCGGCGCTTTCTCTGGCGTACCCGGCTACCCTATCGGATCGGTTTCGACATGCGGACCATGGAGGTGGTACCAGGCCGGCGGCTCCTGGCCCGGGCCTCTGGCGATGTGGATGGGACGGGGACCTGGCACCTTCGGCCTCTGGCCACAGGCACCGAAGTGATCTATGAGTGGCGCTTCTGGTTAGGGCGTCCCTGGATGCGCCGGCTGGCCCCCATCGCCCGGCCGCTGTTCGCCTGGAACCACGCCGGGGTGATGCGGGCCGGGGGCGAGGGACTGGGTAAGTATCTGGGTGTGCCGGTGTTCCAGCCAACCGGGGTCGATGTGGACCCGGAGTGGGTCGCCCGATGAGATCCGGGCGTCTCAGTGAAATCCGCTCTCTCGACCCCGAACGGGATCATGTCCGGATCGTCCATCTGATGCTGTGTTACGAGTTTCCCTGGGACATCACCCGTTCCCTGGAATTGGCGCTGTTCCGGACCTATTGCGTGCCCAGTATCTCCGGATTGTTGGACCGCACCGGCGAGTTCCGTCAACGCCCGCAAAAGCGCTATGACGACACCGATCTCGTCGTCAGCCTGTTGCTGGAAGAGGGGTACGACTCGGAACCCGGACGAGCCGCCCTGGCGCGCATGAATGCCATCCATGGTCATTTCAGCATCGCCAACGACGATTTTCGCTATGTGCTCTCGACCTTTGTCTTCGAACCCCTGCGCTGGCTCCAGCGCTTCGGTTGGCGCGAGCCGAGCCGGACCGAGCAACTGGCGCTGTTTTACTTTTGGCGCGAGCTGGGCCGCAGGATGGGCATTCGGGATATCCCCGACCGCTTCGAGGACTTCGAGCGTTTCAACCTGGAGTACGAGCGCAACCAGGTTCGCTATGCCGACAGCAACCGCCGGGTGGGTGAAGCCACCCGGGAGCTGTTCGCCTCCTGGTTTCCGGCCTGGTTACGACCCCTGGTGCGGCGAGGTATCCATGCCCTGCTCGATCCGGCCAGTCGGGCCGCCTTCGGCTTTCCAACGCCCAGCCCGACCTTGATATACCTCAGCCATGGGATCTTGCGTCTGCGCGGCCGCTTGTTGCGCTGGTGGCCCGCCCGTCGCCGGCCCCGTTTGCGCACCCGGCTCCGCCATCGCAGCTATCCTCAGGGTTGGTCACTGGAGAATCTCGGCCCGCCTTGGATGCAGCGGCGGTCACCCGTCACCCTGACCCAAGATTCACCTCTCACCACTACAAGGAATCGACCATGAACGACTTCGACTATTTGGACCTGGATATCCATCTCACCCCCGAGCAGCAGGCGCTGAAAACCCAGGTGCGGAGCTTTGCCCGGGAGGTATTGCGACCAGCGGCAACGGCGCTCGACAAACTACCCGACCCGGCCCAGGTGATCGCCGCCGATTCGGCCTTCTGGCCGGCCCAACGAGCGGCCTATGCCCATGGCTTTCACGCCGCCATGCTGCCTCCCGCCCTCGGCGGACTCGGCCTCTCCGGGCTCAGTCTGCATATCGCCCTGGAGGAATTGGGCTGGGGCAGCGCGGATTTCGCCATCAATCTGGCGGTTACCACCATCCCCTTCGTCTGGTTGGCCAAGAGTGGCGACCCCGGCCTGATCGAAGAGTTCGTAGCGCCCTTCGTGGCGGACCGCAACGCCGCCATGATCGGTTGTTGGGCCATCACCGAGCCCGACCATGGCTCGGACCATTTCCTCGCCCAGGGATCCCAGTTTCGCGATCCGGCCATCCACGGCGGGGTGACGGCACGCCGGGAGGGGGACAGTTACGTCATTCAAGGCAGCAAGTCGAAGTGGGTGAGTAACGGCACCCTGGCCACCCATGCCCTGGTCTTTCTCAGTCTCGATCCCGGTCAGGGCATGGCCGGCGGCGGCGTCGCCTTCGTGCCCCTGGATCGGCCCGGCATCTCCAAGGGCGAACCCCTGAACAAGATGGGACAGCGGGCGCTCAACCAGGGCGAGATCCATTTCGATAGGGTCCGCCTTCCCGCCCGCTATATGCTCTTGTCCGATCCGGCCGCTTATGCGGCTGAACTCGATTACATGCTCTCTTTCACCGCCGCCGCCATGGGCGCGGTGTTCACCGGCGTGGCCCGGGCGGCCATGGAAGAGGCCATGATCTATGCCCAGACCCGTATCCAGGGCGGTAAACCCATCGTCGAGCACCAACTGGTGCAGAAGCACCTCTATGATCTCTTCGTCAAGGTGGAGACCAGCCGCGCCCTGTCCCGCGCCGCCATGATCTACAACCAATCCGGGGCGGCCATCGCCAGCGAGTATTCCACCGCCGCCAAGACCTACTGCACCCAGGTGGCCTACGAGGCGACGGATATAGCCATGGGTCTCATGGGCGGGCATGGACTGAGCAAGGCCGCCTTCGTGGAGAAACTCTATCGCGACGCCCGCGCCTCCCTGGTGGAGGACGGCGTCAACGATGTGCTGGCCCTGTCGGCGATTCGCAAGGTTCTGGCCCGCAGCCCGAGCCGGGTCTGAGACTCAGGCTATTTCCGAAAAAGACACTACCAATCTGTAGGTCGGCATTCCCATGCCGACGACTGACCCCTCGTCCAATGGCGGCAAAGGGTTGCCGCCCTACGGTTGGTATGACGTTTTCTGGAATTCACCTTAACCCTTTGTTTTCACTGTTATGGAGCTTGTTATGAACGCAGATACCCGCATTACCGCCACCATCCAGGCCTATTTCGCCGCTATCCGCGCCGGCGATCGGGCCGCCTGGCTGGCGACCTTCGCCTCCGACATCCAGGCCGAAGACCCGGCCGGTTCCCCGATCAAGCAAGGGCTGGCGGAAATGGGGGCCTTTTTCGACAGCGTTGGTGGCGCCCTCAAGGGCATGGACTTCCATCCCGTCGCCATCCACCCCTGTGGCCGGCGCGCCGCGGTCTTTTGGCAGGCGGTCTTGGAGGCCCACAACGGGCTGACCACCGCCTGCGACGGCATCGACTTCTTCGAGTTCGACGGCGAGGGGAAAATCAGCCGAGTCACCGGCTTCTGGGACCCGGCGGCGGCCTTTGCCGCCCTCGGCCTGGGGTGAGATAAAGAGTCAGGGTCGGGGCGACGGTTTCCGGGCGGCGATGAATCCCGCCCGGTGGGCGGAAGGCTTTGCCTCAGCTCCCCACGCCGAAGTCGCGCAAGGCGGTGCGGAAGGAATTGAAGGGACTGAGGATGGCATCGCCGAGGATGATGGCGTAGCCGAACCAGTCGAAAAAGGTAGGGGTCTGATTGAGCTTGAACACCAGATAGGCCATGAGCCCGGTGGCCACCACCACGGCCAGCACGGCGCTGATGTTGTCGAGCAGGAAGGTGCCCGCGCTGATATCGCCGGATTTGAAGAACTCGACGAACAGCACCACCACCCCGAGTCCGATGAAGACATAGCCGGTGACGCCGTCCATGCGGGCGCCGGTATAGTGAACCACCACTAGATAGGCGACCAGGAGCAGGGTCCAAGGGAACTTGCTCAACAGAGACAGGATGCCTCCGCTTTCGACGTTGGTATTGTTACCCACAGTGATCCTCCAGGGTTGTTGAAAGTTGAACCCCTGATTATGCGCTAGAGTGCTAGGGTACGGCAGTAGCGGAAATCATTTCGTCCAAGGGCAGCGACAGCAGAGTAGGTCGGCAATCCTTTGCCGACACTCCCTGAATCGGCATCAAATGGCGGCAAAGGGTTGCCGCCCTACGAGCTGAAGGGGGCGAGGGGACTGAATGATTCCGCGGAATTCATTTCCTCCAAGGGCAGCGATAACAAGAGGTAGAGCATGCGTTGGGAAAACGGCAGGCGTAGCGACAATGTCGAGGATAGGCGGGACGAGGATGGCGGCTCCCGGGGTTTTGGTCTGCCCATCCGCATTGGCGGCGGAGGGATCAAGGGCGGTATCGGGGTGGTGCTGGTGATGTTGGCGGCGATGTATTTCGGCGTCGATCCCAGCGTTTTTCTCGGTGGCGGGGCCGTCTCACCACCGCGACCGGCCCAACATCAGCCTCGTTCGGCGTCGGAGGAACAACTCAAGGACTTCGTTTCCGTGGTGCTGGCCGATACCGAGGACACTTGGCATACCCTGTTCCGTTCCCAGGGAAAGAGCTATCGGGAGCCCAAGCTGGTGCTTTTCAGCGGCGCGGTGCGTTCGGCCTGCGGCTTCGCCCAGTCCGCCATGGGACCCTTCTACTGTCCCGCCGACCACAAGGTCTATATCGACCTCAGTTTCTATCGCGACCTCAAACAGCGTTTCGGCGCCCCGGGGGATTTCGCCCAGGCCTATGTCATTGCCCACGAGATCGGCCACCATGTGCAGACCCTGCTCGGGATCTCGGAGCAGGTGCAAACCGCCCGGACCAAGATGAACGCCACCCAGGCCAACGCCCTCTCGGTGCGTCAGGAACTCCAGGCGGACTGTCTGGCTGGTGTTTGGGCCCATCACGCCGACAAGTCACGACGGATCTTGGAAGCGGGCGATGTGGAAGAGGCGATGACCGCCGCCGCGGCCATCGGCGACGATCGACTGCAAAAGCGATCCCAGGGCTATGTGACGCCCGACAGTTTTACCCACGGCAGCTCGGCCCAGAGGGTGAGCTGGTTCAAGCGCGGGTTGCAAGAAGGAAGCCTGAAGTCCTGCGATACCTTTGCCGCAGCCCGGCTCTGATTCTGACTGATCCGGCGATCACCAGGTTGTCGTGATTCAGCCATCCCCGAGACAGGTGCCCACCCGACGGGCGCTCTGGATCCAGGGATGATCCTGGGGCACCAGCTTCTTGGCCCCCGCCACCTGTTCCAGGGGGACGGCTTCGGTGCTCTCGCCCCGGGCCGCGACCATCACCCCGCTGCCTCCCTGTTGGATCAGATCGGCGCAGGCGCTGCCGAGGCGGGTAGCGAGCAGCCGGTCCGCGGCTGAGGGGGTGCCGCCCCGTTGCAGGTAGCCGAGGATGGTGAGTCGGCTTTCCAGGGCGGTTTTCTGTTCAAGCTGCTGGGCCAGACGCTGGGTATGGCCGAAATGCTCCGCCTCGATGCGGAGCCGGGTTTCCTTGGCGACTCTCAGGGCCTTTTTGTCCCGCTGTTGCTCCGCTTCCAGCCGTTGAAATTCCACCGCCTGCCGTGCCTCGGCCTCGGCCACCGACATGGCCCCCTCGGCGATCGCCACGATGCTGAAGTTTTTCCCTACCTTGACCCGCTCCAGGATGGCGTCGGCGATGCAGTCCACGTCATAGGGGATCTCGGGGATCAAAATGACATCCGCCCCGCCGGCGATGCCCGCCCCCAGGGCCAACCAGCCGGCGCGATGGCCCATGATCTCGACCACGACGATGCGATGATGGCTGTGGGCGGTGCTGTGCAGGCGGTCGATGGCCTCGGTGGCGATCCCCAGGGCGGTATCGAAGCCGAAGGTCGTATCCGTGTACGCCACATCGTTGTCGATGGTCTTGGGCAGGGTCAGCACCCGCAACCCCTTTTGTTGCAACACCAGGGCGTTCTTCTGGGTACCGCCGCCGCCGAGACAGACCAGGGCATCGAGTCCATGCGCCCGATAGTTGGCGAGGATGACCTCGGTCATATCCTGCGGACGCCCGTCCACCAGCATCCTGTCGGGTTTGTCGCGGGCGGTACCCAGTATGGTGCCGCCCTTGGTGAGAATGCCGGAGAGGGCCTCGCCTTCGAGGGACAGGCTGCGATTTTCCGCCAGACCGCGGAAACCGTCGCGAAAGCCGGTAACCCGCATGCCGTAGCTGTTCCGTGCCGCCTTGCCGACGCCGCGGATGGCGGCATTCAAACCCGGACTATCGCCGCCTGAGGTGAGGATGCCGATGTGCATGACCATGGTGTCTCCGTCTCTGTTTCGGGGTACTCGGGCCGCTGGCCCGGCCAGGGGAGACATTGTCGGGAGGCCGGGCCGGTACCGCAATGATGGGCCGCAAGCCCGGGGCGGTGCCGGGTTTCAAGAGGACGGACGGCGACCCTTGAGGCCACGCAAGGTTTGCAGGGCCTTGTCGTACTCGAAATGCTCGATCTCCCGTTTCAGCCGGCCCGCCCGGGTACCCAGGGTCTTCTCCAAGAGGGGACTGACTTCCAGCCAAAGTTGGTTGGCCTGGGTATCGTCCTGCGCCAACAAGGCTTCCAGCCTGGCCAGCAGCTCCTGGGTCTGTTTCCAATCGACTTCCTGGGCCGGCGTGGGGCTGGTCTGGGTGATGACGGCCCGCTGCTGGTGGATGGCCGCCAACAGGGGCGTCAGTGTCCCTTCGAGGGCCTGTAGACAGAGTTCGATGTCCGCCGCCGAACGTCTTTCCCGCAGGGCCAGCTCGAATTCCAGTGCCCGCTGGCTCAGGGTCTTGGCTCCCAGGGTGGCCGCTACCCCCTTGAGGGTATGGGCCAGGCGCTGGGTCTCGGCCGATTCCCCGGCGGTCAGACTGGCGCGTAGCCGGACCATGTCCTCGCCGTGGCTCTGGGCGAAGAGATCCAGCAGGCGCAGATAGCTGCCGAGCTTGCCGCGCACGGCCCTGAGTCCGGCCTCCAGATCCAGGCCCACCAGGCTGGTGAGATCCGCCGGGCTCGTTGTGGGTTTTTTCGGGGCGGGGAGGGTGCCGGCCTTGGTGCGACTCCTGGTCGGGGAAAGATCCGCCAGGGGCAACCAGCGCAGGAGGCAGGCGTACAGGCGTTCGGGCTCCACGGGTTTGCCCACGTGGTCGTTCATGCCGGCTTCCAGACAGTGGCGCCGGTCTTCCTCAAAGGCCCCGGCGGTCATGGCCAGGATCGGGATCTTTTTGCCCTTGCCGGGCAGGGCGCGGATCTCCCGGGTCGCCGTCAGGCCGTCCTTGACGGGCATCTGCACATCCATGAGCACCAGGGCATAGTCGGTGTTGGCCATCAGGTCGGTGGCGATCTGGCCGTTCTCCGCCACATCCACCTCCAGACCCACCTCTTGGAGCAGTTCCTGGGCCACCATCTGATTGGCGCTGTCATCTTCGACCACCAGCACCCGCAGCCCTCGGGCTCGTTCCGCCAAGAGTTGCTCGGGGTTTGGTGAGGCTGCCGGTTTCTCGGTCTCCTCTTCCCAGTCGAGCGCCTTGTGGAACCAGGCCGTTACCCAGAAGGTACTGCCGATCCCGGGCTCGCTCTCCACACCCATGGTTCCCCCCATCATGGTCGCCAGCCGCTGGCTGATCGCCAGCCCCAGGCCAGTCCCGCCGTACTTGCGGGTGGTGGAGTCGTCCGCCTGGGTAAAACTGTGGAACAGGCGCGCCTGTTGTTCGGCGGAGATACCGATTCCCTGGTCCTCCACCTCGATGCGGACCAGCACCTTGTCGCCAGAAGTTTGCGGACACTTGGCCCGCAACCAGATCCCGCCCTGGTCGGTGAATTTGACCGCATTGCTGAGAAAATTGAGCAGGATCTGCTCCAACCGCAGGGGATCGCCGCGCATTGTGGCGGGAATGGCCGGGTCCAGCTCCCGTTGTAGCCGCAGGCCCTTGGCCCGAGCCCGTTCCACCAAGAGGCCGAGGCTGTGATCGAGCACCTGGGCGAGTCTGAACTCGGTCTCTTCCAGGGTCAGTCGGCCGGCCTCGATCTTGGACAGATCCAGGATATTGTTGATGATCCCCATCAGATGCTGGGCGGCATCGTCGATGCGCAGGAGCTGTTCGAGGGGTTTGGGTTCCCTGATCTCTTTCTGCAGCAGATGGGTGAGGCCGATGACAACATTCATCGGTGTGCGGATCTCATGACTCATGTTGGCCAGGAAGTGGCTTTTGGCCCGGTTCGCCGCCTCCGCCGCTTCCTTGGCTTCCGCCAGTTCGGTGGTCCGCTGTTGCACCAGTTCTTCCAGATGATGGCGATGTTGCTCCAGTTCGGACTGGATGCGTTTGTGTTCGGTGATGTCTTCCTTGATGGCGAGATAATGGGTGATGCGTCCGTCGGATTGACGCACCGGGGAGATCAGCGCGGACTCGATGTATTCGCCGCCATCCTTGCGGCGATTGACGAATTCCCCTCTCCAGACCTCGCCCGCTAGCAACCGGCTCCAGAGATCGGCATAGGTCTCCTGCGGCGTGCGTCCGGTTTGCAGGACATTCGGGTTCTGTCCCAGTACCTCGGCGCGGCTGTAGCCGGTCGCCTTGATGAAGGTCTCGTTGACATACTGAATGTTGGCCTGGAGATCCGTGATGACGATGGATTGGGGGCTTTGCTCCACCGCCAGGGAGAGTTTGCGCAGGGTGTCCTCGCTCTCCTTGCGATCGGTGATGTCCTGAATGGTGCCCATGAGGTAGTCGATACGACCATCGCTGTAATGGGGAAAGCCGCGCAGTTCCACCCAGAGTTCCCGACCGCCGCTGGAACGGAGTTCGGTTTGCAGGATGAAGGGTTCGCCACTGTTCAGGGTGTGGGTCAGGTGCTCTACCACCCGTTCCCGGGAGCCAGGCGGGTAGAAATCCAGGGCGGTCTCCAGATCCGGCTGGTAGTCCAGGGGCATCTCGACCATGGCATAGACGCCCTCGGTCCACATCAGGCGGTTGTGCAGCGGGTCGGCCCGCCAACCGCCCATGCGACCGATCTTCTGACTCTCCTTGAGGAAAAACTCGCTTTCCAGCCGCGCCGCTTCCATGCGCTTGCGCTCGCTCATGTCGACATGGGTGCCGATCAGTCGACGCGGGCTCAGGAGGTTGCCGTCGGTATCCACGGCCAGCCGGGCCCGGGCCAGGATATCCACCCAGTGGCCGTCCTTGTGCCGCATACGGAACTCGGCCTCGAACCTGTCCGTCCGGCCTTCGATATAGTCCTTCGCCCGTCGCACCACGGCCTCCCGGGCCGCCGGCTCGACCAGCCGCGACCAGGTATCCAGCGTGGCTTCGAGTTCGCCCTCGGCATAGCCCAGCATGGTCATCCAGCGCGGGGAGTAATAGACCTCGTCGGTCTCCAGGTTCCAATCCCAGAGACCATCGTTGGCCCCTTGCAGGGCCTGGCCGAGACGTTCCCGACTCAGCCTCAGTTCATCCTCGATGCGCTTGCGTCCGGTGATGTCGAGGGCGGTGGCGATGACCACATCGCGACCGAAATAGGTACCCCTGTTGAGCCAGACGTCCTTGGGGAAACAGTCGCCGTTCTTGCGCCGGCCCCAGAACTCGAAGTGTTGTGGTTGCCCGGCCAGGGCCAGTCGAAACTGCTCGCCGACCCTGTCGAGATCGTTTCTGCCCGGGGCGGCGACACAGTCGGGCTTCCGGCCGATCAGTTCCCCACGCTCATAGCCGTACATGAATTCCGCCCCCCGATTGATGTCCAGGAAGCGCTGGTCCTGATCCTGGATGTAGATGGCCTCGGTGACGTTTTCGAACAGGCCGCGATAACTGGCCTCGCTTTCCCGTAGAGCGGTCTCGGCCTGTTTGCGGGCGGTGAGGTCGATGAAGGTGGCGAGAAAGCTGTCGCCGAGGACGATGCCGGAGATCTCGACGTTATGGACCCGGCCATCCTTGGCGGTCACGAGGTATTCGATCGCCTCGATATCGCCGCCGAGTTGTGTCGCCCGTTCCACCGACTCCTCCCAGGTGGCGATCACCAGGCGGCGGTAGGATTCATCCGGATAAGCCAGCCGCCACCAATCATCCAGGGTGGAGAGATCGGCCATGGTATAACCGAAGACCTGCTCGAAGCGCTGGTTCCAAAACAGCAGCCGGCCATTCAGGGCGACGTGACAGAGGGGGAGGGGGGTCAACTCCAGCATTTTGCGGAATCTGGCCTGACTTTCCCGCAGGGCCTCCTCGGTTCGCCTGCGCTCGGTGATGTCGCGACAGATGAGGGTAAAGCCCTCGAGCCACTGATTGGCGTTCACAACCGGGGCGACATGGGCGCTGTACCAGCGTTCCT
This sequence comes from Pseudomonadota bacterium, assembly GCA_052035915.1. Taxonomy (GTDB): domain Bacteria; phylum Pseudomonadota; class Gammaproteobacteria; order Chromatiales; family Chromatiaceae; genus JBPOHE01. Next base: position 14,991 of record JBPOHE010000030.1, read on the forward strand.
GGCCCCCTATCGGGAGCACATAATCGAAGGAAAGGATCTCGCCGTTCCGCTCCACCTGATCCAGGACCTCCCGCAACCGAGCCAGGAACATTTCCGGAAAGCCGACCTCATGGACCCCCTTGCCCAGAAACAGCCTTGGGGGCACGAACAAGGCCTCGGGACAGGGGGCATGCCAGTCGGTGAAACGGCGTTCCCGGTCCAGGCGGAAGATCAGATCCGGGATGGAATCCACCAGGGAGCGCAGCTTGGCCTCGCTACTCTGTAATGACAACTCGGCGGTCTTGCGTGCCGAGATATCCGTCATGGTGCCGGCCATGCGTAGCGGCTGACCCTCCGGGGTGGCCTCGACCGTGCTACCGCGCTCCGCCACCCAGAGCCAGTCCCCGCGGCCATGACGAATACGATATTCGATCTCCGTCGGCGGGCATTGGGGAGCCGAACCGGCCTCGATCTCCCGCAATACCCTGGGCTGGTCCTCGGGATGGATGAGGCCGATATACCCGGCGAAGGTATCGGGCATCTGTTCCGGATGGTAGCCCAGGAGTCGACACAGGCCCGGGCTCCAGTACGCCGAGTCGGCGCTGACATCGTACTCCCAGTACCCCATCCCAGCCGCTTCCAACACGCTCAGAAGACGATCGACCAGGGGCGTTCTGGCGTCCGAATCAAGCTCGACGATAGGGTTCATGCTAGGCCCTCCGGTGTTGGCCAGCCGATGGAAAGCCGGGAACAAGGCCGAGCTGTCGGGGGGCGGGGCGTCCAGCCGGGCAATGGCCAAACATAACGGCCTGGCTGAATGGGTTTCATGATTCCGAGCGCTCAGTTGTTCCGGGCATTGGCTGGAAATGGTGAGTTTTTGTTCTCTTTTCGAGAAAAATTGGGCATAAAAAACTGTTATTGTTCTCTAAATGAGAACGGAAAAGCGCATCAAATCACCCAGGCCCGGAAGCGCCGACAGAAAAATGGGTCAGTCACATACGCGGAATCCGACGGCATTGTCCGTAGCGAGCCCGGCGGCGGCCAGAGCAGACGACTGGCGGGCACGGCGGCTAGGTTTCTTCTCTTTCCCTGTTTCCGACCAGCAGACGCAGCTTCTCCAACGCCATGTCGTATTCGAAGCCCTCGATATGCGGCTGCACCGATCCGACCCCCGGTCCCAGGAGCCCATGGATGAGCCGGGCGGATTGCCGCCAGAGTTGGGTCGCCCGGGTATCGTCCTTGGCCAGCAGGCCGAGCAGTTCTTCCAATAACGGCTGGGCCGCCACCCGATCGATCGCCGGGACAAGGCCGATATCGCCGGCCGGTTCCGGGACGAGGCGTCGGATCTTGGCGATCAGCGGCCACATTTCGGCTTCCAGGGCGTCGATGGCGGATACCAGTTCGATCTTGGGGCGGTCGGCGCGGAATCCCTGCTCCAGATCCCGGGCGAGGTCGCCGAGGTGGAAGGCGCCCAGGGTCGCGGCCAGCCCCTTGAGGCTATGGGCCAGGCGTTGGGCTTCCGCCCTCTGATCCGCCGCGAGAAGCTCCCGCAATCTGGCGGCATCTTCCCCGTGGCCGCGGGCGAACTGCCCCAGGAAGCGGAGATAACGGCTCAGGCTCCCGCGGACACTCCGCAACCCGGCCTTCGGATCGAGTTCCGTCATATCGGCCAAGGCCCATCTGTACCAAGCCTCGTCTTCCGGGGAGAGCCGATCCTCGGCCAGTCTGGTGACCATGGCGACGGGGATGGGCAACCAACGCAGCAGGCTGGCGTAGAGTTTGTCCGGCTCGACCGGTTTGCACAGATGGTCGTTCATGCCCGCTTCGAGACAGAGACGGCGATCCTCGTCGAAGGCGTTGGCGGTCATGGCCAGGATGGGCAGCGTCGCCTTGCCCGGGAGGCGGCGGATCGCCCGGGTCGCCTCCAGGCCATCCATGACCGGCATCTGCATATCCATCAACACCAGGGCATAGTCCTGGTCGCGCACCTGGGCCACCGCCCGTTCGCCGTTGTCCACCACCTCTACGATAAGACCCATGACCTGCAACAGATCCTGAGCCACCAGTTGATTGATCAGATCGTCTTCCACCAACAGCAGGCGTGTCCCCGGGTAGCGGTTGCACAACAAGGGCTCGGCTGAAAAGGTGGCGGCGGGCTGGTCCGTCGTCCGTCTAGCCGGTCGAGGCAGGCGGACCCGGATCCAGAAGGTGCTGCCGACCCCGGCCTGGCTCAGCACCCCTACCTCGCCGCCCATCATGCGCGCCAGGCGTTGGACGATGACCAACCCCAGACCGCTTCCCCCATAGCGCCGGCTGGTGGAGGCGTCGGCCTGGGAGAAAGGCTGAAAGAGTCGCGATTGCTCCTCGGGGGTGAGGCCGATGCCCTGATCCTCCACCTCCAGGCGCACCAGCAAACCTTCCGGAGCCTCGCCTTCCAGTCGGGCACGCACCTCTATCGACCCTTGCTCGGAGAACTTGATGGCGTTGCCGATGAGGTTCAGCAGCATCTGTTCCAGACGCAGGGCATCACCCAGGAGGCGTTCCGGAAGCGCCGGATCCAGCTTGCGGTTCAGCCGCAGACCCTTGCTGGTCGCCCGCTCGGCCAGCATGTCGAGACACTTGTCGAGGCTCGCCGCCAGGTTGAATTCCGTCGTTTCCAGCCGCAGTCGATCCGCCTCGATCTTGGACAGATCCAGAATGTCGTTGATGATGCCCAGAAGATGTTGCGCCGCTTCATGGATCTTGCGCAGCTTGTCCTGTTGCCCGGGATTGGCGGTCTCTTTCTGCAACAGATGGGTGAGGCCGATGATGGCGTTCATCGGGGTACGGATCTCGTGGCTGGTATTGGCCAGGAAGGCGCTCTTGGCCCGATTCGCCGCCTCCGCCGCTTCCTTGGCCTCCGCCAGTTCAGCCGTGCGCTGTTGCACCAGCCCTTCGAGATGCTCGCGATACTGTTCCAGTTCCAGGTCCATCGCCCGACGCTCGCTGATGTCGCGTCCCACCACCACCAGGCCGCGTCGGCTGCCGTCGGCGTGGAAGATGGGGGCCTTGATGACGTCGAATATCCTGTTGATACCGTCCCGGCTGGGAATGATCTCCTCCACCCGGGTGATCCGACCGGCCCGCCAGGCCGCTTCATCCGAGGCTTCGCAGGCGAGCAGGACTTCCCGTTGGGGCTCCCGGGTCGCCGCCAGCTCGGCGTCCCTGATGCCCCGGTAGTTGCGGCCTTGCAGTTGAAACAGCCGCAGAAAGCCATCGTTGGCCTCCAGCCAACGGCCTTCGCCGTCCTTGAAGCAGACGACATCCGGCATGGCGTCGATGAGGGTGCGCAGTTGGGCGCGTTCCTGTTCCAGGGCCTGTTCCGCCCGCCTGCGTTCGCTCAGATCCGTGACCGTCAACAAGAGGTCGTTCCGCAAGCCGTCGAGGATGCGGGCGGCTTCCAGACGCACCCAGCGAGACGAGGTCTGGCTGGGGCCGAGCAGACCGACCTCCATGGTCTTGCCTTCGGCATGCTGGAACAGGGCCTTGAATCTGGAGAGGAAGGGACGACGGTCGGCGTTGACGAGAAAATCGGCGAAGCCCTTGTCCCGTACCCTGGGGCTCGGTTGGTCGACCAGGCGGCAGAAGGTCTCGTTGACCTCCCGGATCATGGCGTGCTGGTCCAGCACCAGATAGCCCACCGGCGCCTGATGGAAGAGCTGGGCATAGAGATTGCGGGATTCGAGCAGGTCTTCCTGGGCCCGCCGCAACTCGAAGTTCTGCATCTCCAGCTCGATCTGATGCACCTTGAGTTCGTGAATCAGGCGAGGGATCTCCGTCGGCGGCAGATAATCCGGCTGAATGGGGCTGTCGCCGACGAGATCCTCGGCCCGGCGTCGCAGATCCTCGGGAGAGGGGTATTTTTTTATGCCCATAGCGTGAGACCCGAATCAAGGGGAAGGGGGTGGCTAGTCATACGTCGACTCGGGGAGCCTGAGATTCCCGCGGGTGATGGGGCAGGCATCGCAGAGCGTGCCGTCATGCCCGGTAATGTCGTGGACCATGCCGATGAGGACGCTGGGTATCCCCTGGGCATCCAGCTTGAACTCGGATTTCTCCCGCACCACCCGAACACTGCCGTCGGGACGGGCGACCCGGTGGACGAAATCGAAGTGCTTGCCTTGTTCCAGTGCCTGATGGAAGGTGGCGCGCACCTGATCCCGGTCCTCCGGCGGGGCCGAGCGGACGAAGGTCTCATAGTTCGGTTGGTGATGTTCCGGATCGAGACCGAAGATGTGGTAGATCTCGTTCGACCAGTAGAGATGGCGGGTTCTGAGGTTGAGGCGCCAACTGCCGACACGGGCCAATTGCTGGGTGGTTTCCAGGATCTGGGCGATCTCCTTCTGATCGGCTTCCACCTGTCGGAGTTGCGCGACGTCGACGAAGATCAGTACCACGCCGGAAGGGTAGGGCCCGCCGACCTGATAGGGCATCGCCCGCATGAGAAAATACCCGCCATCCTCGGTACGCACCTCGCGTTCCAGCAGCTTGCCGCTGAGCAAGACCTCGTGCACCGCCACGACCGGATCTTCACCGATGAGCTTATGGGTCAGATGGGAGATGGGGCGACCGATATCGCCGGGCAGGATGCGATAGATGCGGCCCAGTTCGGGGGTGAACTTGCGGATCTCCTGATTCTCGTCCAGGAACAGGGTCGCCACCCTGGTGGTGGCCATGAAGTTTTCCAGGTCGTTGGTCATCTCGGTCAGTTCGAGGATCTTGGTCTGATACTCGGTATTGACCGTATGCAGCTCCTCGTTGACCGATTGCAACTCTTCGTTGGTGCTCTGCAACTCCTCGTTGCTGGCAAGCAGTTCCTCGTTCGTGGCCTGGAGTTCCTCGTTGGAGGTCTCCAGTTCCTCGATGGTGGCCTGGAGATTTTCCTTGGTGAACTGGAGTTCCTGTTCCAGATCGCCGATGCGTTGCTCCGCCTCTCGGCTGAGGTCGAATTCCTGCGTCTCGCCCTGGCTCGTCTCCGGGCGCGGCGAAGGCATGTCCTTGATGAAGACAGCCGCCAAGGGCTCCTGACCCTTCTTGCCGTTCACCTTGCGGATATGCATCTGCACCGAGCGTACCGCGTTTTGCCAGGGGATACGGATATTGGTGTACTTGAGTTCGGGCACACCGCCGAAGATCTTCTGCAACCCGGTGGCCATGGGGATGGCGAGTTCCTTTTCCGCCATGCGACTGATGTCGTTGATCTGCTTGCCGGTGGGAAGCCGCAGCAGGCCCTGGGTATTGCCCACCAGGTGGACGAGTTCCATGTTCTCGTTCACCACCGCCACCAGCGGGATGTAATCTTCGGCCAGGGTGTCCAGCAGGCGTTCCAAGAGGCGTTCCTCCTCGCGGTGACTCAGATTGGAAAAGCCGCGGGTCCGGCGATTCGGTGTGTATTGGACTCCGGTGTCGATGACGGGCTGGAAAAGCAGCTTGGCGTCCGGCACCAGACGCTTTTTCCCCTGGGAACGATAGATCTTGAACTTGTTGTGCAGGGGGCCGAAGAAGTCGGTCATCTCACCCGGGGTCTCGCTGGTGCCCAACAGCAACAGCCCCTGGGGGGTGAGGGAGAAGTTGATGGACTCCAACACTTTCTGTTGCAACACCGGTTGCAGATAGATGAGGAGATTGCGGCAGCTCACCAGGTCGATATTGGTGAAGGGTGGGTCCTTGATCAGGTTGTGCTGGGCGAACACCACCATCTCGCGGATGCCGCGTTGCACCTGATATTGGTTCTCCCGCCGCACGAAATATTTGCTCAGGACGCCCGGAGGGAGATCGGCGGCGATGCTTTCGGGATAGATTCCGCTGCCGGCCCGCTGGATGGCCTCGCGGTCGATATCGGTGGCGAAGATCTTCAGAGGTATGGACCGTTGTAACCGATCCATGCACTCCTGGGCCAGGATGGCCAGGGTATAGGCCTCCTCTCCCGAGGAGCAGCCCGCCACCCAGAAACGGATCTCCTCCCGGTTGTTGCCCTGTTTGAGCAACTCGGGGAGGTAGAGATTGGCGATCTCATCGAACACCTCGCGATCGCGGAAGAAACTGGTGACCCCGATGAGCAGTTCCCGGTAGAGGGTCGAGACCTCGCTGGGGCGGCTTTCCAGCAGCCGGACATAGTCTCTGAGATCGGTCATCTGGCAGACCGAGATCCGCCGCTCGATGCGCCGCAGCACGGTGCTGGGCTTGTAGAAGGTGAAATCCACCCGGGTCTGTTCCCGCAGCAGGGCGAAGATGCGGGTCAGGCCGTCCTCGTCCGAGAGCAGGGCATGGGGGCGGTCGGCCACCACGGCGAAGGGACGCCGCAGGAAGCCCAGCAGCCGGCTGGGCATCTCCTCCGGCGGCAGCTCGACATCGGTCAGACCGGTATCGATGGCCGCCCGCGGCATGCCGTCGAACTTCGCCGATTCCTGGCTCTGCACCATGACCATGCCTCCAGCCTCCTTGATGGCGCGGATGCCACGGACGCCGTCGCTGCCGGTCCCGGAGAGGATGATGCCGATGACCTTTTCGCCCTGATCCTCCGCCAGGGAACGCAGAAAGGCGTCGATCGGCATGTTGATGCCCTTGCTGTGGTCCAGATCGGTGAGGATCAGCTTGCCGTGAAAGATGGTCAGGAGCTTGCGCGGCGGGATGAGATAGACTGTGTTCGGTTCCACCCACATGGCCTCCTCGGCGCGACGCACCGGCATGCCGGTGCGTTTCGACAACAGCTCCACCATGAGGCTTTTGTAGTCCGGCGACAGGTGCTGGATGACGATGAACGCCAGCCCGCTGTCCGCCGGCATGTTGGTGAAAAAGGCTTCCAACGCCTCCAGCCCCCCGGCCGAGGCACCGATGCCGACGTAGTACAGAGGTTTGGCGGTCGCTTGATATTCTTCGTTATTCTGTTCGGCCATGGCCGATGATCCTCCCCCTCGTGTCTTAACTTGCTCTGAGTCTGTTCGGAATCCCTCTATTATTGAACAGATGATGGGCCCGGTATCTAGCCCATCTTCTCGGCGACCGACGAAGCCCGAGTACCTGACCTTGACTGGTTCCCCGAAGCTGCGGATCCTTCGAGGGTAGTGAGAGAAAGCTTTCTCGTAAGAACAACATGAATACACCTTTAGCTGCTGAGACGCCCACCCTTCTGGTGGTGGATGACATCCCGGAAAATCTCACCCTGGTCAGCGAGATCCTGCGGGAGGAATACCGCGTCCGCGCCGCCAACTCGGGGGCGCGGGCCTTGAGGATCGTCAGCACCCCGCCGGTGCCCGAACTCATCCTGCTCGACATCATGATGCCGGAGATGGACGGCTATGAGGTACTCGATCATCTCAAGGCCGACCCCCTCACCCGGCATATCCCGGTCATCTTTCTCACCGCCCTGAATGCCGAGGAGGACGAGGAACGCGGCCTGCAACAGGGCGCCGTCGACTATCTCACCAAACCCATCCGGCCTCAGGTCGCCTTGGCGCGTATCCGCACCCATCTGGAGCTGGCCCGTGCCCGCCGGGATCTCCGCACCCAAAACGAGCGCCTGGAAGCCCTGGTGACCTTTCGGACGCGGCAACTCCAGGCGGCGGCCCAGGAGTTGGCGATGGCGCGGGAAGCCATCGCCGCGGCCAGCCGGGCCAAGACCGACTTCCTCAGCACCGTGAGTCACGAACTCCGCACCCCGCTCAACGGCATCATGGGCATGGCCCAGTTACTCCAATTTCGTGATCTGGACATCGAAGCCCACAACTACCTCGATATCATCATCAGGAGCAGCGAGACCCTGACTCGGGTAATCGATTCCATCCTCGAATTTTCCGCCCTCAACCGTGCCCGCCCGGAATTGCATCGGGTCGAGTTCGGGCTGAGGGAACTCCTGGAGAAGACCCTCTCCAATTTCAAGTACCGATGCGCGGAGAAGGGGCTGCTGTTTCGCCTGGAAATCTCCCCGCAGCTTCCGGTCCGGCTGGGTGGCGATAGTGCCTTGTTGGCCAAGGCCCTGGCGCCCTTGCTCGACAATGCCCTCAAATTCACCCGCTCCGGTTCTATCCAATTGTCCGCCGAGGGATCGGATGGAGAGGACGGCAAGTTCATGTTGCGGCTGACCCTGGGCGACACCGGGATCGGTATCGCCCCGGATGTGTTGAGCCGGATCTTCGAACCCTTCGTCCAGGTCGAGACGGGTTACAGCCGCACCTATGAAGGCACTGGTCTGGGTCTCGCCCTGGCCAGGGCAAGGGTGGAACAACTGGGGGGACAGATCGGCTGCGAGAGCCAGCCGGGCCGTGGCTCCCATTTCTGGATCCTGGTGCCCCTGGACGCGATTCCGGCGGCCTAGGCCGGTTTGCAGGGGCTTGAGGAGCCGAACCGCCTGATTCATCGCCGCCGAGGCACCTACGGCGGCGCATTAGCGTCCAACCAAAGGGGCTTTGGAACCAATTCACAAATAAAGGCGTACAGGGCCAATGATCACCGAACTCTTTCATGCGATCGATCGCAAAGATCTTGTCGCTTTTAAATCATGCTTGTCCGACGACTGTCTGTTCCGTTTTGGTAATCAACCACAAGTGCGGGGAAGAGAGTCGATCGGCGATATCGTTGGTGGGTTCTTCAACTCAATCCAATCATTGAACCATGATCTGATTCATTCATGGTCTATTGAAGATGGATTTGTCTGTCATGGGATTGTTACCTACACCAAGTATGACGGCACTTCGTTATCCGTTCCTTTTTGCAATATATGCAAATTCAAACAGTCGAAAATAGGCGAATATCTGATTTTCGTCGATATTTCCCGGCTCTATTGAGAACAGGCCCAGGGGGCCTCCTGAGTTCTCCGCTCATGAGGCTTGCATCCATTTCAGCACGGTTGCATAGAAATCGTCCGGCTCCATCGGCTTGGTCACGAAGTCGTTCATCCCGGCCGCAAAACAGCTATTCCGGTCTTCCTCGAGGACATTCGCCGTCAGGGCGATGATCGGCACCCCTTCACCATTGGGCCGGCGGCGGATCTGGCGCGCGGCCTCGCGGCCATCCAGCTTCGGCATCTGGAGATCGAGCAGGATCAGATCGTATCGAGTGGCCGCGGCCAGCCGGACCGCTTGTTCTCCGTTGTCGGCCACATCGACCTGCTGTCCCGCGGCTTCCAGCCAGAGAAAGATGATCTCGCGATTGACCGGTTCGTCCTCTACCAGGAGGAGACGACGGCCTGGAAAATCCCGCCGCAATCGCTCTTCGGCCTCGCTGTCCATGGCGTCGGGTTCCAGCGTCGGACCGGGGCGGGCCTTCGACAAGCGGGCGGTAAACCAAAACCGGCTGCCCACCCCCGGGGTACTCTCGGCCCCGGCGTCGCCATCCATCATCTGGGCGATCCGGCGGGTGATGGTCAGACCCAGACCCGTACCGCCATATTGACGGGTGATGGAATTATCCGCCTGGACAAAGGGGGCAAACAACTTGGGCATGGTCTCGGGGTCGATGCCGATACCCTCGTCCTGAACCTCGAAGCGCAGCTTCATACTTTCGTCCTGTTCTTCCAGGATCGCCACCCGCAAGCCGATGGTGCCGCGCTTGGTGAACTTGATGGCGTTGTTGAGGTAGTTGAGCAGGGCCTGCTGGAGACGGGTGGTATCGCCCATGAGGCCGACCCGGATGGGGGCCACCTCGAACCGGAGTTGGAGACGCTTGGCCAGCAGGCGGGGTTCGAGCATCCCGGCGACCCGGTGTACCAGCTGATCCACATCGATTTCCTGACTGGCCAGGCTGAAGCGGCCGGCCTCGATCTTCGACAGGTCGAGTATATCGTTGATGACCGCCGCCAAGTGCTTGCTGGCGGCCTCTTGTTTGGTGATCCATTCCCTTTGTTTCGGTGTCAGGCCCTCGCGGCGGATCAGATGCGCCATGCCGGAAATAGCGTTGAGCGGGGTGCGGATCTCATGGGACATATTGGCCAGAAAGGCACTCTTGGCCACATTGGCGGTCTCGGCGGCTTCCTTGGCCTGCCTGAGTTCGGCGGTGCGCTCGCTGACCCGCCGTTCGAGTTCGGCATTGAGGGTTTTCAGGGCCTCCTCGGCCTGCTTGCGGTCGGTCAGGTCGACATGGGTTCCGGCCAGGCGTCGGGGCTGGCCGTCGGCGTCGAAGTGGGTCACCTTGCCGCGGCGAAGTATCCATTTCCACTGCCCATCCTTCGCCAACAGGCGATATTCCAGTTCGCCGTGCCCGCTGGTCTCGATGGTCCCGATGGACAGGGCCTCGGCAACGCGCGGACGGTCCTGGGGATGCAGGAGTCGGAACAGATCGCGCTGATGAGACCCCAACTCCTGCTCGCTATAGCCGAGCATGTCCGCAAAGCGTCGGGAAAACTGGAGCTCATCCGTCCGGATGTCCCAGTCCCAGATCGCATCTCCCGCCCCCTCCAAGGCCAGGCGCCAGCGCGCTTCGGTGCGGCGCAACACCTCCCGTTCCTGCTCGCGCCGATGCTGCTGCTCCTTCAGGGTTTCGTAATTCTCGAAGATGAAGAACAGGGCAAAGAGGTAGATACAGGTGGTGAGCAGGTCGAATGACGAATAGCCCGTGGTGACCTGGGGCATGAAATGTCCGGCGACCAGGGCCGCGAGGATCCCGAACAGCCAGCGTCGTCCGGCGCGACGGCCTTTGAGGAAAAAGGCCGAGGCCGACAGCAGAAAAAACAGGGAGACCCGGGTGGGGTTGTACGGGGCGAGCAGGTAGATGGCAAAGAACAGCAGAAAACAGAGGGCCAGGGCGATCGAGGCGACGATTTCGATCTTGTCTTTGTGCCGGTCGAGGTAGATGAGCAGGCTGAAATTGAGGACAGCGAACGCCAGGTCGATCGAACCCAGCAAGAGGCTGGCTTGCATTCGGATGAAGCCAAGGCCGAAGGCCACCACCCCCGCCAGCAGAAAGACGCTGTTCAAGAATACGATCTTGTGCTTGACCCCTTGCTCCGCGGCGGAAAAATGCAGGTTGAACCACAAGAACTTAGTCGAAGTATCGGTCATAGCTTATTGTTCTTATCTCGCCCAGACGGCCAGTGATTATTCACTAATTCGCTTGATAGGCCCAAAAGGCTTTTCAGGCCGTCTTGGGCCGGACATTGGGGAGGTTCCACTTCCGGATCTCCCCGCCTGATCCGGGTTGCACGGCCGCTGGCTTCAGCTCCGAGATTGGAGCAGACGTCTGAACCAAAGAATCATGACCAGGCCCGGCAGGGCTCCCAGACCCAGGCTGGACCAGGCCAAGCCCCAGGCGGTGCCCGGCGATAGCTCGGTGGCTCGGGCCCAATCCAACACCAGTCCGAATACCCAGGGGCTGATGGCGCCGGCGCCGAAACCGAGCACTGAGCGGATCGAGTAGGCGGCGCCAAGTCGATGCCCGGGTACCACCTCCGCAACCGCCGCCGAGTAGACGGCGGAGTCGCCGATGGCAAAAAGGTTGTACAGGAGGACCATGACGAACACCACAGCCGCCGGGCCCTCCACCAACCAACCGAGGCTGAAGGAACAGGAAAGGCTGGCCAGGGACATCAGCAGCATAACCAGGGGGCTACCGAGGGAATCCGCGAGGCGGCCGCCGAGCAGACTTCCCAGGCTCGACACCAGATGAGCCAGGGCGGCCAGCCCCAACCCATAGCCGATCCCGGCCCCGCCGCCGGTTGGTCCCGACTCGACGACGAAACTCGGCAACCAGGCCCAGAGTCCGAGCAGTTCCCAGCAATGGAAACTGTAGGCGAGGATGCAGGCGATGGCGGCGCGATTGACCAACAGATCGGACCAGCCTTCCCGGCCCTGGGGCGGATCGAGCGCGAGCCGGGTCTCCTCGACTTGCCTCAGTCCCTGTCGCAGCCAGAGGATCCCCGGAAAACAGGCCAGGGCAGAGAGGATCAGGGCCGCCCGCCAGCCGGCGAAGGGAATGACCAGGGCCGCGAGCAGGAGGGCGAGGGCATATCCGATGGAGCCCGAGGCCAGATAGAGTCCCATGGCCGCCCCCCGGGAACCCTGGGGGCTACGCTCGTAGATGAGTTTCAGGCCCGGGGTGTAGGTCCCCCCGGAACAGAGACCGGCCAGGCCGTAGAGGATCAGCGCCGAGAGGTAGCCGTTAGCGAAGCAGGCAAAGAGAATGGAGGCGAGCGCCGAGGCGATACTCATGCGCAACAGGGTCACTTTGGCCCCGAAGCGATCGGCCAGAAATCCGGCCACGAAGAGGGAAATCAGGTAGCCGAGATGCCAGGCGCTTTGCACGCTCCCGGCCTGGGCGCGGCTGATGCCCCAGTCTTCCCCCACCCAGGGGATGACGGCGGAATAGGCGGTGAAGATCAGGGACATCCAGACCCGACCCAGACAGAGCCGAGACAACCAGCGGTCAATGGCAATCATGACGAGGTATCGGGTTGTTCTGTCGGGGAATCGAGTAAGCCTAGCTCGAACCGATGGCCCGGGCAGCGGGCCTGTTGAGGCATAAATAAGATATTTAGCGATATAAAATCAACTTGAAAAAAATCGGCTTATCACCTATCAGTCGGCTCTCACCACCGCCGCGCACCGAACAGGTTCCCAAGTTTCGAAGCCGGGGGTTGTCCGAGTCTTTTCTTGAGGCGATTTCCGGCAATCGCCTTATCGCCTGCTAGACTCCATGGCTGTGAAAATTATTTGAATCTCGAGAGGAGGAAAGTAAAACCATGGGGCCATTCGAGCGTGTGAAGATCCAGGGCTCACCACCACCCTGGGGGGCGGTGCTCATCGACAAGTTCGTCGCCTCGGCGCTCCAGCGCGCCGCCAACGAGGGCGGGGCCTTACCGGAACATTTTTGCCTGAGTCTCTGCCCCTGGGGGGAACGCAACAATATCGGTGGACCCGCCGCGGAGATGAATGATCTCTTCGACCCCCGCTTCCGACTGGTGCATTTCACCAATTGCGGGCGTCCCTATCTGGTGGCGCTGCTCATCGGCGAGGAGGCCCAGGCGCGTCAGCAACAGGTGATGCGCCACCTGCCCTGGTCGGAACACTATCTGGTGGAACTCCAGCCGGATCAGATTGTGCTGGAGTTCATCGGCGAGACCGAGGAACCTCTGGAGGAGGTGCCCGACGGGCGCGACCTCCGCACCCTGAAGGAACTCTTCGGTTCCGGGCAACTGGGGCACTTCTAGCCCAAAATCCCCCTTCGCGGCGCGCGCTCGGACGATACCCAGGCCCAGGTCGGGCCTGGGGTCCGGCTCAACACCCCAGCTCAGCCAGTGTCGATCCCAGTATCGGTTCGGCGGACCGGGGATACTCGCTATCCGCCGACCCTTTCTGGCTTCTCAGCATCGCCAATTGCTGACGCAAGGCGCGCGCGGGGAGACTGGCCCAGCCCTGACGCCGCGCGGCGTAGTCCAGCAATTGTTGCAGATCATGTTCTTTTCTGACTTCCTGAAACACGGGGTTCGTTCCTCTGGTAATGGTAGGTTCTGGTTGTGGTAGTTCGTGGATCAATGCCGGTGTGACCCTCTGGCTTCTTCCGGGGTTCCCTTCAAACGGGGTCGAACCAAGCGAAATGTCGATCCCATCACCTTATTGTTTTTAGGGTGATCAGGGAGCGGGCGGCGCATCATCGGTTATCGGGCGGCCAGCCGCAACCTCTGGCGTGACCGGCCAGACCTTGGAATATGACCTTGACTTTCTGCCTGGGCTCAGCTAGCGTTCCGCCCCGTCTTAAGGGGAGTAGTCGCCTTTCCGCAGCGGGAAGGGCGCGCGTCAACAGGCTTGGCGGCAACGCCATGGCGCGCGCGGCCAGAGGCATGACGAGACCTTGGACTCGACGGGATGTCCGGCGTGGGGCTGGGCGCGTTCCGTCCAGTCCTCGGTTGACCGGCCCGGCCCCCTCAGAGGAAATCCAATGTCTTGCTTCTCTCCCTTCTCGGCTCCGGGGACCGCCTTGCGGCGGCCTCATCCCTGGCATGACGGCTTGCGTAGCCGGAACCAGATCCAGGAGGCCCGCCCATGAACGAGTTGTTCGGCCAATCTTTCGTGGAATGGCTCACCGCCGCCTCCACCACCTTCGGCCTGATCTTCCTCGCGGAGATGGGCGATAAAACCCAACTGGTCTGCATGACCCTGGCCGCCAAGCATCGGCATTGGCCGGTGCTGCTGGGTTCCATCGCCGCCTTTCTGGTGTTGAATACCCTGGCCGTGGTTTTTGGCGCCGGTCTGGCCCAATGGGTACCCGAACGGGTGCTGGCCGGCATAGTCGCCGTATTGTTCGCCGTTTTCGGTATCCTATCCCTGCGCGCCAAGGAGGAGAGCGAGGACGAGGAGGTGGCGGAGCGCCCGGGACATGGCATTTTCCTCACCGCCTTTTTGATGCTCTTCCTCGCCGAGATGGGCGACAAGACGCAACTGGCGGTGGCCGGCATGGCCAGCACCCTGCCGGCGGTTCCGGTCTGGGTCGGGGCCACCATCGCCCTCTCCGCGACCTCCGCCCTGGGCGTGGTGGCGGGGCGCAAGATCCTGGCGCGCATCCCCCTGCACCGCCTGCATCAGATCAGCGGCGTGTTTTTCCTGGTGCTGGCCGCGCTGGCCCTGATCAAGGTGTTCTGAGTAATCCCGGGCCGCGACCGACAGCGGCCCGGCTACCCGGCCCGGTCCAGATAAGGTGAATTATGGAATCCGAACTACTGAATCAACTGGTTATCTTCGTACAGGTCATCTTCATCGACCTTGTGCTGGCCGGCGACAACGCCATTGTCGTCGGCATGGCCGCCGCCTCGGTGCCGGTGGAACAGCGCCGTCGGGTGATCGTCTGGGGAACGGCGGCGGCGGTGGTGCTGCGCATCCTCTTCGCCCTGCTGACCACCCAACTCCTCAAGATCATCGGCCTTACCCTGGCCGGCGGCCTGCTGCTCGCCTTCGTCGCCTATCAGATGTATCGGGAGTTGCGCAGCCACGGCCAGGACGAAGTCACACCCGAGGAGGCGCTGGAGAAACAGGCCTCCCAACATCCAAAAACCGTCGCCGCCGCTGTCTGGCAGGTGGCGATGGCCGATCTGTCCATGTCCCTCGACAACGTCTTGGCGGTGGCTGGGGCCGCCAAGGATCATCTCGGCATGCTGGTGGCGGGTTTGGTGATCTCCATCATCATGATGGCCTTCGCCGCCAACCTGATTGCCAAGCTGATTCATCGCTATCGCTGGCTGGCCTGGGTGGGTCTGGCCATCATCGCCTTCGTCGCGGTGGACATGATCTACCGAGGCGGCCTCCAGGTCGCCTCGGCCATGGGCTGATCCTTCACGACCTTGCCCCGCCCGAAGGGATCCCGGGCGGAGGCGCCATCTTCCTCCCTATGTGACTAAGTCACTGACTCCGCCTGGGGGGCGAGAAATAATCCTCCTCGACACCTGAAGCGACCATCCGGGTGTGCTGCCTTCCCACCACAGACGAGGAGTCCAGAATGAAAACGATCTACACCAGTCTTGCGGCGCTTTTCCTCGCCCAAGCGGCTTGGGCCGACAATCTCGGCTTCGACGGCACCATCGTTGAACCCGATTGCGCCGAGATGAGTTCCTGGTTCAACTGTCGCAAGATCGACAAGGCGCCGACCGCGGTGAAGCGCGGCTACGAATACATCCACCACACCAGCAAAACTCTGGGGCCAGACGGCACCAAGAAGTTTCCCGACGGCACCCCCTACGCCACCACCAGCATCGCCTGTTCGAGCTGTCACTTTACCGGCGGTCATGTGCCCTCCGGCACACCCATGTACCAGTCTCCCGACAAATATCAGGGATTGCCCTACTTTCGCCCCTTGAATTACCGTCGTGACCTCAAGGACTCCATCATCGACTGCTTCCGCAACTGTATGAACAGTACCAGGACGATGTCCAAACGCGACCCGGTGATGAACGACATGGTGGCCTATATCCAATGGTTGGCGGACGGCGTGACCGACCCGGCGATGGAAGGGTCAGGCTGGCCCAACCTCCCCGGTCATGCCCTGCCGGTGCTGGATCCCAACGTCGCCGCCATGCAGGCGGACCCAGTCAATGGTCAGGCCCTGTATCAGAATCTCTGCGCGGATTGTCACAGCAAGGATGCCCCAGGCGCGGGCGAATACCGCCGGGGCGAGACGCGGCCACGGGTGCCGGCGCTCTGGGGCGCCAACTCCTTCTCCCGCGGCGCCGCCTTCTACAACAGCCAGAACCTGGCCGGCTTCATCAAGAAGTTCATGCCCTACGGTGATCCCGAGACCCTGACAGCCCAGGAGGCCCTGGACATCGCCGCCTACATCAATGATCAACCCCATCCGGACGGCATGGCTGACCAAATGTTCTGCCACACCGAGACCGACGGTATCCCGGGATCGCTGCGCAAGCCGGCCTCCTGGTTGGTCGGATGCGAGTACCCGGGCGAGCCATTCAGCGACGAGCAGATCAAATACGGTCCCTGGCAGGAGATCACCACCTGGCGTAACAACGAGATCAGCCGCCTCAAGGCCAACATGAACTGAGTCCGGTTCAAACCGGGTCTGGATGAGCAGGCGCTGGGGATGGCATCCCCGACGCCTGTTGTCATTTCATCCGCTGGCTGGTGATACCTTGACGGTCAGGTCTATGCTTGGCTCAACGGACCCCGGGGTCCGAGGTAACGTCGGGAGGCGAGGGCCATGTTGAGGTATTACGATATTACGCGACGGCGCTTTCTCCGCATCGCCGGTTTGACTACTCTCGAGACCATGTTGGCCTCGGCGGCGATCAGAACCGCGACCGCCGGGGAAGCGGCACAACCAAGTACGCCAATCCCTTCCATGCGGGCCGATGAGGCCCTGGCCATGGCCCTGATCGACGCCGATGTCGCCCTGGTCACCTCGGTACCGGCCACGGCCACGGCGCAGATCTTCGACGCCTACAACAGGTTGAGCGGACAGAATCAGCCCTTTTCCTTCAACGAAGAGGTCGCCTACAGCCTCAGCCATGGCTGCGCCCTGAGCGGACGACGTGCCGCCGCGGTCATCAAGGCCCATGGCCTGGCCAAGGCCGCCAACAGCCTCATCGATTCCCTCACCGCCGGGACCACCGCCGGGCTCGTGGTCATCGTGACCCACGACAAGACCGGCGGTCATTCGGACAACATCTTCGATCTGTCCGCCTTACTCAAGGGCACCGGCATTCCCTTCCGGATGCCGGACAAAGGGGCCTTCTACCAGGATCTGCTGTCCTGTTTCCTTTGGTCCGAGCAACTGGGGCTGCCGGTGGCGGTCTTTGTCGATAGCGACGATCTTGGCGCCTCGGTCGAGCTGGCGCGCACCAGGTTACCGGCCCCGATCCGCCGCTATAGCCGCGAACCCCTGTTCCATGTGCTCTGCCCACCGCTCGCGGGATATCAGCATCGGGTGCTGCAGGCGCGGCTGGCCGGTCAGCCGCCACCCCCGACCGCGGACGCGCCGCGTCTTTCCATCCCCGACGGCCTGCCGCCTAAATGGCAAGCCGCTGTCCAGCCCTATCTCCCCCTGTTTGCGGCCTTTCGCCAGGTACGGGAACAGGAGGGCATCGACTGGGTGAGCGGCGATACCGGCCTGGGGACCCTGTTCGCCTTCAGCCCCTTCGATTGTGTCGATGTTTGCACCTATTACGGCGGCAGCCTGCCCCTGGCCTTGGGGGCGCAACTGGGCGGGAGGAGGGCGGTCTGGGCGGTGAGCGGGGATTATGCCTTCATCGCCGCTGGTCATCTGGGACTGGTCGAGGCGGTGGCCCGCGAACGGCCGCTCAAGATCCTGCTGCTCCGCAACGACTGTGCCCTGGCTACCGGCGGCCAACCCATACCGCCGAAGCTGTTGGATCATCTGCTCGCAGGCTACCGAGAACGGGTGCGGGTGCTGCGAAACCCCCAGGACAGCGAGGCCGCCCGAAGCTTACTTACCCAGGCGGCGCGATCCCCGGGCCTGGAGATCATCCTCGCCGAATATGTCTGAGCCGGTTTGGCTTTCAAGCCGGTGGCGTGGGCGCTGGCCCCGGATTCATCGCTGAGTTGTTCCGGGCCTCGACCAAAAATGGCCATTTTTTGTTCTTATTATGAGAACAATGCGGCAATTATTAGCATAATTGTTCTCTTTTAGAGAACATAAAACCAGACCCAAGAGCTTGTGCCCGAGAGCTGCCTATCGACATCCGGGTCGAAGTAGGCTGAGGTTGAGGCGCGAAGCGCCGAAACCCAGCTTCTTAGTGTGGGCAAAAGTGCTGGGATTCGCTTCGCTCATCGCCAGCCTACCTCATCTCTCTGAATACATGGCCTGATTCCTCAGGCTAAGGCGGGTTTGGGCGCCAGCCCCTGTTGTTGCCAACCCAGCCGAGGTCCGGACCCCGGCTGTCGGAAAGCGGGCGAGTGGCTACAATGGGCGAGAAACATGTATCCATAAGCCCATCCGATGTGGAGGTGACCAAAAGAAAGCTATGGGGTTGAAGTGGCGAACTTGGGCCTGTGGCCTCATCTGGGTGTTGGCTTGGAATCCCGGCGGTTCCTGGGCGGAAAAGCGGGTAGCGCTGGTGATCGGCAATAACGCCTATCAGCAGGTGACCCCCTTGGCCAAGGCGGTCAACGATGCCCGGGCCATCGATAAAGAGCTGCAGGAACTCGGCTTCGAGGTGCTGCTGCGCACCGACGTCGACCGTCGGGGGCTCCTGAAGGCCCGCAGGGAATTCGTGGATCGACTCTCCGGCGGCGATGTGGCGGTCTTGTTCTATGCCGGCCATGGGGTGCAACTCCAGGGAACCAACTACCTGCTGCCGGTGGACATCAAGGCGGATCGGGAACAAGACGTGATCGACGAGGCCATCGATCTTGCCAGCCTCTTACAGCAGATGGCGGATCGGCGCGCCAGGTTCAGCCTGGCGATCATCGATGCCTGCCGCAACAATCCCTTCAAAGGCCAAGGCCGAGGCATCGGCGCCACCCGGGGCTTGACCACCCTGTCGGCCCCCAATGGGCTGATGGTGATCTATTCCGCCGGGGCCAACGAGGAAGCCATGGATGCCTTGGGCGATCAGGACCACAACCCCAATAGCCTTTTCACCCGGGAACTGATCAAGGTCGTCCGGCAGCCCGGGCTGCGGGTCGACGAAGCGGTGAAAAAAGCCCGCAGCGAGGTCAAGCGGATGGCGGCCAGCGTCGGGCATCAACAGAATCCGGCCATCTATGACCAGACCGATGGGGACTTCTATTTTCGTCTGCCGTTGGAGACTCCGACCGAGCCCAATCCCAGGCTGGTGGCTCTCCCCACGGGCGGAAGCGAGGAGCGGTTGAAGGCCGAACTGGAACTGGAGTATTGGAAATCGATTCGCGATAGCCGTAATGCCGATCGCTTCAGGGAGTACCTGCACAAATACCCGGGGGGGGAGTTCGTGGGGATCGCCAAGGACAAGCTGGCGGAATTGGAAAGCGGGACGGCGTCCCTCAAGCCACTGCTCCCAACACCGGCAAGCTCGCCCCAGCCGGTCGCCGCGGTGAATTCCCGGTCGAGCACAGCGGAACCCGAGATGCTTTCCATCAAGGGCGGGAGCTTCATCATGGGCAGTCCCAAGGAGGAAGCGGGACGCAAAGGCGACGAAAACCAGCAGCCGGTGACCCTGAAGGACTTCAAGATCGGCAAATACGAAGTCACGGTGGGACAATTCCGTCGCTTTGTCGAGGCGACCGGCTACAAAACCCAGGCGGAGACCGGCGATGGTTGCTACGGCTGGACCGGCCGCGACTGGGAAAAGCGCCAGGACTTTCACTGGCGCAACCTGGGTTTCCCCCAGGCAGACGACCAGCCGGTGGCCTGTGTCTCCTGGAATGACGCCATGGCTTATAGCCAATGGCTCTCCAAGCAAACAGGCAAACAGTATCGCTTACCGACCGAAGCCGAATGGGAATACGCCGCCCGGGGAGGAAGCGGGACAACCTATTGGTGGGGGGGCTCGGCCTCCCATGACCGAGCCAATTATGGCAAGGACGAGTGTTGCGGACCCGTGGTGATGGACAAGGACCGCTGGGAGTTCACCGCGACGGTGGGTTCATTCGCCCCCAATCCCTGGGGCCTCCATGACACGGCCGGAAATGTATGGGAATGGACCTGCTCGGCCTATACGGAAAACTATGATGGCCGCGAAAGGCAATGCGCGGGTAGGAATGAGGCCGGTGCCCAGCGCGTACTTCGCGGCGGCTCCTGGGTCAATTCATCCGCCTGGATCCGTTCCGCCTCCCGCAATTGGGGACCCCCGGGTCACCGCTATGCCAACCAGGGGTTTCGTCTGGCCCAGAGCGAACCTCAGTAGCCAGAGAAACCCCGTCAGGGTAGGGCTTTCAGGCGCTTTTTGGCCTTTTCGCTCAGGGTTCCATCCTCGGCGTCGGCGGCCATGCGCAACAATCGTTTGGCTTCCACCGGATCCTTCGCCACACCCGTGCCTTCCAACAAGGAGATGGCCAGGTTGTAATAGGCCCCAGCCGAGCCTTGAGCCGCGGCCTTACGGAACCAGGCCACGGACTCCTTGGCATCCTTGACCATCCCGATGCCGGCGCCGAACCAGATGCCGAGCAGATTCTGAGCCTCTTTCTGGCCCTGTTCGGCGGCCGCCAACACCAGGGCCACCCGTTCCTCGACGGCTATCTCGCCTGCGGAGGTCGGCTTGTTCAGGGCCTTCAGGACCTCACCGAGCACGGAAGAGGGTATGGTCACCACGAGGGTACCCTTCTCGGCCTTGCGCCAAGACTCAGGTTCATGGGCATCGCCGACCCCGGGGTACTTTTCCATGAGTTTCCCCAGGTTGCGTCTGGCCGTCTGGTGCCCCTGAGTGGCCGCGGCAAAAAAACATCGTCCAGCTTGCAGGGGGTCCCGTGCCACGCCTACCCCGGTGGCATACATCCAACCCAGATCGGTTTGCGAAGCCGAGTGGCCTTTCAGCGCCGCCCTGGTGATCAGTCCGACCTTCTGCTCCAACGTCAGCTCACCATCGGATCTTTCTCCCAGTTCGTGTTGAAAAGCCCGGTTGGCTTTGAGCATCTCAGGGTTCTTTTCCTCCGTGACCGTCCCCTTGTAATAACCCAAGGCCTTCAAGGCCCGCTGTTGCACCGCCGCTGGCAGATCGCGCTCCGGCTGTTCCGGGGCGGAAACCGCCTGAACGGCCTCCTCATCCAGCTTTTCAGAGCGGTCGATCGGTGATGGTGGCGGCAAGGAGGCAGTGGTGGCGGTCGGGAGTTGTCGATCGCCATGGCTTGTTGGGGCGTCGGGTCTCGGTTGGGGAGCCGAGGGTTCGCCAGCGGGGGGGCTGACCAGTGGCTGGCGCGCCTGTTCCTGTCGGGCGAGCAATTCCATCTGCAAGCTGGCCGATTCTGCTAGATTCGCCGCCAGCCGCCCCTGCCGAAGCCGTTCCTGGGCCGTCTCCCACTCGCCCTGCTCCATGTACTTACGCGCCTCGGTAAGCAACAGCTCGGCGATCCGGCGTCGTCCATCGAGGGCACGGGGTTCCTCGGGCACCAACTCCAAGAGGCGTTTATAGGATTCGAGGGCATTATCTCCCGCCGGTTCGACCAAGCGGCCAAGACGCTGCTGTTCCTCGGCCAGCCCTAGCCAGCGCCGAATCTCCCGTTCTCGCTCGACCTCGACCTTCAACTTCAATAAACCCTGGTGCCCGGGAACGGCTTTTAACCCGCGACCGATACTGTCCAGGCTCGGATCCAATTTACCTAGCCGGAAGGACTCCTGTGCCTCGCTGAGGTAGAGGTAGCCGATCCGTTGTAGACCCGTCAGGGCCGGCTCATAACCAGGCGTCATCGCCAGCATCTCCCGATAGGTCTCAGCCGCGTTGTTCCCAACCGGCTCGATCCGTTGCGAGGCCGCCAACTGACGCTCGGCTTGATCCTGCAACAGGGCCATTCTCTGTTGCGATGGGGCACCGGAATCCCCACTTGGCCTGAAAAAGTAGAGCACCCCGCCAAGCAAGGACACACCCACCAGACCGAGGATTGGCCACAGCCACCAGGAAGGTCGACGGGTTTCGCTTACTCGCGTCGGTTCTATGAGCACCTTGGTGGTGGGTGGTACGGAGATGTGCCCAGTGACCACCGGGCGGAGGCCATGGCCTGGCGGGAGTGTGGGCGTCTTGATCCGGATCCCGAAATCGTTTTCATCGAGTCCGGAGATGTGTGTCGTCGCCACCGCTTCGAGGTCGGCGGCCACTTCTTCGGCACTGGCGTAACGCTCATCCGCCTCCTTGGCCATCAAACGATCGAGGATAGGCTGGAAAAATCCGAGCGACTGGGGCAGAACCGGAAGCGGCTCCTTGAGATGCATCAGGACGATGGCCAGGGGATCGTCGCTCTGGTAGGGCAGGGTGCCGGTCAACATCTCGTAGAACAACACCCCCAGGGAATAGAGGTCGCTACGCCTATCGGCCGGTTGGCCGCGTGCCTGCTCGGGACTCATGTACTGAGGTGTGCCGAACATGAAACCGGCCTGGGTCAGTCCCGAGCTGCCCTGGGTCAACTTGGCGATACCGAAATCGGTCAGCACCGGGGTATCTTCATCCCGAAAGAGGACGTTCATGGCTTTGATGTCGCGATGAATGATTCCCTGGGCATGGGCCTGGCCGATGGCCTTCACCAGTGCCAGAGTCACCGCAACGGTTTGCGGCAACGACATTCCCCGGGCGATCCGGTCCTTGAGATTGCCGTGCCCCAGATACTCCATGGAGATGTAGTGACAATCCCCCACACTGCCGATGTCATAGATAATGACGATATTGGGATGCGAGAGTTTGGCGATAGCGAGTCCTTCGTTGGCGAAGCGTTCCCTGAAGGTCGGATCATTCGCCAATGTTGGCAACATGACTTTGAGCGCGACCCGACGGCGCAAAGACTCCTGCACTGCCAGATAGACACTGGCCATGCCGCCGCGCCCGATTTCCTCGACAAGGCTGAATCCCGGTATTTCCATACTCTTGATGTGAAGCGTGGTAGCAGGCTCTGGGCTCATCGGGCGGGACCATCGTGAAGAATATGGGGTTCGGGATCCTGGATCATGTTCGCGAACGGGAAAAACGAAGTCCCGACATCGACACCGGGCCGGTCTGGGAGGGCGCCGAGGGAAAGGATTTCACTGAGGTGATTTCTTGTTCCGGCAATCGCCTCACCTTGCGACGTCCTCGGCGATACGAAAGCCGAGATTATCGAAACGATAATGCCCTGGATAGCCAAAACGGAAGGCCGCCCGTACTTTTCCCGAAAAACTGCTCCAGGAGCCACTGCGGACCGTCATCTCGATCTGTTCATCGCCAAGATCGACACACTGGGTCTCTTTGTCGCCATAATTGCGATCGTACTCCGAGCAGGTCCATTCCCAAACATTGCCCGACATATCATGGAGGCCGAAAGCGTTCGCCGCCTTTTGTGCCACCGGATGGATGCTGGAATCGCTGTTGTCGCCATACCAGGAGACCAAAGTGGGATTGGTGCTCCCGCAATAGGCCTCACCGACACGACCACCGCGACAGGCATATTCCCATTCGGCTTCCGTCGGCAATCTAAAATTCTTCCCGGTTTTTTTGGACAACCACTTCGTATACGCCAGGGCATCCTGGATGGTGACGCAGACGACGGGATACTCTTCCTGCACCTCGAATCCCGGGGCACGCCAACCGCTGTTCGCCTTTTTTTCCATTTTGCCATCTGACCAAAGAAAACACCCATTGCCTTCCTCCGCCTCGGTGAGATATCCCGTTTCGGTCACGAATTGCTGAAATTCCTTCACCCGGATCTCGGTTTTGCTCAGACGAAAATCTTCTACTCGTACCTGGTGCTGACGCTCGTTGTCATAACGTTTCGGTTCATTCTCCGGACTCCCCATCTGAAACTCGCCGCCAGTGATGGATAGCATTTCAGGCTCAAGTATCTTCAACCGAACCGGAGTGGTCGATGCAACCTCCGGCTTGTTGTTAGGCGCCTCATGGCGTTGTCTGATCTGCTCTTCGGCGATGGGGGCATAATGCCCATGGGGATATTTCTTTACATAGGCCTGGTAACATTTCAAGGTGGCGCATCTTTCCGTCGATTCCCAGAATTGCTGTTCCTTACGTTCCATATCAGCCGCTGAAGGGGCCTCGCTAGACCGCGTTGTCTCCGTCTTCTTGGGCTTGGGCTTCTCTGCTGGTTTTTCCACCGCGGGCTTCGGCTTTTCTGGTGGTTTGACGGTAGCCGGTTTCTGTTTTTCGGCTCCATCGATGACAAAATCATCCAATGTCAGATTGCCGCCCTCGGCCACACCAATACATAGCAGGGTACAACCAAGGATGTTCAGATAAGTCGGAAATGGCTTTATCGCCTTTGTGCGCTTCATATCTTTTTCTCTATACCCGGCAACCCGGCTTTGGTAATCAGAGTGTTGCCAATGACAATACATCCTCGGCAAAGGCCAGGGGACCCAGCAGCAAACAAATGATCAAGGATAAAATCAATGGCATGGGAAACTCTCCTTCGCAACAAGGCGAAAAATCGAGGCCACACTACGACAACAATTCATAACAGATGTCGAGCCCAAGTACCGATGCCACCCGGCTCGGCTAGTTTGTTATAGTCACGGTTGGGCGCCAGGATGATATCAGTCATCGGTATCCGGATATTGCGGAGGGCTTTGCCCAATCCGATTGATGACTCTGGGATACTTAACCCCTGCCGTTGCTTGTTCGATAGAGAGAATATTGATCTGGTGCCACCAATCATCGCCAAAATCGAACCAATACCCAAACGCCTCATCTATCTTTAGCTTCAAGCTGTCGAGCGTGGTGCGGGCGACATCGCCTTTCAACCCGGTCTTGTCTGCCATAAACCTTGTTAAACCATAACATCGCGCCCGGGGATTATTCGGCCCTTTACCGCCAACCTGAAATTCATACATGTGTTCCTCTTCGCGATCAAAGGCCTCAAAGATAACATGATGCAGGTCTTCCAAGGTTTGATTACCCCGGATTTCTATGGTCCTGGACACGACTGGATTGTCATTGATAAAACCCTGGGTTACAGGACCGCTTATGATAGAGATTTCCAGTGTATAGAGGTTCATGCTTGTCTCGATATTTCTTGTTTGTTCTGCCGTAATGGCATCCCTTCATTGCTGGGCGGAATCATGCTATCCGTTTCATCTTTCCTTATTACCATGCTTGCGTTCATTGTGTCTTCTCTGTTAACAAGTAATGTAGGATGCGGTGAACGAAGTGAACCGCATCGATCGAGATCTTTTTTTATCCGCGATTGATGCGGTTCGTGCCTCACCGCATCCTACCTCGCTTTCTTTTTGACGATTTAATGAGTCCGACCGCTGTAAAAACCGCTGCAATAAATAATAATAGGACACCAGGGCTGATCCATAGAAACCTCCAGAAATTAGAATCACAGAAAATCACTCCTATTAATATAAATGGCAGAGACACTATTAGAAGCGCTGTTATAGTACTTAGAACATTGGCCCAATCCACGGAGCCGCAGTGGGAACAACTAATTTCGCCTGCTATCAGTTCTTTCGAACAGTTTGCACATCTCCTTGGTGAGACAGGATCGGCCTTTACCTGTGGATTTGCTCGTTCAGATGTGTTATTGACTTGATGGCTATATGTTTTTATTAATTCTTTTAGCTTCGGAGAGCGAAAACTCGTCCTTGAAATAAATCCATCTACAGCTTTGAGAAGCGATATGAAAGTAGCGTCTCCTGGATTCGGATAAACTAGCATATAAGAATCGACTTTCACCAGTAATGAGTTAACAATTTTTTGCTGCCAGCCAATAAAATCATAAATGCCACCGTATCCTCTGGCGATCGCCAACACTTGCTCGTCATGCGATCTAATGATTGTAGATATATCATTCTGTATATGCGAAGAGATAATCCTTCTGTGATTTCTTAGTTCCTGTATGTATTTTTCATCTAGAGAAATAGCCTTGTTCATAATCGCAAGAACTTCCTGGTAAGCGAGCAATATATCAGTCTTTGGATTTGTGGCGATTAGTAGTGCTTTAATATTCCAAGCTTCGGCATTATTTTGGTTATGTTTAAGGTACTCATTAACAAAATCAACGCCTTCATCTGTGTTTCCAGACTGAATAGATAAATGCGCTAACTTTAATAGGTTTTCGCTTGTGTCGTCGGGGATTGTTGTATTCATAATGCTGTCCTGTTGTGTTAATCGTTAATCTCGGTGTCACGCTTTATTATGTTTGGACAATGTTTTCCTTTGTATGTTTTGCTTTGGCTTAGCATCATATAACAAACGCCAAGTGCCACAATTAATACTATAAGATGGGCGCCAATTAATAGCCACTCGCTCTTGGTAAGTGCAAATCTCGCTGTTGTATTATATAACGAATAGATCATGAGTAGCATCCAAACAAACAGAACAAAGACACTTGTCCATTGGTTGATTCTTGACACGGATATATCAAGCGGACTTGTAATAAACTTTTCGGAAATAGGAGTAGCGCTAGATCTGGGACGCTCCAGTAGTGTTTTGTATAATGGACCGGTAACTTTATCTTCAAGAAGCTCCAAGTGATTTTCCCAATTTTCTTGCCAATATTTGCTGCCTCTATTGCCTAAGTGCCATGCAAATGTAAATACAAGGCCAATATTTGCAACTACAAAAGAAAGGAAGAATTTATTTGGTATATGCTCAGATGAGAGGATTGCGAAATAGCCTGCAAATGTTACGGCTATAAGAGCCCAAAAGTAGCCGGCGCGTTTCCAATATAATTCGATTTCAAACTTCCGAATATCTGTAGCTTGATTAAACGCAGCTATGAGTTTTTTAGATTCAAAGTTATTTGTTTCAAACTCATCGTCGTATTTACCTTGTTTCGTCATACCTACCTCAGAAAAGTGGACCATAATGAATACTAGTAACGTAGTGAACCGCATCGATCGAGATCTTTCTTTATCCGCGATTGATGCGGTTCGTGTCTCACCGCATCCTACCTCGCTAGGGCACTAAGCTGCTCCGGGCATCGGCTCGAAAGGGCCATTTCATGTTCTTTTTACGAGAACAATAACTAAAATATAGTAGGTATTGTTCTTATTCGGAGAACAAAAATCGGGCCCGAGAGCCTCGGCCCGGAGCCTCGGGCCTTTCCCGGAGTGAGCACCCCACACCCTTCTCAATCTTAATCGGTGCGTCGTGCTCACCCTAGCGCCTCGCTTTCACTTTCCCCGTTTAAGCGCCTGGGCCAGGGCCTCGGCCAAGGCGCCGCTGGGGGGCACGCTGGGGGTTTGGGTCCGACGATTGTTGGAGGAAGCCGCCTGTTGTTGCCGTTTGGGCGTGGGGGCTGGGCTAGGAGGAGGCGTCGCCGGCTTGGCCTGAGCGCTCGGCTGGTCGTCCAAGCGCATGCTGAGGGCGATCCGTTTGCGGGCGAGGTCCACCTCCAACACCTTGACCTTGACCAGATCGCCGGTCCTGACCACCTCCCGGGGGTCCTTGACGAAGCGGTCCGCCAGGGCCGAGATGTGCACCAATCCGTCCTGATGCACCCCGATATCGACGAAGGCGCCGAAGTTGGCGACATTGGTCACCACGCCTTCTAGCACCATGCCCGGGCGGAGGTGTTGGAGTTCCTCCACGCCTTCCTCGAATCTGGCGGTCTTGAACTCCGGGCGGGGATCGCGACCGGGTTTTTCCAGCTCGGCGAGGATGTCCCTGACCGTGGGCAGGCCGAAGCGGTCGTCGATGAACTCCTGGGGATTCAGCCCTCGTAACAGCTCCGGGCGGCCGATGAGTTCGCGGACAGCCTTGCCGGTGCGCTCCAGGATGCGCTGGACCAGGGGATAGGCCTCGGGGTGCACCGCCGAGGCATCCAGCGGATTGGTGCCATCCGGGATGCGCAGGAATCCCGCCGCCTGCTCGAAGGTCTTGGGACCCAGGCGGGGTACCTTTCTCAGTGAATCCCGATCGGGAAAGGCGCCGTTCTCGTTGCGGAAAGTCACCAGATTGTTGGCCAGCGAGGCCGAGAGACCGGAGACCCGGCTCAGGAGCGCCGGCGAGGCGGTGTTGACGTCCACCCCGACCGCGTTCACGCAGTCTTCCACCACCTTATCCAGACTCTGCGCCAATTGGCTCTGATTGACGTCGTGCTGATACTGGCCGACGCCGATGGACTTGGGGTCGATCTTCACCAATTCCGCCAGGGGGTCCTGCAACCGGCGGGCGATGGAGACCGCCCCGCGCAGGGAGACATCGAGGTCGGGCAGTTCCTGGGCGGCCAGTTGGGAGGCGGAATAGACCGAGGCGCCGGCCTCGCTCACCACCAGTTTTTGTAGTCCCAGTTGAGGATGGCGTTGGAGCAGATCCTGGACCAGGCGGTCGGTCTCACGGGAGGCGGTGCCGTTGCCGATGCTGATCAGCTTGACGCCGAATTTCATGGCCAGGGCGGCGAGGATGGCGACGGAGCGGTCCCAGTCGTTGCGCGGGACATGGGGATAGATGGTGGCGGTGTCCAGGAGCTTGCCGGTGGTATCGACCACCGCCACCTTGACCCCGGTACGCAGCCCGGGATCCAGGCCCATGATGGTCCGTCGTCCGGCCGGGGCCGCCAGCAGGAGATCCCTGAGATTGCGGGCGAAGACGCGGATGGCCTCTTCCTCGGCGCCTTCCTTGAGGGCCGTTTTCAATTCCAGATCCAGGTGGGTGAAGAGCTTCACCTTCCAGGCCCAGCGCACCGTCTCGCGCAGCCAGGCATCCGCCGGGCGTCCCTGATCGCGGATACCGAAGCGCTCGGCCACCATGAGTTCGCAGGGATCGGTGGTACTCCCGGGAGGTAGGGCCGGTTGGATCTCGATGGACAAAAAGCCCTCGTTGCGGCCGCGGAACAGGGCCAGCGCCCGATGGGAGGGGATGTCCTTGAGTGGCCCCTGATAGTCGAAGTAGTCGGAAAACTTGGCCCCCTCCTGTTCCTTCCCTTCAACCACCTTGGCGCGGATCTGGGCCGTCTCCCGCAGATGCTCGCGTAAGCGTCCGAGCAGCTCGGCGTCCTCGGCGAAGCGCTCCATGAGGATCTGCCGGGCGCCTTCGAGGGCGGCGGCGACATCCGCCACCCCTTTTTCCCCATCGACGAAGGCGGCCGCCAGAACCTCCGGCCCCTGGCGGGGATCTTCCAGCAGGCCCAGGGCCAGGGGCTCCAGCCCGGCCTCGCGGGCGATCTGGGCCTTGGTGCGGCGCTTGGGCTTGTAGGGCAGATAGAGATCCTCCAGGCGCACCTTGGTGTCGGCGGTGAGGATCTCCTGTTCCAGCTCCGGGGTCAGCTTGCCCTGCTCACCGATGCTGCGCCGTATGACCTCGCGCCGCGCCTCCAGCTCCCTCAGGTAGCCCAGGCGTTCTTCGAGGGTGCGCAGATGGCCGTCGTCCAAACCGCCGGTCACCTCCTTGCGATACCGGGCGATGAAGGGGACGGTAGCGCCCCCATCCAACAATTCGACCGCGGATTGCACCTGACGGGGTTGTACCCCCAATTCGTGGGCGATGCGTTCGACAATACTCAGCATGGGGGAGGACCTCCGAGGATCGGATGAAGGATAGGGATGGCCAGAGAACCCGAAAACCGGGGTCAGTTGATGTCGCAGGGCCGCTGGTAGACGGCCATGACGGCCTTGAGTTCGGCCAGGAGTTCGGCCCTGGCGCCCACATCCAGGTGCGCGGCCTCGGGGGGGATCTCGCCTTGCTCCATGGCCTGGATATCTCTCAACAGGGCACGGCAACCCTTGCGACAGAAAAGCTCGATACAGTTTTCGAGGCTCTGATGATGAGACATCGATACAGCTCTCCAGGCCGAACCGGCCACCGGGCCGGTCAGGCGGTCTTTTCCTCGGACTCGAACAGACCATGATGGGCAAACACCTGGAGCAGGCGGTTGGTGTTTTCCCGGACCTCTTTCAGCGCCATCCCCGGCATCCCCTTGGTTTCGAGATAGGCCGTGAGATCGGGTTCGTGCTTGAGCGCCCGTCCCAGCTCGAAGACCAGGGCGTCGAGGGTGCGCGAACCGTCCGCCAGCTCCAGGAGGCGTCGACCGACGGTATCGATCTCCACCGCCACATGACGCACCGAGGCCAGGGCGGTACGGCCCTCGGCGAGTTGATCGGCGACCAGACTGGTGATCCTGGGTTGGGTCGCGAGCTTGGTCTGAAACAGCCTCGGGCTCGCCGTCAGGCGTATGCCCTGGGAGAGGATCAGATTGAATATCTCCCCGAGGAAGGCGGTCGACTCCTCGAGATGCCCCAGCAGACGCTTCCGTCGCAGAAAGTCGATGGCCTCCGATTCCAGTTCGCCGAGGCTCATGGCATTGGGGTAGGTCTTTTTGAGCAGGATGAGGGCGGCCTTGGTGAGGGGATGCTCCAGGCTGTAGCCCTCCTGCGCGGCGGAGCGAAACACCTGCGCCTTGATCTCGCCCAGGACCAGGTCATCCGGACTGCTGAGGTCGGCATAGAGCCGGAACGGCTGTAGTCGCTCCGGACTCAGTTCCAGGCTCGGCTGGAGTTCGGCCCGGCAGAGCAACGACTGGCGAAAGGCGCGCAATCTGAAGAAATCCCCATACTGCTCGCGAATCACCAGATCCTGGATCGGTTCGATCAGGGCCGCGGCTGTCGGTGGCAGGGTGGTGGGAAACATGGTGAAGAGGTTGGCATCGGCCAGATATTGCAGCCCATGGGCCTTGGTCTGATGCACGAACTCCTCGAAATAGAGCGGCTGGTTGATGCGCTCCAGATACTCGTGAAAGAGGTAGCTCGGCTTGGCCTGCAACAGGGTATCCACCTCCTTGCCCAACCAGTGGCCGCTCTTGGTGTCGCGGTCGGCGCCGCCATCCTGGAGACAGAGCAGGAATTCCCTCGCCTTGGCGATCCGCTCGGTGGGGGATTTGACGTCCCGGCAGTGGCGCAGCAGCATGGCCCGCAGGGTCCCCCGCAGCCCCCATCCCGGCATGGTGTTGTAGCTGATGTAGGCGATGCCCTGGGGTTTCAGCCGCTTGCGACAGGTTTCCAGGATGTGTTGCTGTACCTTGGGCGGTACCCAGGAGTAGACCCCATGGACGATGATGTAGTCGAAAACACCGAGACGTTTATCGAGCCGGATGATATCCCCATGCTGTAGCTCGATGTTTTTCAATCCCAGGCGCTTGATCTGATCGCGTCCGGCTCGGGCCTGAATCTGTGAGAGTTCGATGCCGACGAAGTGGCTGTCCGGCCAATGATAGGCCATGGGGATGAGGTTGCCGCCATTGGCGGACCCCAGTTCCAATACCCGACAGCGATCCGGCAAGGCCGTCTCCAGGCCGAAGAGCCGCCCGAGGACGGCCAGGTTGTCGGGATGGGTAGGGGGGATGGGACGATCCTCGTAGGGGATCTGGTCGTATTCTTTTATGGTTTTCACTGTGCCGTCGGTTCCGCTGCTGAGTGAAAGAATCTGACGCCCGGGTGGTGAGAAATTATCCGTTGCGCGGCCATCGCCGCTCAATGCCTAGTGCTCCCCAGTTCCGGAGCGGGCTCGGGTTGCCACAACTGTTGGATATCCACGGCATCGAAACTGTAGTGTCGGTTGCAAAATTCGCAAGCGACCTCGATGCGGGAGTATTCCAGTAGAAGCTGGGATAATTCCTCGCGACCAAGGTGGGACAACATTGTACCGACCCGTCGCCGTGAGCAGTTACAGCGGAAGGCCAGGGGATCGGCCTCGAAGAGACGCACCTGCTCCTGGTTGAACAGGGAGTAGACCAAGTCGGTCGGGGCCAGGCCGAGCAATTCCTCCTGTTTCAGGGTATCCGCCAGGGTGACGAGTCGCTCCCAGGCGTCCGGGATGCGAACGCCTCCCGGCAGCTCCTGCAACAACAGCCCGGCGGCCCGCTCCCGGGTCGCCTTCAACCAGAGCCGGGTCGGCAATTGTTCCGACTGCTGGAAATAGGTCTCCAGGGCCTGGACCAGATTGGCCCCCTCCAGCGGTACTATGCCCTGATAGGGTTGGCGCCCAGGCAACTGGATCGTTATCACCAACGAGCCCTGACCGAACACCTCGGCCAGGTTGCCCCGGGGCACCTCGCCCCGCCATTTCGCCAGGCCCCGCAGGGTGCCCTTGTCCGTGGCCTGGGCCACCAGGGTGTGCAGCGCCCCGTCGCCCTGGATCTGCAGGATCAGCGACCCCTGGAATTTGATGGTCGCCGACAGCAGGGTGACCGCCGTCAGGGCCTCACCGAGTTGTCGGGCTACGCTTTCCGGATAGGGACGCTGCTCCAGCACCTTGCGCAGGCTGGCGTCCAGGTAGACGAGTTCACCTCTCACCCCCAGATCATCGAACAGAAAACGATGGAGGTGATCGCGATCCTGCCAGATACCGCTCATGCCTTGTTCCATGTGATGCCCCTGCCGCTTGGATGGGAAACGTCCCGCCTCGATCGAGCGGACTTGCAGCCGTTCTTTGGGCGAGTACCCTAACGCCAATGTTCACATTCAACGCGCAGCCCGCTAGAGAGAACGGACGATGACTAGACGACGTGCCTTGATCTGGATCCTGGCGGGGGTGATGGTCGCCGGGGCCGGGAGCTTCTGGTGGATGAACCGGGGGACGGATACCCTGGGAAAGGCGCTGGATCTCAGACGCCTTCCCCTGATCGCTCAATGGCTGCAACAGAAGACTTTACCAGAAGGTTTCGCCGCAAGTAACGGGCGGATCGAGGCGACCGAGATCGACATCGCCACCAAGTTGCCTGGTCGGCTGGCCGAGGTCCTGGTCGAGGAGGGTCATCTGGTCGAGGCCGGTCAACCGGTGGCCCGCATGGATACCGCCTCCCTGCGCGCCCAACTGGCCCAGGCGGAGGCGGAATGGCGGCGGGCCCAGCTCGAACGGGACTACGCCCGCGCCCTGGTCGCCCAGCAGGAGGAGGAGCTGGGTCTGGCCCGCAACGAGTTGCGGCGGCTGCGCCAACTGGTGACCAAGGGCAATGTATCGGTGGAGCAACTGGACCAAGCCCAAACCCGTGCCCAGGTCGCCGCGGCGGGGGTGCAGGCGGCCAAGGTCAAGGTGGTGGCGAGTGAGGCCGCCATCGAAGCCGCCGTCGCGGCGGTGGAACGCATCCGGGTGGATATCAACGACAGCGAATTGAAATCGCCCAAGCGCGGACGGGTGCTCTTCCGCCTCGCCGAACCCGGGGAGGTGCTGGGCTCGGGTGGCAAGATCCTCACCCTGCTCGATGTCGCCGATCTCTACATGGTGATCTTTCTCCCGGAGAAGGTCGCCGGTCAGGTCCCGCTGGGGGGCGAGGCGCGACTCATCTTCGATGCCGCGCCCGAATACGTGGTGCCGGCCAGCGTTTCCTTTGTCGCCGCCCGCGCCCAATTCACCCCCAAACAGGTGGAAACCCGGAGTGAGCGGGAGAAGCTTTCCTTCCGGGTCAAGCTGAAAATCCCCGAGGACATCCTGCGGCAATACGAATCGAGGATGAAGACCGGTCTCCCGGGGGAGGGCTTCGTCCGTCTGCTGGATGGCGCCGCTTGGCCGGAGCATCTGCAACCCCGCCTGCCCTGAACCCATGTCCACCCTGGCCCGTCTGCATGCCCTCAGCCACAGGTACGGCAAGAAGCTGGTCGCCCTGCGCGAGATCGAGCTGGAACTCCCGGCCGGTTGTTTGGTGGGGGTGATTGGGCCGGATGGGGTCGGCAAGTCGACCCTGCTCGGGTTGCTGGCCGGGATCCGGCGGATTCAGGAGGGTAGGGTGGAGATCCTGGGCCTGGACCTGAGCCGGACGGAACAAAGGCGCGAGTTGGTCGAGCGCGTCGCCTACATGCCCCAGGGATTGGGACGCCATCTCTATCCTTCGCTCTCGGTGGGAGAAAATCTCCATTTCTTCGGCCGTCTCTTCGGCCAGGGTCCCCGGGCGCGCCGGGCCCGCATCGCCGAGCTGCTGGCGGCGACGGATCTGACCCCCTTCGCCGACCGGGCCGTTTCCAAGCTGTCCGGCGGCATGAAACAAAAGCTGGCGCTCTGTTGCGCCCTCATCCACGATCCCGAGGTACTCATCCTCGACGAACCCACCACCGGCGTGGACCCGCTGTCGCGGCGTCGATTTTGGGAACTCATCGGCGCGGTCCGTCAGCGTCGCCCGGGGATGAGCCTGGTGGTCGCCACCGCCTATATGGAGGAGGCGGAAGGCTTCGACTTCCTGGTTGCCATGGATGCCGGGCGGATACTGACCACTGGCCGCGCCGCCGAGATCGAGGCTCGTACCGGCGTGGCCGACCTGGACCGGGCCTTCATCCAATGGCTGCCCGAGGCCCGGCGACTCGGACACAAGGAGATCAACCTGCCGCCCCGCCAGGCGGTGCCCGAGGAAGTGCCGGTGATCCAGGCGGAGAATCTCACCCGCCGCTTCGAGGGTTTCACCGCCGTGGATCGGGTGAGTTTCAGCATCCACTCCGGGGAGATCTTCGGTTTTCTGGGATCCAACGGCTGCGGCAAGACCACCACCATGCGCATGCTCACCGGACTGCTGCCGCCCAGCGCCGGCGAGGCGCGGATCTTCGGTCGCGAGGTGGACGCCCAGAGCATCGAGGCGCGCAAAGGGGTGGGCTATATGTCCCAGAGTTTCTCGCTCTATAGCGAACTCAGCGTGCGCCAGAATCTCGAACTCCACGCCCATCTCGTCCATCTCCCCGCGGCGGCGATCCCGGACCGTATCGCCGAACTGGTCGTTCTTTTCGACCTCGGCGAGGTGATGGAGACCCGGGCCGCCAATCTGCCCCTCGGTCTGAGACAACGGCTCTCCCTGGCGGTGGCGATCATTCACGAACCGCCGCTGTTGATCCTCGATGAACCCACCTCGGGGGTGGATCCCATCGCCAGGGACAGTTTCTGGGAACGGCTGATCCATCTCTCCCGGGAGCGCGGCGTGACCATCTTCATCTCCACCCATTTCATGAACGAGGCCGAGCGTTGCGACCGCATCTCCCTGATGCATGCCGGCAAGGTCCTGGCCCAGGGTCGCCCGTCCGAGCTGGTCCAGGCCCAGCAGGCGGAAAATCTGGAAGCGGCCTTCATCGCCTATCTGGAGCAGGAGGAACCGCGGGAGCGGATCGCCGCCGGCGCCACCTCGGCCTTTGGACAGGAGAAGGCGCCGAGCGCGAGTCATCATCGCTTTTCGCTGCGCCGACTCTGGGCCTATGCCCTGCGGGAGGCGCTCGAACTGCGCCGCGACCCCATCCGCCTCAGCTTCGCCCTGCTTGGCCCCATGCTACTGCTGGTGGCCATGGGCTATGGCATGTCCTTCGACGTCAACCGGCTGGATTTTGCCGTGCTGGATCAGGATCAGACCCCGGTCAGCCGTTTTTACATCGAGTCATTCAGCGGTTCACCCTATTTCCATGAATATCCGCCCCTGCTCCATGAAGAGGACAGTCAACGCCGCCTGCAAAGCGGTCGCCTGGATCTCGCCCTGGAGATACCGCCGGGTTTCGGGGAGAGATTAAAACGGGAACAGACGCCGGAGGTCGGGGTCTGGATCGAGGGCTCCAATCCCTTTCGCGCCGAGACCCTGCGCGGCTATGTCCGTGGGGTGCATCGGGACGCCATGCTGGACTGGATCTTCCTCAGCCGGGGCGAACGACCGCCGCCCGGCCCGGTGGATGTCGCCACCCGTTTCCGTTACAACCAGGACTTCCGCAGCCTCTACGCCATGGTGCCGGGCATCATCATGCTGCTGCTGATCCTCATCCCGGCCACCATGACAGCGGTGGGGGTGGTGCGGGAAAAAGAGCTTGGCTCAATCACGAATCTTTATGCGACTCCGGTTACCGGGCTGGAGTTTCTTATCGGAAAGCTGCTGCCCTATATCGGCGTCGCCCTCCTGACCTATGCCCTGCTATTGCTCCAGGCGGTGTTTCTGTTTCAGGTCCCCATCAAGGGCAGTCTGCTGGGACTCCACATCGGCACCATTCTTTTCGTCTTCGCCGGTACCGGGCTCGGACTGCTGATGTCTTCCTTCGTGCGCACCCAAATCGCGGCCGTGTTCGGCACCGCCATCATCAGTCTCATGCCCACGGTGCTCTTCTCCGGCTTCATCTCGCCGCTCGCCTCGCTCTCGGGGGCGGCCAAGGGGATGGGCTACGGCTTTCCGAGTTCCTGGTTCCGCCATATCAGCGTCGGCGTTTTCACCAAGGGCCTCGGCCTGCCGGAACTCTGGCTGGACTATCTCATGCTGGCGGGCTTTGGTCTGGTGTTCCTCGCCATCAGCCGCTGGCTACTACACAGCCAGGCCAAGTAGCCATGCGGATCACCAACATCTACCGCCTGGGTCGCAAGGAACTGTCCAGTCTGGCCTATGATCCGGTGCTGGTGATCCTCATCCTCTATGCCTTCAGCCTCGCCATCTATGCCCCGGCCAAGGGGGTCCGCATCGAAGTGACCAATGCCGCGGTAGCCTATGTGGACGAAGACCGATCCGCCCTCTCGCGGCAGATCATCGCCGCTATCCCAGCGCCCTATTTCCGCGCCCCGGAAGCGATCGAGTTGAGTGAAGTGGAAGCGGCGCTGGAGCGGGGGCGCTATAGCTTCGTCATCGACATACCGCCGAATTTCCTGGCCGATCTGCGGCAGCAAAAACGCCCCCAGGTACAGATCAATGTGGATGCCACCACCATGACCGAGGCCGGGGTCGGCTCGGGCTATCTGGAGAACATCATCCAGGAGGAGGTGGCCCGCTTTCTCGGCTTGCCGCCTTTGGAGGACTTGTTCCCGGTCACCCAGGTGGTGCGCATCCTGTTCAATCCCAACACCCAGTCCTCCTGGTTTCTCGGCGTGATGCAGATCGTCAACATGACCACCCTGCTGGCCATCGTGCTCACCGGGGCCGCCTTCATCCGGGAGCGGGAGCACGGCACCCTGGAGCATCTGCTGGTGATGCCCCTGACCCCGGCGGAGATCGTTCTCGCCAAGGTCTGGGCCAATGCCCTGGTCATCGTCATCGCCGCCCTGGCCTCGCTATTGATCATCGTCCGGGGTGTGCTCCAGGTACCAGTGACCGAATCCCTGCCGCTGTTCCTGGTGGGACTGGTGGTCTATCTCCTGGCGCTCACCGCCATCGGCCTCTATCTCGCCACCCTGGCGCGTTCGATGCCCCAGTTCGGTCTCCTGTCCATTCCGCTGTTTCTCTTTCTCTACATGCTCTCGGGGGCCATCACGCCCTTGGAGAGCATGCCCGAAGCCCTACAGTGGCTGATGCAGTTCTCGCCGACCACCCATTTCGTCGCCTATACCCAGGCGGTGATCTTCCGTCATGCCCCCATCTCCATGGTCTGGCCTCACTGGCTGGCCCTGGCGGGGATCAGCCTGGTCTTTTTCCTCGGCGCCCTCAAACGCTTCCGCAAGACCGTCACCTTGACCAGGCTCTGATACCATTTCTCGATAGGTATTATCGATATTCGTAGGCTGGTGTTGAGGCGCGAAGCGCTGAAACCCAGCTTCTCAGTAGCTGGGATTCGCTTCGCTCATCGCCAGCCTACCCCATGGCTTTCA
>JBPOHE010000099.1:0-13191 GCA_052035915.1 Pseudomonadota bacterium
CTCTCGCGGTCAAACGCCTACTGTTTCTGCTCATATCTTCATGGTCCGGCGAGGCATGCGGCCCGCCTCACTCGCGAGAACCCACCGAACAGGAATGGCTACGACGGTTACAGAAAGGCGCCCAAGAGCGGCAAGGGCGCGCGACCGAGCCACCAAGCGCTATACACAAACTCGCAGAACTCCAGATAATGCGACAACTTTTCCTGGGAGAGGCCACTGATGGATGCTTCTCAACCAATCAGAACCGCCGTCCTGCGGGGGGCCTTTTTCATCATTGTCTCCGAACTCATGTTCGCTTTGATGGGGGTCGGCGTCCGTTTTCTCTCGACCAGCCTGAGCAACGAAACCCTGGTCTTCTTCCGCAACCTGTTCGGACTCCTGCTGCTGTTACCCTGGATCGGCCGTCAGGGTCTGAGAGGACTGGGAACCAAGGTATTGCCGCTTCACCTCTTGCGCGGTCTCGCCGGACTGGCAGCGATGTACTGCTTCTTTTACGCCCTTGCCCATCTCCCCTTGTCCGAGGCGATGCTGCTCAAACTCACCGCCCCCCTCTTCATTCCTTTCCTGGCGCTATCATGGCTAAAAGAACCAATCTCGTTCCAGGTGGGCAGCGGACTCCTGATTGGTTTCGCCGGCGTCCTCCTGGTATTGAACCCGGGGTGGCAGCCGACCGACCCTGCGGCCATGATCGCCCTGCTCGGCGGCTTCTTTGCCGCTATCGTCCAGGTCGACATACGCCGCCTTTCCAGCACCGAACCCGGGCCGCGGATCGTCTTCTACTTTGCCGCCATCGGGACCCTGGCCTCCATCTTCCCCCTCCCCTGGGCCTGGAGCACCCCGAGCGGTCCCGAGTATCTGGCCTTGTTCGCCGTCGCTGGTTTCGCCACCCTGGGACAACTCTTCATGACCCAGGGGCTGGCCATCGCCCCGGCGGCGCCCATGGGAGCCTTCAGCTATTTTTCCGTAATCTTTGCCGCCATCTTCGGCTGGCTGTTCTGGGCCGAACAACCGGGTATCCCCAGTCTGATCGGGACTGGACTGGTGATCCTCGCCGGGGTATTGGTCGGCCGTTGGCGGCGCGGTCCGCAACCGCTGCCGGATGGTGATAGCCTTGGCACAATGGGTAACAAACAAGTGGACAATGGATAATCCGGGGGTGTGGGTACGCCGGGCGGTTTGGCCTGAAGAGGCCGCGGCCATAGCCTTGGTACGTGACCGGGTATTCGTGCAGGAGTTGGGCATCCCGACCGAACTCGAATGGGAAACTCCCGAACCGCCGGCCTGGTGGGTGATCGCCGAGGCCGGGCCAGGGCAGCCGGTAGGCACCGGGCGACTCCTGCCAAGCGGCCAGATCGGGCGCATGGCCGTGCTGCCGTCCTGGCGACGACAAGGCCTAGGGGGTCTCCTCCTGAAAGCGCTGCTGCAAATCGCCGATGATCAGGGTCATCTCCGCCCCTGGCTGAAGGCCCAGACCAGCGCCATAGGGTTCTATCGTCGCCACGGCTTTGTCCCGATAGGCGAGATCTTCGACGAAGCGGGTATTCCTCATCAGAGCATGCGCTATGAAGGACAACAGAGATGAATCACGCAGAACACCAAGCGGAATTGCGACTCCTGGGCGTCAACGCCGAGGTAGAGGAGTTGAAGGATCTGACCAGCATTCGCCAGGTCTCGCTCCAGCTGGCCTCCCAGGCAAGAAAACACCTGAGCATTTTCACCCCGGACCTCGAACCGGCCCTCTACGATCAACAGGCCTTTCTGGACGCCTTGACACGACTCGCCATCTCCAGCGCCCGCGCCCAGATCCGCGTCCTGCTGCTTGACCATGACACCGCGGTCACACAAGGCCACCGCCTCATCGAGCTGGCCAGGCGCTTGACGAGTCGCATCGAGATCCGTTGCCCGGGTGAAGACTTCAAGGATGAGGGGATGAACTTTCTGCTCGCCGATGGCTTAGGTTATGTCTACCGGGAACCCGGGCGACCGCACCAGGCCAGGGCCTGCTTCAACCAGCCCCGGGAGACCCAACGCCTTCAAGGTTACTTCGACGCGATCTGGGAAACCGGGGTGCCGGACAGCGAACTGCGTCGACTCTACCTTTGAGATCCGCCTCAAATGAAGCCCGCACCCGGCACCGGCTATCGCTAGCGATGGTTTTTCGATTCAACAACTGGCCGAAGGGACGCCGCGACCGGCATTTAACAAGTATCGACCCGCCGGAGATTCTCCGCCGCTTTGAG
This sequence comes from Pseudomonadota bacterium, assembly GCA_052035915.1. GTDB lineage: Bacteria > Pseudomonadota > Gammaproteobacteria > Chromatiales > Chromatiaceae > JBPOHE01. The sequence continues at coordinate 2,241 of JBPOHE010000099.1, forward strand.
GATGCGTTCCGGACCGATGTCTTGGCGCTGGCTGATATCGCTGAGAAAACGTCGCCACTCCCGGGCCCCAGGCTGACCGTAGAACAGGGTGATGAGGTGCTTGGTCATGAGATGCAAGGGCGTCCCGCGCTGCCGCTCCCGCTCCAGGAACACCAGATAGTCGGCTAGGACAGCGAAACGGGTCATGGGGACGCCTCGCCAGTGATAGAACTGGGAGTCCACCTGACTGAACAGCCAGGGATCTTCATAAGCGGCCCGACCGATCATGAAACCATCGACATGACGCAGATGCCTCGCGGCCTCTTCCAGCGAACGGATGCCCCCATTGATCCAGATCTCCAGATGAGGGAAATCCTGTTTCAAGCGATAGACCACATCGTACCTGAGCGGGGGGATCTCGCGATTCTCCCGCGGGCTCAATCCCTGCAACCAGGCCTTGCGGGCATGGATGATGAAAGTGCGGCAACCGGCCTCCGCCAAGGTCGCGACGAAGTGGGTCAATTCAGGGTAACTGTCCTGGTGGTCGATACCGATACGGGTCTTTACCGTCACTGGGAGGTCACCGACACCGATCATGGCGCGCAGACAATCTGCCACCAATTCCGGCTCGGCCATCAGGCAGGCCCCGAAGCGACCGCTCTGGACCCGTTCGCTGGGGCAACCCAGATTCAGATTGACCTGGTCATAGCCCCAATCCGCCGCCATCCGGGTGCAGGCAGCGAGCTCGTCCGGGTTGTTGCCGCCGAGCTGGAGGGCGAGAGGGTGTTCGGAAGGGTCGTATTCGAGGAGACGATCCCGATCGCCATTGATGAGCGCCGCACAGTGGATCATCTCGGTATAGAGCAGACTGTGGCGGCTGATCAAGCGCATCAGATAGCGAAAAAAACGATCGGTATAATCCATCATCGGAGCGACGGCGGCCCGATGGGTGATTCGGTTTGAGGGGCTGGACAAGACTTGATTCACACTCTGGAAGGACTGGGAGACGACTGGGATTGAGAACATGATCCTCGGGGCCAGGAAAAACAACCTTTCGCGCTCCTTGACCCGGCCCGCGGGGCGGGTTGGGAAATCTTAGCGGAAATTCCCCTCTCGCGACCCGTTCCAACAGCCGTTGTCCTCATCCCTTGCCGTACTCCGCCGTCCCGAGCCGAGCGCTGTACCAGTATCCGCTTCCACCTTGGACGATTACTGTCAAAAGAAAACCAGCCTGCGCAGGCTGGTATTTCTTTTCCGGCAATCGCCTTATGATCCGGAACAACGCCTTTAGGGTTCGGGACCAGAATCGAAACAACCTCGAACGATGTCAGACCAGTCATGAAGCCACCTCCTCAGCCGTTGAACCCTATCGACCACAGCGAACTGGCAAAATACGCTGGTACCTTCGCCAGGATCGAATGGCTGCTTCTGGTCTTACTGTTGCTCTATATCGTGACGCCCGCTGTCCGGGTGACCTCCACCCCGTCCGTCATTCTCGCCGCCTGCGGCTATTTCGTCGCCGTCCTCGGCCTGCACCTGTTCGGCGTCCGACGGGAACACCGGCCCTGGGGCATCGCCCTGCGTACCTGGCTCATGATCGCCCTCATCGCCTGGGTGATGTGGCATAGCGGGGGTGTTCATAGCCCCTTGCTGGGCCTTTTTCTCTTGCCCCTGGTAGCCGCGGCGCTGATCCTCGGCATGGGCATGACCTTGTTTGACACCCTGCTGGTCACCCTGGCTTATCTCGCCCTGGGTTGGTTCGAGGATCCCCAGGGTAAGCTACCGCCCCAGGAACTCGTCCGAGTGGCGGTGGTGTTTTCGCCTTTTCTCCTGGTGGCCTATCTCACCGCCTCGCTGCATCGCGATATCGCCCAAGCCAACCAACGTATCCAGACCCTTTCCCTGACGGACGAACTGACCGGTCTCTACAACCTGCGGGCCTTCAAAAACCTGATGGCGCGGGAAGAGACCCGGGCAAAACGTTACCAGCGCCCTTTCACCATCCTCATGATAGACGCGGATTTTCTCAAGCAGATCAACGATCAGTACGGTCATTCCGCCGGCTCCGAGTTGATTCGCCATGTGGCCAGGCATATCCGACGCTACCTCCGCACCACGGACATTCCGGCCAGATATGGGGGCGACGAATTCGTGGCCTTGCTGGTGGAAACCACCAGTCAGGGCGGCTGGGCGGTCGCCGAACGCCTGCGGCAGGCCGTGGCCCAGAATCCCATCATGCTGGAGAAAGAAAATATTGCCGCCAGTATCAGTATCGGCTTGGCCGCCTACCCGGAACACGGGGAGAATGCGGAGGCCGTGCTTGCCCTGGCCGACCGGGCCCTCTATGAAAGCAAACGGGCCGGGCGCAACCTGGTGCGGATTCATGGCCGCTGAACCAAACCAGTGTCGCTGGGTGATAAGTGGCCGTCGCCACTCCCACTGTCAGATCAAACCGAGTATTCGATGAACACCACTTCCAAGGCACCCGCGCCCACGGGGGCGGAAAGCAAACGCACCCTGTTGCTGGTCCTGATCGGCGGCTTTTTTGTCGCCAATGCCTTGATCGCCGAATTTATCGGGGTCAAGGTCTTTTCCCTGGAAAGGACGCTGGGCTTCTCCCCCCTCGATTGGCCCCTGACCGACAGTTATCGCCTCTCACTCAATATCAGCGCCGGGGTGTTGCTCTGGCCCCTGGAGTTCAGTATCGCCGACCTGATCAACGAATATTTCGGCCAGCGAGGCATCAAGCTGCTGTCCTATCTGGCGGTCGGCTTCATCGGCTACGCCTTCGTCATGATTGCTTTCGCCATCTGGCTGACACCGGCGGATTTTTGGATCCTGCGCCAGACCGATCAGGGACCGCTCAATATGGATCTCGCCTTCGATGCGGTCTTTTCTCAGGGTATGTGGATCATTGCCGGCTCTCTGGTGGCCTTTCTGGTGGGCCAGTTGCTGGATGTCCGGGTGTTTCACCTGGTGAAACGATACACCGGCGAAGGCCGTCTATGGCTGCGGGCCACCGGTTCGACCTTCGTCTCCCAACTGGTAGACAGCTTCATCGTCCTGGCTATCGCCTTCCATTTCAATCCAGCCACCCAATGGGAGCTGAAAACCATCCTCCTCCTCGGGCTGGTCAAATATTTCTATAAGTTCATCATGGCCATACTTCTGACCCCATTGATCTATCTGCTGCATCGCCTGATCGACAACTACCTGGGCGAACCCCTGGCCACAGAGATGAAGCGTGAAGCGATGTCGCAAAGCCGCACAGCGAGCGGAGTCTGACCCATAACACTGGTTGTTGTTATGAAGCGAATAACGCGGCTTTTGGGGTCAGGGAATTCCCCGGGCTCCAAGCGCCTAGGTTCTGTTGACATAAGCCCATGAGCTCTTCTAGATCAACGGGTCAGAGTTGACCCATTTCCTTAAAAAGATTGTAAAATCAATGAGATAAATTCTTATGTCAACAGCACCTAGTCCTGTCTGGCCTGCAACCAGTGGAGCAGGTCGGCTTGCGGCATGGGACCGGCGATGGCGTATCCCTGCCCATAGTCGCAGCCCAGGCCGGTGAGGACTTCCAAGGCATCCGTGTTCTCGATCCCACCCGCACCGACGGAGATATTCATCTTATGGGCCAGATTGATGATGGTCTGGACGATGGCGTCATCCCGGCCCTTGCCGGTGAGGCTCTTCACCAGGGCGCGGGGGATCTTGATCTGGTCGATGGCAAAGAGTCGGACCAGGGCCAGGGCATCCTGACCGGCACCAAAGTTGTCTACCGCCAGACGCACCCCCAGGATCTGGAGTTTTTCCATATTCGCCACCACCTTATCGAGCAACAAGGGGCGGCGGGACTCCTTGAGTTCCAGGGTCAGGCGATGCGGGGTCAGTCCCCAGAGGCCGAGGGTTTCTTCCATGAGCTCGGCGAACTCCTCGTCTTCCAGGATCTCCAACGGCAGGTTGACCGCTACCGGCAGCTTGTCCCAGGGTTCGGGTCTATCGCCCGAATGACGCAAGGCCGTGCGCAGCACCCACCAATGGAAGGACTGCAACAAATCGATATCCTGGAGATAGGGAACGAAGCGGTCAGCGGTCAGCAGGCCCCTGGAGGGATGGCGCCAACGTGTCAGCACCTCCAGCCCCACCAGGTTGCCGGTAACAAGATCGACCTTGGGTTGGTAAGCCACTTCGAGTTCGTCATTGTCGAGGGCCTCGACAAACTCTCGCTCGATATTCAGGGTCTGCACGATCTCCTGATCCTCGGCGCCCGAAAACAACCGGAAAGGTTCGCTGTAACGGATCGCCGCCTGCAACGCCTGATCGCAGTTCAAGAGCGCCGTATCGAGGGTCTCGGCCTGATCGGGAACCACCAATACACCGATGGCGATCTCGGCACGGATCTTGTGCAGATCACCACAGACGATCGCCTCGTGGAAAACCCGGGTCAGCTTGCTGGCGGCCAGGATCGCCTGCCCTTCGACGCGAAGTCTCGGCAGTAATATGCCGAATTCGGCACTCCCGATGCGGCCTACCAGATCCAATTCCCGGGTGGCTTCACACAGGCGCCCGCCGATCTGCCTCAATAGGTCATCGCCGACGGCATGACCATAATGATGGTTGATTTGCCGCAGATTCCGCACCTTGAGCATGAGCAGACCGGACTTGTCCCCGGCCTCGGCCTCTTGCACACACCCCGCCAAGGCCGCGAGAAAATCTCCCCGCCCCAAAATACCTTTTTCTGCCATAAGTGGATGCATCGTCAGGAGAGATAGAGTTCTTCCATGTTGATGCCATAAGAACCCGGCGGCAGCCCCTTGGCGATATCGAGGGAGTTGCCGTTGCGGTCCCTTGTCTCTTTCACCATGTCGACGATGATGTACCTTTTGTAGTGTCGCTTCTCCGGATCAAGGATCACAATCACCTTGGGACGCAGACGCCGCAAGCGGTTCTGGGAAATGACCGCCGCCACCTCCCCGGTGCTGAGTTCCACCAGACTCCCCGTGGGATAGACCCCGAGCGCCTGGATGAACTGCTCGACCAACTCCGCCTGAAAGTCGATGTCGCGCCACTCGTAGATATTGCGGATCGCCTCGGTGGTGGACAAAGCCGTGGCGTAGGGACGATTGGTGGTGATGGCGCCGTAACAATCCACCAGACCGGCGATGCGTCCGAACAGGGGTATCTGAAACCCCTCCAGCCCCACGGGATAACCGCTGCCGTCATGGCGCTCATGGTGGGTTCGCACCAGGAAGATAATCTGTTTGTCCACCCCCGGTGTCTGTCTGAGCAGATCCACGCCCAGGTTGACATGACGTTTGACCACGGCGAATTCCTCCGGCGTCAGGCGCGAAGGCTTCATCAGCAGTTCTTCGGGGATCTTGGTCTTGCCGATGTCGTAGAGCAGGCAGCCGAGGGCGAGCAACTGTAGATCGGATTTCGGCAAGCCGATGTGACGCCCCACGAGCACGGCCAGGATCGAGGAGTTCAAGGCGCGGTGATAGGTATAAGCATCGCGTTTTTTCAGTTCGTTCAGCCAGAGAAAGGCGTCTGGGTTACGGATCAGGCTGTCCACCATGGGGTTGATCACGCTCTGCACGGCGGGAATCTGCAGATTACCGCCCGAACGCAGTTCGTTCATGATGTCCTTGACCAGATCGGCGGCCTTCGCGTGCACCCGCTCGGCAATGGTGATTTCCTTCTCGACCGGGATGGAGTCTTGGTAAAGCACCTGGCGGCTTTTCGGCACCAACTCCTTCTGCTCGCCCTCACCGGCGCCGAAACCCCGCGCCAGAGTCGCCCCGCCCAGTTTCGGGCTGGTTTCCACATCGACATAGACGAATTCACAATATTCCTGCAATCGGGCGATCTGCTTTTCATCCCGGATGCGAAATCCCTGGAACAGGAAAGGGGTTTCCAACCAGGGCCGGTCCAAACGCGAGACATACATCCCCGGACGCAGTTGATGCGTGGATAACTTGATCTTGCGCCTTTCCGCCCCCTCTTTTTGCACTCAGTGTCCCGCCCTTGGCTCATTGAACAAAAACCGGAGTCGACCCTTAGCCTCATTGTCGCAGTATCTGGATACCAGGGCCACCCATACCCATCGGTGGAATGACCTATCGGATAGGCTTCACCCCTTCGCTTTTGTGCCTCGGCCTAGGTTAGTATCAAAAACAAGCTTCGTTTTCAGACGATGAAGTCATACTTTGCGATCTTCATGGGGATTTTCGACCCCGAATCCATGAACAATCAGGCTTCGTCCCCGGCTCCCAACCCCTAACCGCTGTCTCAACCCGAATATGCGCGTCTACCTCGACACCCTAGGCTGCCGACTCAACGAGGCCGAACTCGGTACCTGGTCGGCTCAATTCCGCGCCCGCGGTCATGAGATCACCCCAGGTATCGAGCTGGCCGATGTGGTGGTCCTCAACACCTGCGCCGTCACCGAGGAGGCGGTGCGCAAATCCCGCAAACTCGTCCGCCGCCTGCACCGCGACAATCCCCAAGCCAGGTTCGTCATCAGCGGCTGTTTCGCCACCCTGGAAGAACGGACCAGGCTGGCCGACCTGGGGGTGGACCTCGTCGTCGACAACAAGGACAAAGATCGTCTGGTGGAGATCGCCTCCCACCATCTCGCCCTCGAACCGGGTCCCTCGAGCCACCCGGACCCGAATGCCGCCCTCCTGCCCCGGGGGCGCCAACGCGCCTTCGTCAAGGTCCAGGACGGCTGCCGCTACCGCTGCACCTACTGCATCGTGACCCTGGCGCGAGGTGATGAGCGCAGTCGACCCATCCCGGAGGTGGTGGCGGAGATCGGATTGCTGGTGGCCCAGGGGATACGGGAGGTAGTGCTGACCGGGGTCCACCTTGGCGGCTACGGCAGCGATCTGGGTTGTCGACTGGTGGATCTGCTGCGCGCCATTCTCACCGAGACATCCCTCCCCAGGCTCAGAATCGGCTCTCTCGAACCCTGGGAGCTGGACTCCGACTTCTGGGATCTATTCCAAGAACCGCGCCTGATGCCGCATCTGCATCTGCCCCTGCAAAGCGGGGCGGACAGCCTGTTGCGCCGCATGGCCAGGCGCGGCCAAAGCGCCGACTTCGCCGCGCTGGTCGCCGAAGGGCGTCGACACCTGCCGGATCTCAATCTCACGACCGACATCATCGTCGGCTTTCCGGGGGAAACGGACGCGGAATGGGCGACCACCCTGAGGTTCGTCGAGCGCATGGCGTTCGGTCATATCCACATCTTTCCCTTCTCGCCCCGCCAGGGCACCAAGGCCGCCACCTTGCCGGACCAGGTCCCGGAACGGATCAAACATCACCGGCAACAGGAATTGCAGGCGCTCGCCCGGCAGATGAAGCAGGCCACGCTGGAAGGCTTTGTCGACCACCGGATGCCGGTGTTGATCGAGAGTTGTGATGTCCTCGTGCGGAACGGCGTCCAAACAAGCCTTTGGGGCGGTTACACGCCCAACTTTCTCCGGGTCGCCATCCCGGGGACCGGAGCCGAGAAGCTGGAGAATCAAGTCAGGATGGTCCATCTGGACGGCCTCAACGAGGAGGGAGACGGCCTCCTCGGCCACATAGTCGCGGATTGATAGCCTTTCCGAACACATCCCGGGCTTCCGAGCGCCAGGGAATGGGAGCCATCCCCGAATTTGCCGACGAGGGAACCAGCCGAGAGGAATGAACATGTGCGCTCGGGTTCCGGGCATGAGCTGGAAATGGCTATTTTCTGTTCTTTTTAAGAGAACATATGGACTTTTCTAGGCCATATTGTTCTCGATAAGAGAACGATAAATAGCTGTTCTCAGTCGATGCCCGGAGTAACCCAACGCCCAGGCCGATTTCTGATACATCTTTCACTCGCCTCGGCGGATTCGGGGCCGGTGCCAGCCTCCGCCAGACCGGCCCGCCAGGGCCACCGCCGATTTTCCAAAATCTCTTGAAAAACATACTGATTCACCCTACTCAAGGGGCAGAGTCCAAACGGATCGAACGGAGACCGAATACACCTATGAACGCCATGCGTACCACCCTGTTATTGGCCGGGCTGACCGCGCTCCTGCTGGTCGTGGGTCAGGCCCTGGGCGGCCAGACCGGGATGCTGATCGCCCTGGTCCTCGCCGCCGCCATGAACTTCGGCAGCTATTGGTTCTCGGACAAGCTGGTGCTCTCCATGTACCAGGCCCGGGAGGCGAGCCCCCGGGAGGCGCCCATGCTCTTCGACATCGTGCGTGAGCTGTCGGCGCGGGCCGGACTGCCGATGCCCAGGGTCTACGTGATCGAGAGCGAGGCCCCCAACGCCTTCGCCACCGGGCGCAATCCGGAACACGCGGCGGTGGCGGCGACCACCGGCCTGATGCGCCTCCTCTCGCGCCAGGAGCTGGCCGGTGTCATGGCCCATGAGTTGGCCCATGTCCAACATCGCGACACCCTGACCGGCGCCATCGCCGCCACCATCGCCGGCGCCATCACCACCCTCGCCAACATGGCCCAATGGGGGATGCTCTTCGGCCTGGGCCGCGGTAACGAGAACGAAGGCGAGGGAGGCGGGGGCGGTGTGTTCAGCTCTATTCTGATGATGATCCTCGCCCCCATCGCCGCCAGCCTGATCCAGATGGCGGTGTCCCGCTCGCGGGAATACGCCGCCGACGCCCGGGGCGCGGCCATCTGCGGCCACCCCTTATGGTTGGCGAGCGCCCTGCGCAAACTCGAACAGATGAACCAAAGGATCATGATGCCGGCGGCGGAGGCCCATCCCACGACCACCAATCTGCTGATCATCAATCCGCTCAAGGCGGGAAATCTGGCCACACTCTTTTCCACCCATCCCGCCACCGAGGAACGCATCCGTCGCTTGGAGGAGGCGGCGGGACGACCGCTGAAAAGTTCGGGAGGTGTGTCCTCCAAGCGCGATCCCTGGGCTTGATCTGCGCCCGCATTTCTCACCAGGGCCGGGCGCAATAAGCGCTAGCCGTATTGCGTCGCATGTCATCACGGCTAGGCGCAATACTTGAAGCCCGGTCAGAATGGAACCAGACGCCTGACCGAGAAATACAGCAACCGCCTCCTGGGCGTGCGCTACCGATACGATGAAACGGCCCGGAAGGGGTACACGACCGTGGAACTCATCGAAGAAGAAACCGATTGGGTGGCGGTACCCCCGAACCCGGCAGAACAGCCCACCCACCTTCCCATGGAGCGGCTTGCGGTTCGGGTGGAATATTGTGAGACTGATCCGCGCAACAAGGTCAAAAAGGTTGGAGGGATATGGCGACCCCGGCAAAAACTTTGGGAGCTGAGCTACGAGGATGTGGTAGCCTTGGGGCTGGAGTCTCGGGTGGTAGCCGATGAGGAAGGTCTCGCTGCTGGGTAAGGCATGGATATCTACATTTAGATACAAATATCTAAATGTAGATATTTTAGATACGACGACTGTGCCGTCGAGTGCATGTTAGCAGCAGAAGGACGCTGATATGAAACGAAGTGTCTATCTAGAGACATCTATCGTCAGCTATTACACGGCGCGGCCGAGTCGCGATCTTCTCATAGCAGCATGGCAGGAAGTTACACATGAAATGTGGCCCGTGCTTCAGACAGATTTTGACCGCTACATCTCCGCGCTTGTAATACAGGAGGCGTCGCGCGGAGATAAGGAGGCGGCAGAAAAACGTTTAAACGCACTTTCTGGAATCCCGGTTCTCGAATTGACGGATCAAGCAAGAGAGCTGGCAAATGCGCTAATCATTTCTGGAACAATTCCTGCAACATCAGAAGAGGATGCGCTGCATATTGCAGTGGCAAGTCTAAACGGTATGGAATTCCTACTACCCTGGAACTTCAGCCATATCAATAACGCATTCAAGAGATCTAGGATCATAAAGGCTATCGAAGACCACGGTCTGGTAGCACCAGAGATCTGCTCACCAGAGGAGCTTGTTGGAGACTGACATGAAAGACCCCATAGTAGAAGAAGTACGAATGGCACGACAAGACCATGCAAGAGAATTCAATCACGATCTTTCCGCAATCTGTAACGACCTAAAAAGAATAGAAAGGGAGTGTGGACACAAGATTGTATCTTTGCCACCAAAACTGCTAACAAAAGCTTCCAGCCGACCTCCTTCGTCGGCGGCTGAAGCTTAGCGTTAAATGCGGGAAGTGATAAGTGCTTTGTTGGGTATGTGGCGCGGACGCTGATAGTAGGGAGCACATCCACAAACAAACGGATGTGCGGTTGGTTTTTGGAAAGGGACCGTACGCAAAAGGACAGCGACTGCAGAAAACGAGCGAAGATGGCGATAAGAAAGTTATCCAGAGCGAAACATCGGACTACTTGAAGTATCAAAGAATTTTATGCAGTTGCTGCAATAACACAAGAACAAAGCCGTATGATGAGGCATATACAGAATTCATGGCTTTTATTCATGGTCATGCCAAGGAGGTGCTGCGTAATGAAAAAATCTCATTAAAGCTGGTCTACGGTAAAGAGACTAAAAAGAAATCAAAGCTGTTGTACAAATACTATGCAAAGGCTTTTGGCTGCAAACTAGCAGAGCACGGAATATCCGTTCCTACCGAGATAGTAAAGTGCGTTATAAAGCCTAATGCCGAGCCACCAAGTACGTTGTTGTTAACATTCGCTATTTATGATGAGTATCCAGAAAAGGAAAAAGGATTCAAGGGGCTTCTGATGACGCATAGGTTAGAGAGTGATACTGACAGGGTTTCGGGAGAGGTCAAATACACATTCTCTCAATCTGTCGCTTGGCTATCAGTGGTGTCTTGGTACAACCACACAATCAATAACAACCTAGGTATCCCGTGGTGTGGAAGAAGCAAAGAAATTTTGTTGGGTCATATCCGAGTGTGTCAACTCAACTGTGTAACCGGCATTCACACAGGCACCCTGGAGGGTGTCAACTCAACTGTGTAACCGGCATTCACACAGGCACCCTGTCAGCAT
>JBPOHE010000131.1:0-8153 GCA_052035915.1 Pseudomonadota bacterium
CGTCAAAGTTTACCTAAAACTGATAGGTGGTGAGGTAGAGAGCAAGACTCTGTCCGCATCTGTAGTCCCCTGATCCGTCCGCTATTCGTGGTATCGAGAAGATACCCAAGGAACTTACAGGGGACCAGGAAACGGCGATTTGAGAAGCTCGGCGGTTGGCAAAAAGGTCGGCAGATGCCCATTACCGAAGCCATTCCGGGCTTCCGGGTGATCGAGCTCGGGTAACCCACCCCGAATCCGCCGTTGAGCGGAAGACTCATTAGGAATCGGCAGTTGCGCTCAGCGGCTCCGGGCAGCGACTATCAATGGCCTTTTTCTGTTCTTATTTCGAGAACAATACGTCATGATTTTCTCTATTGTTCTCCAAAATAGAACAAAAACCGGGTAAAAAGAGCCCATGCCCGGAGCGCCGACAGGCGAAAAGGCGAGCCATCCCGACTCCACTGCCTTTCGCGATCAACCTCATACTGCGACCGAAAGACGCAATAAAGCCTGCGCCGTTTCGTGCTAAAGGAGAGATTCGACGCGATGCACTTTGCCATGGGGTTCCAAGCCGCTCCTGGGCCACAGCCACGGGTCGAGCTAATTTCCCTTTTCCAGCCAAGCCCTTAGCATCATGACCACACCCGTCACCCCAGATATCCCGGCCAAAATGGCGATGGCGGCGGGAGAGAGAATAGCGTTACCACCGAGGGTAATGAGCAGAACCGAACTCAGAGTCAGACCGACGCCGAGGATACTGACGATGAGGCGTTTATGGGAGCGCAGCATCTCCTGACGCAACCGCTCGATCTCCGTGGAGCGCCACTGTACCTGGAGCTGGCCACTAGCCGCATCGTGCAGGGTTTTATAGATCAACAAGGGGAGATCCGGACTTTGCTCCGCCATTCGCGGCAGGTTCTTCCGCATCTTGGCGACGAAGGCCCGAGGACCCATCTGCTCCTGCATCCAGCGTTCGAGAAAGGGCTTCGCCGTGGTCCAGAGATCGAGCTGGGGATAGAGCTGGCGGCCCAATCCTTCGATGTAGAGCAGGGTCTTTTGCAGCAACACCAGTTGGGGCTGCACCTCCATATTAAAGCGGCGGGCGGTCTGGAATAGATGCAGCAGAAAATGGCCGAAGGAGATCTCGGCCAGGGGACGGTTGAAAATCGGCTCGCAGACGGCGCGGATCGCGGACTCGAATTCGTCGATCCGGGTCCCCGCCGGTACCCATTCCGACTCCACATGGAGTTCGGCAACACGGTGATAATCCCGATTGAAAAAGGCGAGCAGGTTCTCCGCCAGATAGCGTTGATCCTGGGCGGTCAGCGAACCCACGATGCCGAAATCCACCGCGATGTAGCGCCCGCCGGGCTCGACGAAAATGTTGCCGGGATGCATATCGGCATGGAAAAAATTGTCGCGGAAGACCTGGGTGAAAAAGATCTCCACCCCCTGCTCCCCTAGTTGGCGCATGCTGATGCCCTGCTGCTTGAGGCTCTGGATGTCGCCCACCGGGGTGCCGTAGATTCGCTCCATCACCATGACATTGCGCCTGGTATGGTCCCAATAGACCTCGGGCACATAGAGCAGCGGGCTGCCTTCCCAATTACGCCGCAACTGGGAGGCGTTGGCCGCTTCCCGGATTAGATCGAGTTCATCGAAAATCGTCTTTTCATAATCCCGGATGATGTCCAAGGGACGCAGCCGACGACCGTCCTTCCAATACCTGTTTGCCAGACCGGCGATGATGTAGAGCAGACCCACATCCCGACGGATGATCTTCTCCACCCCGGGGCGCAATACTTTGACCACCACCTCCTTGCCGTTGAGCAGTCGTGCCGCATGGACCTGGGCGACCGAGGCGGAAGCGAGTGGGGTCTCATCGAAGACGGCGAACACATTGCCGATCGGGCCACCGAAGGAGCGCTCCACCAGTATCCTGGCCTGGCTGCCGGGAAAGGGCGGTACCCGATCCTGGAGTTTGGCCAACTCTTCGGCGAGATCGAAAGGAAGCAGGTCGCGCCGGGTCGAGAGGATCTGCCCGAACTTGATGAAGATGGGACCCAGATCCTCCAGGGCACGACGCACCCGGACCTCATAGCTTGGCAAACTATGTCGGCGCAGCCAGTAAAGCGGCGAAAGATAGATGAGAAAGCCGATGGGACGGAAAAGATGGGTCGCCAGGATCACCTCGTCGAGTCCATGGCGCAGCAGCACCCAACTGATATGGACCAGCCGCAGGGCCTGGGAGAGGCGGATCAAGGTCGCCAACCGCGGCCGTCGTGCCGCATTCAGCCCTGCAGACGGGCAATCCGGGCCGCCAACCGCTCGACATCGTCGCGTAGACGATCCACCTCGGCATTGAACGCCTCGACTTCAGAGGCGCTGGGCAGCAGCTGGGCCTCTTCCTGGAGATAGTCCCGGGTGTCGAGCCGCAAGGAAGAGAGACTCTCCTGTCCCCATCGACCCAGGGCGCGCACCCCCCGGGCGAGGCCGTGGGCGAGAACATCACCGGTGAGACGCGAGAGTTGTTCTTCCCAATCGAACTGGATCTCCCCCAGGATCTTGGCGAAGTCGTGGGCAAGCGAGGTGTCGCCCAAAAGTTCCAGCTCCGGCCCCCGCAGCAGGCCGGTCTTGTTCTCTGCCAGGCTCAGTCGCAGCAGGCTCAGAGGTGCCCCCCGCAGGGTGCAGTCGGGCTCGCCGTCAAATTGACTGAGAACCCGCAGGCTGTTGCGGGTGGGAATGAAATAGAGCCGGCCGCCCAAACCCAGGAATTCGAGGGCGATCACCCGCCCCTGGAGTTGACCCAGGAGTTCGCGGCCTTCCGGGTCGAGACGCAGATAGTGTTCCATCGCCGTCTCGATGGCCGCCGCCAGGGGAGTCAAGGGGTATCCCTCCACGACTCAGTCTTTGTAGCCGCGGTGGACGGCCACGATGCCGCCGCTGAGATTGAAATACTCGCAACGCACGAAACCGACCTCCTCCATCATCCCCTTGAGCCGCTCCTGGTCCGGGTGCATGCGGATGGATTCGGCCAGATAGCGATAACTTTGTTCGTCATTGGTCACCAACTTGCCGAGTTTGGGCAGGATACCGAAGGAGTACCAGTCGTATACCACCCGCAAGGGCATGAGATTGGGCTTGGAGAACTCCAGGACGAGGACCCGCCCCCCCGGACGCAGCACCCTGAGCATCTCCGCCAGGGCCGCCGACTTGTTGGTGACGTTGCGCAAACCGAAACCGATGCTGACGCAATCGAACGAATTCTCGACAAAGGGTAGGCGCTCGGCGTCCGCCTGGGCAAAGGCGACATTACCCGCGATCCCACGGTCCAACAGACGCCCCCGTCCCAGGGTCAACATGGAGGCGTTGATATCGGTCAAGACGACATGGCCTTCCATCCCGACCAGATCGGCGAACAGTGCCCCCAAGTCCCCGGTACCGGCGGCGAGATCCAATACCCAGTGCCCCCGTCGCACCCCGGACACCTCCAGGGTGTATCGCTTCCACAGCCGGTGGATACCGAAGGACATGAGATCGTTCATGAGGTCGTAGCGATCCGCTACCGAGTCGAAGACCGCCCGCACCCGACGTTCCTTCTCCTCCAGGGGCACCTGCTGGTAGCCGAAATCGACGTTGCGCTTCTCGGTCATCCCGCCATCCCCTTTCCGCCTCAGACCAGCCGCTCTTTCCGCTTACGCCCGGCCGCTTCCAGTTCGCCGAGATAATCCCGCCAATAGGCCTCCTGATTCTGGCCCAGTTTGTAAAGGGTCTCCCAGGAATAGAGGCCGGTACTGTGGCCATCGTCGAAATGCAGACAGACGGCATAGTTGCCGACGGGCTCGATGCGGTCGATGTTGACCTCTTCCTTGTCGAATTGCAGCACCCGTTCTTCCGGGCTGTGACCCTGCACCTCGGCGGAGGGGGAATAGACCCGCAGATATTCGCAGGGCAAGTTGAAGTGGGCGCCGTCGTCGAAACTGATCTCCAACACCCTGGATTGGCGATGGAGGCTGAGTTCGGTGGGAAAGGGTTTGGCCATGCGTCTCTGTCCTTCTTGATCCAGGCGGGTCCGCCCCGCCCCTTAGAGGATTATAGGATGTAGCGACTGAGATCCTCGTTCGCCGCCAATTCGGCCAAGTGGCTGTCCACATAAGCGGCGTCGACGATCAGGGTTTTGTCCTGCCTTCCCCCGGCATCGAAGGAAACCTCTTCCAGCAACTTTTCCATAACAGTGTGCAGGCGCCGGGCGCCGATATTCTCGGTGCGCTCGTTGACCTGGAAGGCGATCTCGGCGATGCGGCGGATGCCTTGGGCGGTGAAACCCAGATCCACCCCTTCGGTCGCCAGCAAGGCCCGATATTGATCGGTGAGGGAGGCGTCGGGTTCCGTCAAGATGCGGACGAAATCCTCCGAGGTCAAGGCATCGAGTTCCACCCGGATGGGCAAACGACCCTGCAACTCGGGAATGAGGTCGGACGGCTTGGCGAGGTGGAAGGCCCCCGAGGCGATGAAGAGGATATGATCGGTGCGCACCATGCCGTATTTGGTCGACACGGTGCAGCCTTCCACCAGGGGGAGCAGATCGCGCTGCACCCCCTCCCGGGAGATGTCGGGACCGGCATATTCGGAACGTCGGGCCACCTTGTCGATCTCGTCGATGAAGACGATGCCATGCTGCTCCACCGCCTCCAGCGCCCGGAGTTTGAGATCCTCCTCGTTGATCCGCCGACCGGCCTCCTCGTCCTGGAGCAGCTTGAGGGCATCCTTCACCCGCAACTTGCGCCGCCGCGTCCGACTCCCGCCCAGGCTCTGGAAGATGCTCTGCAACTGGCTGGTCATCTCCTCCATCCCGGGTGGGGCCATGATCTCCACCCCCACCTGGACGGCGCTGACCTCGATCTCGATCTCCTTGTCGTCGAAATCGCCCCGACGCAGCTTGGCGCGCAATTTATCGCGGGTGGACGAGGGCAAGGCGGGAACCTCCTCGCCGCGAAATCCGGCCGGGGCCGGCAAGAGCACATCCAGCACCCGATCCTCGGCTGCCGCTCGGGCCAGATCCCTGACCTTTTCCGTTTCCTGCTCGCGCATCATCTTGACCGCGATGTCGGCGAGGTCGCGGACGATGGTCTCCACGTCCCGGCCCACATAGCCCACCTCGGTGAACTTGGTCGCCTCGATCTTGAGGAAGGGGGCACTGGCGAGACGGGCCAAACGACGGGCGATTTCGGTCTTGCCTACACCGGTGGGACCGATCATGAGGATGTTCTTGGGTGTGATCTCGCTCCGCAAGGGCTCCGCCACCTGGGCACGCCGCCAGCGATTGCGCAGGGCGATGGCTACCGCCCGTTTGGCGGACGACTGGCCGATGATGTGTTTGTCCAGCTCGTGGACGATCTGTTCCGGGGTGATATCCGACATGGTGGCTGTAGTAAAGGACCTCAGGTAGCGCTCTCCATCTCTTCGATGGTGAGGGAATGATTGGTGTAGATACAGATATCGGCCGCGATATTGAGGGCGCGCTCGACGATCTCGCGGGCACCCAGGGAGGTATTCTCCAACAGGGCGCGGGCCGCCGCCTGGGCGTAGGCGCCGCCGGAACCGATCGCCATCAGATTCAGCTCGGGTTCGATGAGATCTCCGGTGCCGGTGATGATGAGGGAGGTCTGGCGATCCGCCACCGTCAGCAGGGCCTCCAAACGGCGTAACAGGCGATCGGTGCGCCAGTCCTTGGCCAGTTCCACCGCCGCCCGGGTCAGATTGCCCCGATGTTGCTCCAGCTTGCCCTCGAAGCGCTCGAAGAGGGTGAAGGCGTCGGCCGTGGCCCCGGCGAAACCCGCCAACACCTGCTCATGATAGAGCCGGCGCACCTTGCGGGCGTTGCCTTTCATGCGTGTCGTGCCGAGGGTAACCTGGCCGTCGCCCCCCATAGCGACCCGCCCGCCATGACGCACGCAAAGGATGGTGGTGCCGTGCAAGTTCTCCACTTCGAGTCTCCGCGCTTCGCGAAAGCCCGCATTCTACAGGATTCCCCCGCAGGCGGTGAGCCGGAAGCCGGTCTGAAGCTCGTCCGGACCGGGTTGGGGTTTTACCTCATCCCTACTCAGAATTCATTTGGGGCGTCCGACCGATCGGGCCCGGGCATCGACTGGAAATGGCCGGTTTTGTTCCGATATCGAGAACAATCAGCAGAAATTATTCTCCAATGAAGAATAAAGGCCGGGGTAAAACAGTCCAAGCCCGGGAGACGCCCGACATCTGGGTCGAAGGCGCTGGGCCAGAAAGGTTTCATGCCGGGCGGGGAAAACGTCCTCTCGCCGAACCCCGACGGTGAGGGGGCGTTGCCATAGCCTTCCCCCTCACCGACTCAGATCTCAATAACGGGGATAGCCACCGTAGGGACCGGGCCCGAAGCCGGCTCCACCCGGTCCCGGACCATAGGGACCCCCACCGTAACCCGGCCCGGGCAGGTTGCTCTGGGGTTGCGGCTGAGGTTGGGCCTGGGGTGTCGGGGCCGCCTGTCCCGTAGCCGTCTGGCCCTGAGCGGGCGCGGTCGGGCCACCGGCATATCCTGGACCACCGTAACCCTGGTCCCAACCTCGGGGACCATTACGTGGCCCGCGTGAAGAACCGAAATCGCCCCCTCGTCTGGGTCCACCCATCCCCATGCCTGGGCCGCCACCAGGACCATAGTCCGGGCCATAGCCGGGTCCATATCCTGAACCATAACCGGGCCCGAAATCCGCTGGTCCGCCACCGAACCCCGGGCCGACACCATAACCGGGTCCTGCGCCATAGCCAGGACCAGGGCCGTATCCAGGCGGCGCACTCCCTTGCGCCGGGGCCGTGGGAGCCGCCATCGGTGGTTGGGCCTGGGCCGGCGCCGACTGGGATGGCGCGGGGGCACCACCAGCGCCATAAGGACCGGCGGGAGTCGCCGGATAGTTGCCTGGTCCCGAGGTCCCCATGCCGAACGCCTGGACACTTGGAGGCGAAGCGACACCACTGAGCGCCAAGGCCAACAACCCCGGCAAAACGCGCCATTGACTGGTAGGCATGCAATCTCTCCTGAACGAGCGAGTTATTGTGTAGGGAAGACCCGTTCCCGGGCCGCCGATCCCTATGCTGCACCAGTCCAGGGAGGCGCACAATCCCGCCGATGCCAGAGTGCGCCGGGGCTCGGGACAGAGACCACCTCAGTCCGGCGCCGTCACATAGTCCAGGATCTCGACCATGAGGGCGTTGACCCTGGCGTAGTTCTCCGCCGGCGCCGCCAGCAACTCGGATTCGCTGTGGACAAAGGGTCCGGGCAGCAACTCGTCCCGGCAGTGTTCGATGAGATCGGCGGCGAACTGGGGCGTGGTTTCGAGATGGAACTGCAACCCCATGACCCGGCGTCCGATCTGAAACGCCTGGTGTTTGCAGGCCTGGCTGCGCGCCAGATGCCAGGCACCGGAAGGCAGGTCGAAGGTCTCGCCGTGCCAGTGAAAGACCTCGGTGGTCGGGGGAAAGCGGAAACCTCCACCTCCATTATCCACCGCCTCGATGGGGAACCAGCCGATCTCCTTGACCGGGTTGGGAGAGACCCCCGCCCCCAGGGCGGCGGCGATCAACTGCGCGCCCAGACAGACCCCGATCACCGCGACTCCGCGCTCGATGGCTTCCCGCAGAAAGGCTTTTTCCTGCCGCAACCAGGGAAACAGGAGTTCGTCGTTGACGCTCATGGGGCCGCCCATGGCGATGACCAGATCCAGATCCGCCACCTCGGGCAGATCCGGTTCCAGAAACAGGCGACTGTAGTTCAGTTGCGCGCCCCGCTCCCACAGCCAGCCGGCCATGCTCCCGATGTCCTCGAAGGGGACGTGTTGGAGGACCTGTACTCTCATCCGCTTGCTCCTCGATACCTCATGCAAGATTTGTAGGTCGAACAGGGTTTTTGTGTCCGACAACAGTTCGCCCCCTGTCAATAGCCGTCGGACTCTCGCGAGTCCGACCTACAAGATCACGAAGAGAACCTGTTTGGAGGACCTGTACTTTCATCTTAGCCTGGCGAGATCAGCCGACCTCGCCCGGTTGCCCGGCAGCGCCGCCGAGCCACTGTTCGATCACCGACCAGAGCCTCTGGTGGTCCAGGGGTTTGGTGAGGCAATCATCCAGACCCTGGGCGCGGA
>JBPOHE010000111.1:0-24655 GCA_052035915.1 Pseudomonadota bacterium
GCCAAGATCATTCTCAGTCTTCGTTCCCTCAGCCAAACCAGGGGACGTTGGTCTCAATTCTGGCAAAAGATTGATCAGTTCGGAGCAGAAGTCTTTGCTTGATACATTATATGAAGGCCGCACCCTCCGAGAGCATCAGAGGCTGCCGGATCGGTTGTCCTCCCAGCGTCACGAAGGCCCGGCGCATGACGCTGGTCTTGCCCGAGCCCCACTTGCCGGTGACGCCGAGGGTGAAGGGCGGTTCCACCTCCAGGGCCATGCGCGCCACTTGGTCGCCGGCACGACCGAGGCCGAAGGCATCGTCGAGGGTCCAGACATCGTTGCGGTAATAGGGGGTGCAGTCTTGAGTGGCCAAGGGGAACCTCTCCTGTGTTCCGACGATGGGTTAAGGCTGGAAAAGGTACGGGAAAATTCTTCTCACTCCAAGCGCGGTTGGAGCCTGGGGGAAATCAGGCGCTGGCTCAAGGCTGGATTTCATTCCTCGGCCGTAACTACTCAGGGAGGGCGGAATGGCTGTTCTCGGTTTCAGGAAGGGAACCGAAGGTCTATCAAAGAGGGCAGGAATGAAGTACCCGATCTTGATCGGCTCAGCCCCGTCGAGAAGGATGAGCGGATCCGCTTGCTGTTTGCGGATTGGGCCTTGCCAAACCGCTTCCGAGCCTCAGGGCCAAGGTTCATGCCCGCGGTTATTGTTCTCCTTAAAAGAACAATATGTTCTTTGTTTCTTTATTTGTTCCTAACAAGAGAACAATATCGGGCTATTTTGGCCAAGCCCCGGAAGCCGGACAGGCATCGTAGTTTGGGTTGACACCTCCTCACTGTGCCATGGCCTTGGCACGACGCTCGTCAGCGTCGATCCCCGTCAGCATGAGTCCGGCAGGCGGTGCGCGCTTTGGAGGCCGGTGAGTCACACTCGGGTCACACCAGCCCTGCAAGGAGGTTGCGATTGATAAGAGATTGATTTTATTGGTCGGGGTGAGAGGATTTGAACCTCCGACTCCTGCCTCCCGAAGGCAGTGCTCTACCAGGCTGAGCCACACCCCGATACTGGATCCTTCGGCTAGTATGATCGTTGGATCGTGAAGTCTGCAAGATCCATGAGGGCAGAACGATAAGCCGATGGGGGCAGGATTTCGAGAACAGCCCGCGCTGCCGCCCCTTCCTGCGCTGCGAGCCGGGCAGTGTAAGTGATCCCATCGGTGGATGCAATGATGTCGAGGATCCGTCCGATGTTGTGTCGATCCGCCTTGGTCACGGCGTCCAACAAGGTCTGTTGTTGGCTGGAGGAACCGATCTCCAGGGCACGAATCAAGGGCAGGGTGAGTTTTCCTTCGGCGAGATCGTCGCCGATGTTCTTGCCGAGGGTTTGCTCGTCGGCACTGTAATCGAGCACATCGTCGATCAGTTGGTAGGCTGTGCCCAGGTGCAGCCCATACCCGGCCAGGGCCTGTTCGACCTCCCTGGGCACCTCGGCAATCACGGCCCCAAGATGGGCCCCGGCCTGGAACAAGGTGGCGGTCTTACGATGAATCACCTCGAAATAGTCTTCCTGGGTGGCTTTGGGATTCTTGCAATGGAGCAGTTGCAGCACCTCCCCCTCGGCGATCCGGTTGGTGGCATGGGACAGGATCTCCATGACCCCCATGTGGCCAACGTCCACCATCATTTCGAAGGATCTGGAGTAGAGAAAATCGCCCACCAGGACGCTGGCGGAATTCCCCCAGATGGCGTTGGCGGTTTTGAGATGGCGTCTTTTCTCCGAATTGTCGACCACGTCGTCGTGGAGCAGGGTGGCGGTGTGAATGAATTCGATAATGGCCGCGAGGTCGATGTGGCGTCGGCCCTGATAGCCAGCCGATCTGGCCGCCAGCAACACCAGCATGGGACGGATACGTTTCCCACCACTCTGGACGATGTGGCGGCCGATCTCGTTGATCAAGGGGACGTCCGAACCCATCCGGCGCAGGATGAACTCATCTACAGCATGCATGTCATCCGCTACAAGGGCACGGATCGGGGCAATATCCATCCAATTTCCTTAGCTACTATCGTTGGCGCATGCTAGGTATCGGCTCAGGGACTGTCAAGAAAGGCCCTGGTGCGCAGGTCCCAACCTCCTACCGACCGGCAACCGGATCGAAACCCGTTCAGACAAACAAATCAGGGCTATCGCCAGGCTGTAAAGGATATCCCGCTTGTTGAGGGTACAAAGCTTTCGGTATGCTTCGCACCTTCCGAAAAGATCATGGAGAGGTGGCAGAGCGGTCGAATGCGGCGGTCTTGAAAACCGTTGAGGGCGTGAGCCCTCCGTGGGTTCGAATCCCACCCTCTCCGCCAGGGTTGTGCTCTGTAGAGAGGTGGTTCCATAGCGATGACCAGTGTACTGCTCGCCGAAGATCAGGGGCTGGTGCGTGAGGGGATCAGGAAGATTCTCGAAGGCGCCGGGGAATACGACATTGTTGGAGAGGCCTCCACCGGCGAAGAAGCCGTCAGGCTGACTTTGCATCTCAGGCCGGATATCGTTTTCATGGATCTGCACATGCCGCCAGGTTACGGCGGTATCGAAGCCACGCGCCGTATCCTCAGGACCTGCCCCGAAACCAGGGTGATCGCCCTCACCATCTTCACCGACAATCCCTATCCGATCCAGATCTTCGACGCCGGGGCCATGGGGTATATCACCAAGGCCTGTACCGCCCAGGAGCTGTTCGAGGCCATCAAGAGCGTTCAGGCTGGCAAGCGCTATCTTGGGTCTACCATCAACAGCGAAGACATTATCGACACGCTGCTCAATAAACCTGGAAGCCCCTTCGTCCGGCTGTCTGAACGGGAATTGCAGGTGGTGCAGATGATCCTTGACGGTTATAAGACCCAGGATATCTCGGATAGCCTTTCTGTCAGTCCCAAAACCGTGGCCACCTACCGGCAGCGTATTTACGGCAAATTAGGCATAAGCACCGAACTCGAACTCATCAAACTGGCCATTCGCTATCAGGTCATCGAGTGGGTTACCTGAGCTTCATCACCGAGCGAACTTCTGCTTCGACCTCCCCCAGGGCCATCCCCTAAGTAAGAAGGACCCTTGGGGCGCACCGATGGCCCCATCCCCTCGGGCTGACGACCTCCCGCATCTTCTCCTTCCCACCACTGAATACCGAGCACCCATCGAACGGATGAGGGCGAAAAAGCATGGCCCAGACCATCAATTCAAGCACGGGTTTCGATTCCCAATCCTTTCTGGCCACCCTGACCAACAGGCCGGGGGTCTACCGGATGCTGGATGGGGAGGGACAGGTCCTCTATGTCGGCAAGGCCAAGGACCTCAAACGCCGGGTCGGCAGTTATTTTGCCCGCGCCCTCGGCCAACGCCTGCAAGCCATGATCTCCCAGGTGGCGGCGATCGAAGTGACCGTCACCCACACCGAGGCCGAGGCCCTGCTGCTCGAAAACAATCTCATCAAGTCTCTGCGACCCAGATACAACATCCTGTTTCGGGACGATAAGAGTTATCCCTACATCCATCTCAGCGCCGATGCCTTTCCCCGGCTCGGGCTTCATCGCGGCGCGAGAAGCCAGGGCGGGCGCTATTTCGGCCCCTATCCGAGCACCAGCGCCACCCGTGAGACCCTGTACCTGATGCAGAAACTCTTCCTGCTCCGTCAGTGTGAAGACAATTTCTATCGCAACCGTTCCCGCCCCTGTATGCAGTACCAGATCAAGCGTTGCAGCGCCCCTTGTGTCGACCTGATCTCGACCGAGGAGTACGGGAAAATCGTTCGGCAGGCGACGCTCTTTCTTGATGGCAAAGGCCGGGAATTGACCGAGGAATGGGTGCGGCGGATGGATGAAGCCGCCGCGCGGCTGGAATATGAGCAGGCGGCCCGGTATCGGGATCAGATCGCCAACCTCAGCCGCATCCAGGAACGGCAGTATGTGTACGGGGAGAGCGGTGATCTGGATATCCTGGCCTGTTGCAGTCGGGCCGGAAGCGCCTGTGTACAGGTATTTTTCATCCGTCAGGGACGCAACCTCGGCAACAAGGCGTTTTTTCCCCAGTTACCGGCGGAGATGGAGCCACCCGAGGTGCTCGCCGCCTTTCTTGGACAGTATTATCTGGAACGAGAGGTTCCGTGGGAGATCCTGGTCAGTCATCTGCCCGCCAATGCCCATCTCCTGGAGCAGATGTTGTCACACCAAGCTGGACATCGGGTAGGTATCAAGGATCAAGTGCGGGGCGCCCGCAGCCATTGGCTGCAAATGGCGGAGCAGAATGCCGAGTTGGCCCTGGAGGCGCGGCTCGCCGGTCGGGCCGGCGTGCTTCAGCGTCTGGAGGCCCTGCAGGAGGCGCTCGGTCTGGAAGAACGGCCGGAGCGTATCGAGTGCTACGATGTCAGCCACACCTCCGGCGAGCAGACGGTGGCCGCCTGTGTCGTCTTCGACCGCAACGGACCGCTCAAAACCGCTTATCGACGCTTCAATATCAATGGCCTTACTCCAGGAGACGACTATGGCGCCATGGAGCAGGTCATACAGCGACGCTATACCCGTTTGCGGAACGGTGAAGGAGAGACACCCGATCTGCTCCTGATCGATGGCGGCAAAGGACAGCTCGCCGCGGCCGGACGGGCCTTGATGGAACTCGGCTTCAATGATCTTATCCTCCTGGGTATCGCCAAGGGACCGGATCGCCGCCCCGGCCAAGAGCAGCTTTTCTTGTCCGGCTCTGGGGAGCCTCTTATACTGCCCCCCAACTCGCCGGCCTTGCACCTGATCCAGCAGATCCGTGACGAAGCCCATCGCTTCGCCATCACCGGTCACCGCCAACGGCGGCAGCAAGGCCGTATGACTTCCACCCTGGAGCAGATAACCGGGGTCGGGCCCAAACGCAGGCAGCTTCTTCTCAAGCACTTCGGTGGTTTACAGGGGCTGTCCAGGGCAGGCGTCGAGGATCTCTGTCGGGTCAAGGGAATCAGCCGGCAGCTTGCCCAACAGATATATGACGGCTTTCATGGGCTGAGCTGAATCGATTCATGTGGAATACTCCCAATGTCTTGACGGTACTGCGGATCCTGTTGATCCCGGTATTCGTCGTGGTGTTTTATCTCCCCGTCGGCTGGTCAAGATTGGCCTGCGCCATCATTTTTTCCCTGGCGGCCATCACCGATTGGGGCGATGGCTATCTCGCCCGTCGCTGGGGCCAGGAATCCCCGCTGGGGGCCTTTCTCGATCCAGTCGCCGACAAGCTGATGGTGGCGGTGGTACTGGTGCTGCTGGTGCAGGCCGAACCGACACCTGCCTTGGCGATCCCGGCGGCGGTCATTGTCGGTCGCGAGATCACCATCTCCGCCTTGCGGGAATGGATGGCGATGCTGGGATCCCGGGCCAGGGTGGCGGTCTCCGTGGTGGGAAAGTTCAAGACCGCCGCCCAGATGGTCGCCATCATCCTCTTGCTGTATCGGGACTCCATCCTCGGCCTCCCGGTGTTTCAGAGCGGTTTGCTGCTCCTCTATCTGGCCGCGATCTTGACCCTCTGGTCGATGATCGTCTACCTCGAAGCGGCTTGGCCGGTACTTACCGCCCACACTTCGACCCATCCCGCCAAGGCGACGGACCGAATAGGCTAGCCCTCCGGCGTCCGGATAAGATCTGTTAAGGCAATCGCCGAAAAGTCGGAAATCGGGGGCGATGCCAAGGGTTGTTTCGCTTGACCGAACAAACAATCAGTTTGATGCCGCTGAGCTCAACCCGGGCCTCGGGCAAAAAAGCCCAATTTTCGTTCTTTTTTCGAGAACAATAGCTTTTTAAAATGAGAATTGTTCTCTATTAGAGAACAAAGAACCCGACGACAAGGCCGAGGCCCGGAGCCTGTAGCCCGGATGGAGCCAAGCAAAATCGGGGAAAAAAGGAACCACAAGCCACCAAGCAAGATATCCGGGGCAGGGTTAACTTGGGCTTGGCGGCTATGCCGGGTTCGGGCGTCGGACCCTCACCCACCAATGACGGAAAACCGAACAGGAATCGACAGGAAGAAAATCGCTATCAGGCCGGGACCGGAACCCCTGGGTCGTTACGCCGCGGCCGCATCTTTTCCCGGAGTTTTTCGTGGAAGAAATAGGCGAGGGTATGGATGGCCGTCCCCACCAAGGCAATCGCCCCACCCACCAGCAGACTCCCACTCAACCCCTGGGCCACCGTGAAGGCACCAAAGGTCAGTGTCTTGATCATGTTCTCATCCTCGTCATTGTCGATACTCGGGCCAACCCTGGGGGCCGGGGATGGATTTATGCAATTGATTATTTTCAATATCACGATTGACTAGGACTATGTTTCGGGGGTGGGCTCCCTGGTACCGCCATCCCCGGCCCAGGCCGGACGGATCGAGGTTTTCGAGCCAGCGAAGGCCGCTGACCGCCGGGTTATGCTGAATTTCTCCCGCCGAGTGCGTAACATCAGCCGATCCTCAGCAGATTCAGCGGAGCCCGACCTTTCTCCTCGATGAATATCCCCGGCTATAAGATCGTTCGGGAACTCGGCCGTGGCGGCATGGCCACCGTCTTTCTCGCCGTGCAGGAATCCCTGGGGCGGGAAGTCGCCCTCAAGGTGATGTCGCCGGGCTTCTCCATCGAGGCGGAATTTCGCGAGCGCTTTCTGCGGGAAGGCCAGCGCAACGCCCAGTTGGCCCATCCCCATATCGTCGTGCTCTATGACGCCGGTTTCGCCATCGACCGCTATTACATCTCCATGGAGTATCTGCGGGGCGGGCATCTCAAGGACCGCATCCGGCGGCAGATCCAGTTGGCGGAGGCCATTCTCTATACCAAACAGATCGCCGCCGCCCTCGGCTACGCCCACAAGAACGGCATCATCCACCGTGACATCAAGCCGCTGAACATCATGTTCAGGGACGATCAGACCGCGGTGCTGACGGATTTCGGCATCGCCAAGGCGCTGTCCGACAACACCGAGCTCACCCATACCCGAATGGCTATCGGGACCCCCTACTACATGAGCCCGGAACAGGCCCGGGGCATCGCGGTGGATGGGCGCAGCGACTTCTACAGCCTGGGGGTGGTTTTCTACGAGATGCTGGTGGGGGTCCGTCCTTACCTGGGCGAGGACCTCATGGCCGTGGCCTTGCAGCATCTCACCGCGCCCATCCCCCAGTTGCCGGAGCCGCTGGCCTTCGTGCAACCCTTCGTCAACAAGATCCTGGCCAAGACCCCGGAGGAGCGGTTCCAGGACGCGCCGGAGCTGATCCGTGCCCTGACGGCGATGGAACGGGCTCTCTCGCCCCTGGAGGGGATGGAAGCCACCCAGTTCCCGGCGGAAACCACGGCCCCTTCCATGCCCGCGGTGACGGCCATAGGCCGCACCGCCACCCAAGCGGCCACCCGGACCGCGACTCAGCCGGTCACCCAGCCCGCTACCCAGCCGGTTGTCGAGCCCGTCCCTGCACCGCGACCGACCCCGACCCTGGATTGGAAAAAAGGTGGCCTCATCGCGGCGGCGATCTCGCTCCTGGCCGGTGGGGGACTCTGGTGGTGGCTCAGTCAACCGAAGTTGGATCCCCAGACCCAACGCATGGTGGAACTGCTGCTGGAGAAGGCCCAGCGCCACGTCTCGGCTTCGCGGTTCTCGCTCCCCAAGGGAGACAGCGCCCTCGACAGTTATCGCGAGGTGCTCAGCCTGGACCCGAACAACAAGGGGGCCAGGGAAGGGATCGACAACATCCTGGTGCATTACGAGAGCGCGGCGCGCTCGGCCCTGGATGATGGCCGCTTCAAGGAGGCCATGGGCGCCATCGACGAAGGCCTGGCCGTCCGCCCCGATCACGCCGGTCTCAAGGCCTTGCGTCAGCAACTGGCGCTCAGGTTGGAGATCTCGGAGCTCCTGATCGAGGGCAGGAAGCAGCTCGCCGCCGAGATATTCGTCACCCCGGAACAGGACAACGCCCTCAAGACCTTCCGCCGCGTGCTCGAACTCGACCCCGACAATACCCAGGCACGGGATGGCTTGCGACAGATCGTCCAGTGGTTGGCCCAGGGCGCGCGTAAGCGTTTGCAAGCCGAGGATATGGCGGAGGCACTGAAGCTGGTCCGCCAGGGGTTGCAGATCGAACCCGCGGCCAGCGACCTCCATGCCCTGGAACGGGAGATCGGCCAACGTCAACAAGAATTGGAGCGTCAGCGCCGCCTGCGGGACTGGCTGGCGCAGGCGAAAGCCCTGGAGGGCCAGGGCCGCCTGGCCGGAACCGGGGAAGACAATGCCCTCTGGGCCTATCGCCAGGTGCTGAGCCTCGTCCCCGGCCATCAGGAGGCAGCCCGCGGCATCGAGGGTATCCGCTTGCGGCTCCTCGCCACCGCCTCCCAGAAGCGCGCCGAAGGCCGACCGGATGAGGCCCTGTCGATCGTCCGCGATGGCTTGCAGGGCTTCCCCAATGAAGCCGCGCTGGTGCAGATCGAAAAGGAACTGATCGCCGAGCGGGAGGCGATGGAAGCGAAACGACGCCTGGCCGAATTGCTGCGCCGGGCGGATCAGCGCTTCGCCGCCCAGGACTTCGGCGAATCGGCGGGGGAAAGCCTGCTCGGCCTGCTGCTGGAGGCCCGGCGCCTGGACCCGCGCAACCCGGCGGTCACCGAGCGGCTGGGGCGGTTGGCCCGGCATTCTGCCGAGGGTGCGAAACAGGCCCTGGCCGGGGAGCGGTTGGAGGAGTCCCTCGCCCTGGCGGAAGAAGGACTCAAGGCGTTGCCCGCGGACACCGAGTTGCAGCAAGTCCGGGAGCGGGCGCAACAGGCCCTGGCCACGCGCGCCGCCCGGGAGCGGGAACTGGCCGAGCTGCTCGCCAAGGCGGCCGGACAGCGGCAGCGGGGCGACTGGGTCTCACCGCCGGACGACAATGCCTTCGTCACCTATGCCAAGATCCTCACCCGGGATCCGGGCAACCGGGAGGCCCGCCTGGGGCAAACCCAGACCCTGAGCGAGTTGCTCCAGGCGGCCCGGGATCGGCTGGCCCGGGGCGAGCACGCCGCGGCCTTGCGGCTGGCGGAGGATGGCCTGCGGCTGGCGCCGGAGCAGGCCGAGTTGCGTACCTTCCGCCAGGAGGCCGAGTCTCGTCGGCAGGCGGCGGAGCAGCAGAAAAGGGTTGCCGGCTTGTTGCAGCAGGCGCAACAGGCCATGACCAAGGGTCGGTGGACCACGCCGGCGGAAGAGAATGCCTATAGCCTCTTCACCCAGGTCCTCGGCCTCGAACCCCAGAACAAGGCGGCGGCGGATGGTCTCGCCCAGATCCTCGAAGGCTACCGTCGCCGGGCGCAGCAAAATCTCAAGGATGGTCACGCCCAGGCGGGTCTCGTCCTCCTCCAGGAGGCGATGGCGGTGTTTCCCAAGGATCAGGCGCTGGCCAAGCTCAAGGAGGAACTCCTGGTCGAAGACGCCCGCCAGGCGCGGGATCAGCAGATCGCCGAGCGGCTCGATCTTGCCAAGACCCAGAGCGAGGCCGGGCAGATCACCCAGCCCAGGGGTGATAACGCCAACGAAAGCTATCGCGAGGTGTTGAAGCTGGATCCGGGCAATGTAGCGGCCCTCATAGGTATCGGGCGTCTCCGCAAGCTACTCCTGGACCGGGCCGACGAGGCCATGAACCGGGGCGACCCCGCCCTGGCTCGCCGTCTGATGGCCGAAGGTCTGGTGTTGGCGCCTGGAGACGCCGAATTCCTGGCCTTGGGGCAAAAAGTCGAGGCTTTGGAGCTGAGCCGGCGCCGCGAAGAGGACATCTGGTCGAGGCTGGCGGAGGCCGAATCCTTGTTCGGACAAAATCGGCTGAACACTCCCCCCGGGCAGAATGCCCTGGAGAAATACCGGCAGGTCCTGCAGCTTGACCCGCAAAACGCCGCCGCCCGTCAGGGCCTGCTCCGCCTCGCCGAGCGCTACCGGGCCATGGCGGAAGAAAAGCTCCGCGCCGGGCAGTTCGCCGCCGTGCAAGAACTCATCAATGCCGGACTCATGGTGGTTCCGGACCATGAACCCCTGCTGAGGTTACGCGAGCAGACGCTCACCGAGGCGCAACGGGCGGAGAACGAGCGGCGCGTCCTCCAGTTGCTGGACAAGGCGGACAAGCCGCTCAAGGCGCCCAAGCCGACCGAGGCCGCTATCGAGGCGGCGCTCCTTCTCTACCAGGAGGCCCTGGCGTTGAATCCGGCTGATAAGCGCGCCGCGGCGGGGATCGAGTCCATTCTCCTTCGTCATCTCGAAGCCGCGGCCAAGCTGCGGCAGGAGGGTCGTTACGACGAGAGTCTGGCGCGGCTCGACAAGGCCGAGCTGGTCAAGCCGGGTGACAGCCGCATCCTGGCGGCGCGGGAGACGGTGGACAATGATCGCGCTGTCGCCGACCGGCGTCGGAAGATCAGCGAACTCCTCACCCAGGCCCGCGACCAGTTACAACGCCGCCAGTACGCCGCCGCCCTCGAAGCCCTAGGCCAGGCGGATCAGATCGAGCCGGGCCAGGCGGAGGTGGTAGGGATGCGGAACCGGATCGAGCAGGCCAGGGCCGAGGCTGAGGCGAAGGCCGAAGCCCAGGCCAAGGCGGAAGCCGAAGCGAGGGCCGCCGCTCAGGCGAAGGCCGAAGCCCAGGCCAAGGCGGAAGTCGAAGCGAGGGCCGCTGCTCAGGCGAAAGCCGAAGCCCAGGCCAAGGCGGAAGTCGAAGCGAGGGCCGCCGCTCAGGCGAAAGCCGAAGCCCAGGCCAAGGCGGAGACCGAAGCGAAAGCCGCCGCTCAGGCGAAGGCCGAGGCCCAGGCCAAGGCGGAGACCGAAGCGAAAGCCGCCGCTCAGGCGAAGGCCGAGGCCCAGGCCAAGGCGGAGGCCGAAGCGAAAGCCGCCGCTCAGGCGAAGGCCGAAGCCCAGGCCAAGGCGAAAGCGGAAGCTCAAGCCAAGGCGGAGGCCGAGGCCAAGGCCGCCGAGCGGAGCCGTCAGGAGCGACTTCAATCCCTGTTGGAACAGGCCAGGGCTCAGCGCCAGGGCGGACGCCTGGTGTCGCCGTCCGGGGACAACGCCCGGGAGACCCTGGTCGAACTCCTGCGTCTGGACCCGGGGAACCGCGCCGCCCTAGCCGAGCAGGATCTGATCGCCGGGCAGTTGCTCAGCGAGGCCAAGACCTTGCAGGCCGGTGGGGAGCTTGACGCCGCCCTGGCCGCGGTCACCCGGGGACTGACTGTGAAACCCGAGCATGGGGCATTACGACGCCTCCAGGAAGAGCTGAAAAAAGCCCTCGCCGCCGCCAAGAAACAAGCCGAGGCGAAGCAACCGGAAGTGAAGGTCGAACCCAAGGTGACGCCGAAACCCGAGGTCAGACCTTCACCCAAGGCGGAGCCGGTGCCGAGACCGGAGGCGAAACCGACGCCGAAGCCGGAACCCAGGCCGACGGTCAAACCTGAACCCAGGCCAGAGCCGAAGCTGGAACCCAGACCTGAACCACGACCGGTGCCCAAACCCGAGGTCCGAGTCGAACCTGTTCCCGTGCCCAAACCGGTCCGGCCCGAGCCCAGGATCGAACCCTCGCCCAAGCCGGTGCCCAAGGTGGAGATGGTTCCGGAACCCAAGCCGGAGCCGAAACCCGAGCCGCCGCCCGAACCGGTCAAAAAGCCACGGGTGTTCGGGACCTTCTGAAAAAGCACTATTTCATAAGTATTGTTTTTGCAATATTTATAATATATAAGATAATTCTTATCTTTCCTGGGTTATGGGCCGCCTCCCTCGACTCGGGATACAGAAGTCTCCCGAGCGACCTTTCCGCGCTGGAGCCTGGGAACGATCAAAGACCAAATAAGCGAAGGAACCATAGATGCCAACCTTCCCTTGCCGAACTCCCCCTTTCTCCCTAGGTGAATCGAGAACCAGCCGCTTGTCCGGAGCAGGGGAGGCTGTTGCCACTCAGGCCGTTCCGGTATCTTTCCATCCATGACCAACGACACCCTGATTGTGCTCTGTACCTGTCCGGATGAGGCTTCCGCCGAAGGCATCGCCACCGCCTTGGTCGAGGCCAGGCTGGCGGCCTGCGTCAATCTCCTGCCCCAGGTCCGCTCGATCTATCGCTGGGAGGGTCGGCTTGAACACTCAAATGAGTGGTTGCTCTTGATCAAGACCGGCGCGAAACGCTACACCGCCCTCGAACAACTGATCCGCGAACTCCATCCCTATGAACTTCCCGAGGTGATCGCCGTCCCTGTTCATACCGGCCTGACTGATTACCTGCGATGGGTAGACGAATGTACCGCCATCTCCTGACCTTGCTCCAAATCCTTCTCTGCGGACTCGGGTTCGCTTCCCCTACTTGGGCTAGCGAGGATTTCCTGCTCCCCGATCAGGCCTTCCGCATCTCCGGCCAGGCCGAGGGGCCAGAGATGCTGGTATTGGAGTGGCGGATCGCCGATGGCTACTATCTCTATCGCGACAAGTTCAAATTCACCGCCGATACCCCAGGCATCGACCTCGGTCCCCCCCGGTTTCCCACCGCCGAGACCAAGCAAGACGAATTTTTCGGCGAGGTGAAGATCTACCGCCACCTGGTCGCCGTCCGCCTTCCGGTAAAGCGCGAGCCGGGGGCGGCCAACACCCTGACGCTCAATACCAAGATCCAGGGGTGCGCCGACAAGGGCTTCTGCTTTCCGCCCCATGCCCAGGTGGTGTTGATTGAGCTGCCGCCACTGATCACGGCAAAACCACCCTCTCCCGCGCCGACCCAGGCCGTGGCGGCGCTGGCGGCGCTCGATAAGCACCTGGGGCTCCCGGCCAATGAGGACGGCCTCCTGGAGGCTGAACAGGCCTTCCGCTTCTCCGCCGAGGTGGCGGGCGGGGAACAGGCCATCCTGCGTTGGCAGGTCGCCAAGGGCACCTATCTTTACCGCGATAAGATCAGTGTCCGCCTGCCGGGGAATAGCGGCGTCAGCCTCAAGGCCTTTGAGCTGCCGCCGGGCCAGATCAAGCATGATTCGGTCCGTCCCGACGGCAGCGTTGGGGATGTGGAGGTCTATAGTGAGGACTTTGAACTTCCGCTTGGTCTGCTGCGGGCGGCTCCGGGCGCCACCACGGCCACCCTGGATGTGCAGTTCCAGGGTTGCGCCGAGATCGGCATCTGCTATCCACCCAGGCGGGAGCAGGTAAAGTTGCTCCTGCCCGCCCTGGCCGCCGCCGCCTCTCCAGCGCCGACCTCCACAGCGGCGCCCGCCGTTCTCCCGGCGGTTCCGCGGACGGTCGGGAACGAACCCCAGGCGGAACAGGACCGTATCGCCGCCACCCTGGTCAAGGGCAGTCTGGGCCTCATCCTGGCCAGCTTTTTCGGCTTCGGGCTGCTGCTGGCCTTCACCCCCTGTGTCTTTCCCATGATCCCCATCCTGTCCGGCATCATCGCCGGCCAGGGACGGGGGATCACCCCGCGACGGGCCTTCCTGCTGTCCCTGGTCTATGTGCTGGCGATGGCCCTGACCTATACCCTGGCGGGGGTCTTGGCGGGGCTGTTCGGCCAAAATCTCCAGGCGAGCTTCCAGAATCCCTGGTTGCTGGCCGCCTTCGCCGGGATTTTTGTCGCCTTGGCGCTGTCGATGTTTGGCTTTTTCGAGCTGCAACTTCCCTCGCGACTGCAAACGCGCTTGTCCGAAATCAGCAACCGCCAGCAGGGTGGCACCCTGCTCGGCGTGGCCGTCATGGGCCTGCTTTCAGCCCTCATCGTCGGCCCTTGCGTGGCGCCTCCCCTCGCCGGCGCCCTCATCTATATCGGGCAAACCGGCGATGGACTGCTTGGTGGGACGGCACTCTTCGCCCTCAGTCTCGGCATGGGGGCGCCCTTGCTCCTCATCGGCACCTCCGCCGGCAAATGGTTGCCCAGGGCCGGGGGCTGGATGGATCAGATCAAGGCCGTGTTCGGTGTGCTGCTACTCGCCGTCGCCATCACCCTGGTGGAGCGCATTCTGCCGCCGGCCATCAGCCTGGGGCTCTGGGGTGGCCTGCTCATCACCGCCTCGGTGTACATGGGGGCCTTGGCGGCCCTGCCGGTGGAAGCCTCGGGCTGGGCCAAGCTGTGGAAGGGCCTGGGGGTAACCATCCTGGTGTACGGCGCCCTGATGCTGGTCGGCGCCGCCGCCGGTGGCAAAGATACGCTCCAACCCTTGCGGGGTCTGACCCTGGCTGGAGGGGGGCAAGCGGAACAGAACTCCCTGCACTTCAAGGCCATCAAATCCACCGCCGATCTCGAGCGTGAGCTCGCCGCGGCCCGTACTCAGGGCCAAGCCGTGATGCTCGATTTTTACGCCGATTGGTGCGTCTCCTGCAAAGAATTGGAACGCTATACCTTCCCCGCCCCCGAAGTCAGGGCGGCGCTGGCCGGGGTGGTGCTGTTGCGGGCGGATGTGACCGCCAACGATGCCGAAGACAAGGCCCTGCTCCAGGGGCGCTTCGGTCTGCCTGGCCCACCGGCCATCCTTTTTTTCGATCTGAGCGGCCAGGAGCGAACCAACTACCGCCTGATCGGTTTCAAACCGGCGGCTGAGTTTGCCGCCCATGCCAGGCGGGCCCTACCATGACGATCAAGTGGTTGCGTGGTGTCACCGTGGTGATCGCCGCCGTCGGTTTGACTCTGGCGGCTGGCTATGGGGTACATAGCTGGCGCTCCCATCGGCATCCAGCCACCCCCAAGTCCACGGCCAGCCACGCCGAGATCATCAACGCGATCCCATCCGTCAACTTTCCCGATCTCGACGGCGTGACCCATGGTCTGCGGGAATACTATGGCAAGGTGCTGGTGCTCAATTTCTGGGCCGGTTGGTGTCCTACCTGCCGCAAGGAGATCCCCCAATTCATGGCCCTGCAGAAGGAGCATGCCGAGCGGGGATTGCAGTTCGTCGGCATCGCCCTGGATCTGCCGGAAAAGGTGCGCGGTTTTCTTGCTCCCCTGGGGATCAACTATCCCACCCTGATCGGTGGGATGGACGCCATCCAGGTTGCCCGGGGGTTGGGCAATCGCATCGGCGACCTGCCCTACACCGTGGTTTTCGACCGCAACGGACGGGTTCGCCTGACCTATTGCGGCGAACTGCCCCAGGCCCTTATCCAGTCCGAAATCCTGCCTTTGCTGTAACACCGCCCCGGCGGCGCCGCCCCGGCTCGGCCCATCCCTGGCCCCACTTGGCGATGCGAGCCGGACCCAGGAGGAGAGAGGCGGCTCTCTGGGCTCGATGGCTCCGGGCCTGGGCGGAAAAAGGCCATTTTTCGTTCTTTTTCCGAGAATAATTGAGGATTAAAGAGAGGTATTGTTCTCCAATGGAGAACAATAAATCGGGTCATAGCACCCAGGCCCGGAAACGCCGACAGGCAAAGCGCCAGCTCAATGACCACCCTGTCTCGCGGTCGACCGCAGAGGCTTTCCCAACCCGGTTTCGGCTTCCGCAGGCGAGAGCCCATGAGGGCGCCCGCTCCTTAGCCGCCGACCAGGGGAACGGCCATACGCCGGCCGGCGGTCTCAACCCGGTCAATCTAGACAGTTTTCAGCAGAGTATGCAAAACTTGCGCGCGTCACCCCGAAGGCTGCCCTTCCCCATCCCGTCGCAGCAGGTTTCCCATGGCGAAGATCCTGGTCCTCAATGGCCCCAATCTGAATCTTCTCGGTACGCGAGAACCCCATCACTATGGCCTTGAGACCCTGGACGGCCTCCGTGACCGTCTGGAACTCCAGGCGGAGAGCGCCGGCCACGAGCTGTTCTTCATCCAGAGCAACGCGGAGCACGTACTCATCGAGCAGGTTCATCGCGCCAGACAGGAGGCGGTGGATTTCATCATCATCAATCCAGCCGCCTTCACCCACACCAGCATTGCCTTGCGCGATGCCCTGCTGGCCATCGGCATCCCCTTCATCGAGGTACATTTATCGAACGTTCACGCCCGGGAACCCTTCCGGGCCCACTCCTATTTCTCCGACATTGCGGAAGGGGTGATCAGCGGACTTGGCGCCCAGGGTTATGAACTGGCCCTGCAGGCTGCCGCGCGTCGCCTCACCGAGCGGACTTGAGCAATAAAGGCCTGCCATGGATATCCGAAAGATCAAGAAGCTCATCGAGCTGGTTCAAGCCTCGGACATCACCGAGATCGAAATACACGAGGGCGAGGAGATGCTGCGCATCAGTCGCCAATCCCTGGTAGCGGCGCCCTTCTCCCCGGGATTCGCCAACCCCGGCCAGCTCATGGGGAATCCCGGTGTGCCCGCGCCCCCCGCGCCAGCCGTGGAAGTCAAGGCCGAGCCGCCGAAACATACCGTCAATTCCCCCATGGTGGGCACCTTGTACCGCGCCCCCTCGCCCGGGGCCAAGCCTTTTGTCGAGGTGGGCCAAAAGGTCGCCATGGGCGACATCCTCTGCATCATCGAGGCGATGAAGATCCTCAACCAGATCGAGTCCGACACCTCGGGCACCGTGACCAAGATTCTGGTGGAGAACGGCGAGCCGGTGGAATACAACCAGCCCCTGTTCGTCGTCGAGTAGCGGGCGCCACTCTCATGTTCGACAAGATCGTCATCGCCAATCGGGGCGAGATCGCGCTCCGCATCCTGCGCGCCTGCCGGGAATTGGGTATCAAGACCGTGGCCGTGCACTCGGAGGCGGATCGGGAACTCAAACACGTTCTGCTCGCCGATGAGTCGGTCTGCATCGGTCCCGCCCCTTCGTCCCAAAGCTATTTGCACATCCCCGCCATCATCAGCGCCGCCGAGGTGACCGATGCGGTGGCCATCCACCCCGGCTACGGCTTTCTGGCGGAAGACGCGGAATTCGCCGAGCGGGTCGAGCAGAGCGGCTTCGTCTTCATCGGCCCCAGACCCGAGACCATCCGTCTCATGGGCAACAAGATCAGTGCCATCGCGGCCATGAAGGCCGCCGGGGTGCCCTGCGTGCCCGGCTCGGACGGGCCTCTGGACGAGAATACCAAACGCACCCGCGCCTTCGCCCGGGAGATCGGCTATCCGGTGTTGATCAAGGCCGCCGGGGGAGGCGGGGGACGGGGTATGCGGGTAGTGCATTCGGAGGCGACGCTATTCAATTCCATCGCCCTCACCCAGGCCGAGGCGGCCGCGGCCTTCGGCAACGATACGGTGTACATGGAGAAATTTCTCGCCAATCCACGCCATATCGAATTCCAGATGCTGGCCGACGAGCACGGCCACGCCATCCATCTGTGTGAGCGGGACTGCTCCATGCAGCGACGGCATCAAAAGGTGGTGGAAGAGGCGCCAGCGCCGGGGATCACTCCCGAGATGCGTCAGACCCTGGGCGAGCGTTGCGCCGAGGCCTGTCGTCAGGTCGGTTATCGAGGTGCCGGGACCTTCGAGTTCCTGTTCGAGGATGGAAACTTCTATTTCATCGAGATGAATACCAGGGTCCAGGTCGAGCACCCAATCACCGAGGCCATCACCGGCGTCGATATCGTCAAGGAGCAGCTTCGTATCGCCGCTGGCGAACCCCTGGGTTACCGTCAAGAAGACATCCAGCCTCGGGGACATGCCATCGAATGCCGGATCAACGCCGAGGACCCCACCAACTTTCTCCCCTGCCCGGGCAAGATCGATCAGGTCCACCTCCCCGGCGGTCCCGGCATCCGCGTCGATACCCATATCTACAGCGGCTATCGCGTCCCGCCTTACTACGACTCCATGATCGGCAAGCTCATCGCCTATGGCGAGAACCGCAAGACCGCCATCGCCCGCATGCGTACCGCGCTGGAGGAAATGGTGATCGAAGGGATCAAGACCAATATCCGCCTGCACCAGGACATCATGATCGATGCCGCCTTCCTTGTCGGTGGCACCAATATCCATTACCTGGAGAAAAAGCTCGGTCTCTAGCCGCGCGGGTGGATCAAAGACAAATAGCAGAGATGAATTGGATCCAAGTCAGTTTCCGCTCCCCAGCCTCCCAGGCCGCCAAGATCGAGGCCCGGCTGGAACGTATGGGCGCCGTGGCCATCACCCTCGGCGAAGCCGGCGACACCCAGATACTCGAACCGGCACCCGGCGACAGCCCCTTGTGGGATCTCATCCACATCACGGCCCTGTTCGACTCCCCGAACTCCGTCTCCAAGCTGCGCCGTCGGATACAGCGACTGCTGCCGGAAGCCTCCCTGGCCGATCTGCGGGTTGAACAGGTGGAGGATCGGGATTGGCAACGACTCTGTCTCGACGCTTTCCAGCCCATGGCTTTCGGCCGCAGGCTCTGGGTCTGCCCGGAAGGCAAGGGTCCAGCCCGGGAGGAGGCCATTGTGGTGGATCTGGACCCGGGTCTGGCCTTCGGTACCGGCAGCCATCCCACCACCGCCCTCTGCCTGGAGTGGCTCGACCAGGCCGAGCTGACCGGCAAGCAGCTTCTCGACTATGGCTGCGGCTCGGGGATCCTGGCCATCGCCGCCCTCAAACTTGGGGCGTGGGAGGTCGTGGCGGTGGACCATGACCCCCAGGCGCTCGAGGCCACGGACTACAACGCCCGGCGCAATGCCGTGCGCGACTCCCTCCGCCTCTGCCATCCGGCCATGATCCCTTCCGCTACCCGGGTGGATCTGGTGATCGCCAATATCCTCGCCGCCACCCTGATCGAACTCAAACCCAGCTTATTGGAGTTACTGAAACCGGGCGGACAATTGATCCTGTCCGGGATACTGGCGGACCAAGCCCCAGAGGTCGAGGCGGCTTTTCTCCCCGATGTCCGTTTCCCCACATCCGGTGAACGGGAGGGTTGGGTCCGGCTCGATGGCGTGCGCGAGGCCAGCTGATTCGTAGGGAGGAGAAGTGCTCTACACCCAATGCCCGGACTGCGGGACCATCTTTCGTATCTCGGCCCAGCAGTTGCGCACCGCCGTCGGTCAGGTGCGGTGCGGTCGCTGCGGCAGCCTTTTCAACGCCCTCAGCACCTTGAGCGAGGACCCGGCCAATCTGCCGGTCGAGTATGAGCCCACCCAGGCGGATCGGACGCCGCCGCCGATACCCTCAGACGGCGAGGAACCTTATGGGACCAGTGGGCCGATGACGCCGCCCCAGGCGACTCAGGCGGAGGAGCCTCCGGCCCTTCCCAGCCGCCTACGACCGGCCGCGAACGAGGTAACCGCCGTTCTGGAGCCGACCTTCACAGCCGCAATGAGGGGCGAACCACCGAGCGATGCGGCGGATCATCCGGCTGAAGCGATCCAACCACCGCCAAGGGTCAAGGACCCCCGTCCTCCAGCGCCCAAGCGTCCCCCATTCCAACCCGACCGGCTGGCGAAGGAATACGGGTTTGAAGCCTCCCGCCGATCGCCGACGCGAGGGCTCTGGGGATTCGCCAGCCTGGTGTTGGGCGTCCTGCTGGTGGGGCAGATCCTCTGGCGCCAGCCTCAACTCTTTATCCGGGTCCCCTGGCTGCATGCCGGTCTCAGCTCATTGTGCGAGGTCGTGGGATGCCAGCCACCCCAGCTCCGGGATCCGCGCCGATTCGAGGCGCTCAGCCGTGATTTCATCCAGGATCCCCGCTACCCAGGGGCACTGCTGGTCAGCCTGACCCTGCGCAACAACGCCGACTTCGCCCAGCCCCCCCCGAGCCTGGACATCCGTCTCTACTCCCAACAGGGGGAGCTGGCTGGCCGCCGCGTTTTCGACCCGAGGGACTACGGGATGGGCGCGGCCAAGCGGCTCATCCCGGTGGGGGGCGAACACCTTATCAATCTGAGCCTGGTGGACCCGGGGCGGGAAGTCAGCGGCTTTCGATTCGAACTCCTCTGAACGCCCGCGATGTCCGTCGAACATCGGTCGGCAGAGGTTTTCCCGGACCAGGGCCTGGGGAGCGGCCCGGCAGGCTGGTGCTTTGCCGCCGCGGGGTTTCCCGGTAGTATTGGCACCCTTTCCCTATCCCCCAGCCCCTCCGCTTTGCTGCATCCCATGCAGATCGGTGCCTGTAGGCTGGAAAACAATCTCTGGCTCGCCCCCATGGCCGGCATCACCGATCGTCCATTCCGGCAGCTTTGCCGACGTCTGGGGGCCGGCATGGCGATGGGCGAGATGCTGACGGCCGATACCGGTCTCTGGGAACGGCCCAAAAGCCTCCAGCGATTGGACCACCAGGGCGAGACGGCACCCATCGGGGTGCAACTGGTGGGAGCGGACCCGGAAAGGCTGGCCGAGGCGGCGCGTATCAGTGAGGAGCGGGGGGCTGAGATGATCGACATCAACCTGGGCTGCCCGGCGAAAAAGGTATGTCGCCGGGAAGCCGGCTCGGCCCTGTTGCGGGAGCCCAGGTTGGTACAACGGATACTCGAAGCCGTAGTCGCGGCGGTCAGGGTGCCGGTGACCCTGAAGATGCGCACCGGTTGGTCGCCCGAAGAGCGCAACGGGGTCGCCATTGCCTCCATGGCGGAGCAGATCGGCCTCCAGGCGGTTACGGTGCATGGCCGGACCCGGGCCTGCGGTTTCGCGGGTGAGGCGGAATACGACACCATCGCCGCCATCAAGGCCAAGGTGAGGATCCCGGTGATCGCCAATGGCGATATCGGCAGTCCGGAGCGGGCCCGCTTGGTGCTTGAGCGCACGGGGGCCGACGGCCTCATGATCGGGCGCGGTGCCCTGGGACGGCCCTGGTTGTTCCTGGAGATCGGCCATTTCCTCGCTACGGGTTCGCCTTTGCCGCCGCCGGAACCGGCCTGGATCGCCCGCCTGATGCAGGAACACCTGGGGGCACTCCATAATTTTTATGGGGAGAGACGGGGGGTGCGCATCGCCCGGAAGCACATCGGCTGGTACAGCCGTCACTTTCCGGATGGCGACAGGATGCGGGACCACATCAATCTCGAGGGCACCGCCCTGGGTCAAATCCAAGCCCTGGCCGGGTTCCTGAGCAAAACGACAACAACGACACCAAGGAAGCCGATTGCATGAACATCGAAGCGGTTACCGCTGAACATGAGACCAGACCAATCCTCAGCGTTCCGGACGGACAGCGCACAGCGCCCTTGCGGGTCTGTGTCGAGGCGGCCCTGCAGGGCTACTTTCAACAGATGGCCGGACACCTGATCCGCAACCTCTACCAACTGATGCTCACCGAGGTGGAAGAGCCCCTGATCCGCTCGGTCATGGAATACACCAAGGGCAATCAGACCCAGGCCGCGGACATCCTGGGTATCAGTCGCAGCACATTGAGAAAAAAGCTAACCCACTACAAGCTCGGATAACCACCGATCCGCCACGCCCAGACCCAGCCAAGAGCCCAGGGAACCGAGGTTACGCCGCATTTTCCCTTTTCCGGCCCATTGCACAGAGAAGATCCCAGCCATGAACAAGATTTCCCGCGCCATCATCAGCGTCTCCGAAAAGAGCGGTGTCGTCGAGTTCGCGACGGCCCTGGTCGAGATGGGGGTTGAAATACTTTCCACCGGCGGTACCGCGCGATTGCTCGCCGCCCAGGGTATCCCGGTCACCGAAGTAGCGGATTTCACCGGTTTTCCCGAGATGATGGACGGTCGGGTCAAGACCCTGCACCCGAGGATCCATGGCGGCATTCTGGGACGCCGGGGTCTGGATGACGAGGTCATGGCCGAGCAGGGGATCCTCCCCATCGACCTGGTGGTGGTAAACCTCTATCCCTTCGAGCAGACCGTGGCCAAAGGGGACTGCGACCTGGCCACGGCGATCGAGAACATCGACATCGGCGGT
Organism: Pseudomonadota bacterium; assembly: GCA_052035915.1. Lineage (GTDB taxonomy): Bacteria > Pseudomonadota > Gammaproteobacteria > Chromatiales > Chromatiaceae > JBPOHE01. Next base: position 21,701 of record JBPOHE010000111.1, read on the forward strand.
CCCACCCTGTTGCGGGCGGCGGCGAAGAACTGGGCGGCGGTCACCGTGGTGGTGAACCACGCCGATTATCGGCAGGTGCTCGGAGAGATGAAACAGCACCAGGGCGCCGTCAGCGACGCCACCCGCTTCGACCTGGCGGTCAAGGTCTTCGAGCATACCGCCGGCTATGACGGCGCCATCGCCAACTATCTCGGCCAACGCCTCGGCGAGCCGAGCCGGTTTCCCCGCGCCCTCTCCCTACAGTTTCAGCGCCAGCAAGCCATGCGTTACGGCGAAAACCCCCATCAGCAGGCGGCCTTCTATGTCGAGCCCGGGGTCACCGAGGCCTGCGTCGCCACCGCCGTGCAGCTCCAGGGCAAGGAACTCTCCTACAACAATATCGCCGACACCGACGCCGCCATCGAATGCGTCAAACAATTCAACGAAGGCCCCGGCTGCGTCATCGTCAAGCATGCCAACCCCTGCGGCGTGGCCATCGGCAGCGATCTCATGGAGGCCTATGATCGCGCCTACAGCACGGATCCCGAATCCGCCTTCGGCGGCATCATCGCCTTCAACCAGGAATTGGATGCCCATACCGCGCACATGATCGTCGACCGCCAATTCGTCGAGGTGATCGTCGCCCCCAAGGTCTCGGCGGATGCCAGACGGGCGGTGGCCGGCAAGAAGAACATCCGCCTGCTGGAATGCGGCTTTTGGACGCCGGAGTTGAGACCCCGTCTGGACTTCAAGCGGGTCACCGGCGGGCTGCTGGTTCAGGAGGCCGACCTGCGCCTCACCCAGGAACTCCGTGTGGTGAGCCAACGGCAACCCACCGCCAAGGAGCTGGAGGATCTGCTCTTTGCCTGGCGGGTAGCGAAATTCGTCAAATCCAACGCCATCCTCTATGCCCGGGATCTGGCCACCATCGGCGTCGGCGCCGGCCAGATGAGCCGGGTGAACAGCGCCCGCATCGCCGCCATCAAGGCGGAACAGGCCGGTCTGGAGGTACCGGGAGCGGTCATGGCCTCGGATGCCTTCTTCCCCTTCCGGGATGGCATCGACAATGCCGCCCAGGTGGGCATCACCGCCGTGATCCAACCCGGTGGTTCCATGCGGGACGATGAAGCCATCGCCGCCGCGGATGAACACGATATGGCCATGATCTTCACCGGCATGCGCCATTTCCGCCATTGAGCCCCGGTTCCTCCTTGTCACTCGATTCCCAACTCAGGAGGCGTTCGTCATGAAGGTTCTGGTCATCGGTGGTGGTGGGCGTGAGCATGCCCTGGCGTGGAAACTGGCGGCCTCGCCCCGGGTCGAACGGGTCTTCGTCGCCCCCGGCAATGCCGGCACGGCCCTGGAGCCGAACACCGAGAACGTCCCCATCGCCGCGGAAGACATCCAGGGTCTGTTGACCTTCGCCCAGTCGCAAGACATCGGACTGACCATCGTCGGTCCCGAGGCGCCCCTGGTGTTGGGCGTGGTGGATGCCTTCCAGGCGGCGGGTTTGCCCTGCTTCGGTCCCTCCCGGGCGGCCGCCCGGCTCGAAGGCTCCAAAACCTTCACCAAGGACTTCCTCAGCCGTCACAGCATCCCCACCGCCGCTTACGGCAGCTTTACCGAGCTGGCCCCGGCGCTGGCCTATCTGGACCGGGTCTCCCTGCCGGTGGTGATCAAGGCCGACGGGCTGGCGGCGGGCAAGGGGGTGATCATCGCCGAGGATCGGGAGACGGCGGTGGCCACGCTCCAGGACATGCTGACCGGTGGGCGCTTCGGCGCCGCCGGCGAACGGGTCGTCATCGAGGAATTCCTCCGTGGCGAGGAGGCCAGTTTCATCGTCATGGTGGATGGCGAACACTGCCTACCCATGGCCAGCTCCCAGGATCACAAGGCCAGGGACGATGGCGATCTGGGCCCCAATACCGGCGGCATGGGGGCCTACTCTCCAGCGCCGGTGGTGACGCCGGAGGTACACCAACGGATCATGGACCAGGTGATCTGGCCCACGGTGCGCGGCCTGGCCGCCGAAGGCCATCCCTATGTCGGCTTTCTCTATGCCGGTCTGATGATCGACGCCGAGGGTCACCCCAAGGTGCTCGAATACAACTGCCGTTTTGGCGATCCCGAGACCCAGCCCATCCTGCTGCGCCTGCGTTCCGATCTGGTCGAGCTGTGTGAGGCCGCCCTCGCCGGTCGGCTCGACCAATGCACCGCCGACTGGGACCCGCGTTGCGCCCTGGGGGTGGTCATGGTCGCCGGCGGGTACCCGGACCAGTATGCCAAGGGCCATCCCATCTCCGGTCTTCCCCGAGAGGAACCCCCCGGCCTCAAGGTCTTTCACGCCGGCACCAAAGTGGTCGGCAACGAGGTCGTTACCAATGGCGGGCGGGTGCTCTGTGTCACCGCCCTCGGCCCCAGCGTCGCGGCGGCCCAAGACCTGGCCTATGCCCAGGCGCGGCAGATAACCTGGCAGGATGTCTACTTCCGCCGGGATATCGGCTACCGCGCCCTGGCGCGGGCACAGGCCGCCGACGGCTGATCACCGGCCTTCAGCCCGTGGTGGACGCCTCAAAGTATGAGGGAATCAGCTTTTTTCATTTCCGGATGGATTCTTTATTTCAGACTGGTCGAAAGCCAGCCCAGAATGCGCCGCTACGAGAAGGCTCCAAGAGGAAACTTGGTGTAGGGTGGATAAGGCGCGCCAAGCGCCGCATCCACCAAAACCAGCCTCAGTCAGCCTTCCGGGCATGAATGGAAAACAGCCCTTTATCGCTCTATTTTTAAGAACAATATCTCAAGTTACAACGGAATTGTTCTCCAATGGAGAACAAAAAATCGGCTATACACCATCAGTCAAAAGTTAAGGGATTCGCAGCCATGTCAAGCGGAAAGCTATGGGGTTGGACTCCGGTGAGGGGCGGACTGGCGCGGTCGTTTGATGATCCCCAGGTCGCGGGCTTCTTCGGCCAGATA